>NZ_DLAV01000029.1:0-144596 GCF_002494055.1 Sphingobacterium sp. UBA7038
CCGCGACAAAAGTAGAAATTTTGGGTAGAATTACAAAACTTATTTTACATTTTTCTTTGTTTAAAAGCAGTTTTAGCACTCTTAAATAGAAATGTAGTTGAATACCAGTTGGTTATTTTTAAGGGGTGCCCCTCTTTCCGATGTCATATTGGCGACAAAAAAAACTCCGCCTTGGTGGATATTTTCGCTTTAGATGTGATCATAACCTTGTTTTAAGGAAATTGCAATTAAAAATGGAGCTATGAAAGTATTTTTAAGAAGCAAACACGATCCGATTTTTCAATTCCCGAATTGTCGTTCTAGTTCTTGTAATTCAAAAATAACTTCGTTGATGGATCGATCAATTTTAGCGAGTTGTCGTTTGCCTAAATAAAAGTAGGAAAATAGCATCCAACTGTAGGTTGGAAGGTAAGTGAGTAAATAATAGTTGAAACTGGCACCCACTAGGATTTCCCGAAGATAGATCGAGATTGCTATACAGAGAATTAAATGATAAATGGGCATATTCCAATGAATTCTTTTCTTTCTAAAGGAATCAAACTGTTGCCACTGTTGTAAATGCTCGGTAGGTAAAGCTACTTCATTGATCTTTTTGATTTTACCTACAGTGGTCATCATTAAGGATGCCTGTATAAAACAAAGGCAGGATACGATAAACATCGCTGTGTACAATGCCAGCGTTTTGTGTCTAAAATCAAGGAAATATGCTAGCGCAAGAATAATTAATCCTGTTACAAGCAATAACACAGCACCGGTTATTTCTTTCCTTATTAATTCCTGACGAAAGTCTTTGACCTTACTCAGGCGTTTTGGGGACAAGATATGTTGTTTGCTATCCTGTTTCCAAAGATGTTGTAAATCGTTAAAGTCTTGCATATTTATGGAAAATTTCAGTTAATTCTTTTTTAATTCGATGGATTTTAACACGGAGATTATTCTCTGTAATTCCCGTAATTTCTGCTATTTGCTCATAAGGTTTTTCATCTAATACCAATGTGATCAGTACTCTATCCGCTTCTTTTAGTTTGCTGATACATTTATACAGCAGATCAATCTGTTGTACTTTTTCATTCGTTGAATCCTCGGGTATATCGATGTAGTTTGAGTCAGTTATTTTTTTTACATGTTGATTCTTTTTTCGCATGCTCGTCAAGCAATTATTGATCGCTATTCTGTAGATCCAGGTGCTTAATTTTGCATCATTGCGAAAACCGTCGAGTTTTTTCCATACAATAATGAAGGTCTCTTGGACTAAATCATCTGCATTATCTGGGTCTCCAGTATAACTGAGGCATAACTTGCGGATGGCCGGCGCATATTCTTTATAAATAATCTCAAAGTTTTCTTTGTTGGTCATCGGGTTATTTTAAAAATGTGTCTAGTTCAAAAAACCATATCGGCTGGTCATACATATTAAAATGCTTACTGTTGGTAGTGTGTAAAGTTAGCTTTTTTACATACTTATATTGTTGGGAAAGAATTTGCTGTGATTTTTCCAGCGTTTCGTATTTACTGCCTAACACGAAAATCGGTTTCTGTCCATACGCTCCACTACAGCTATATCCTGTGATAAGATTCATCGGTGTTCCTTTTCCATAGATGTTGACCTGAAAATCATATTTTTTTGTGTATATGCCGATCCGTATATCATAAGTAAAAGTATTTAAATACCGAGTTTGATGAAATAACATATATAGTTCCGTAAATCTTTATTGATACGAAGAACAATAGTTTTCATAAGAATTGAACATAAAACCAATAATTAGGGTTGCCTAGAATATTCTGCGTATTAGATGTTATGAATTACAGATTATTACATAAAAGAGTGAAAAAAGTTAAAAATCGTGCATGGGGAAAGGTAGAGTTGCGTAAAATGTTGTTTTCTCGGAGTAACAATGTGGTAATTCGAATGGTGTAGTGCTGTAAGAAAATTGATTTTTTGATAGGGAGAATAGCTGGTAAACCAGATTGAATGGGGATGTGTTGGCAGCCCAGCCAGCTGGGGCTTTGAATCCAGCTATAAAGCAAAAAGCCCTTCATTTCTGAAAGGCTTTTTCTGCGGAGAGTGAGGGATTCGAACCCCCGAACCTGTGACAGTTAACGGTTTTCAAGACCGCCGCATTCGACCACTCTGCCAACTCTCCGCGACAAAAGTAGAAATTTCGAATAGATTTACAAAACTTATTTTCTATAGATAGTCTTAGGGTTTGAAAATGAGCTAGATTGTTTTTAAAAAAGGCTATACAGGGATAATCTCATGGCAGTGTTTCCTGATGTTGGCCGCAATTTTGTCGATCGGTAAATCGTCTTGGTCGATACCAAATGGCTCTTCAATGGACTCGCCAATTAATTCGAGAGATGCTAAAACATATAAAATAAATGGTACAGCAATCACAACAAAGTAACCGATGGAGAAAACGTAACCTACTGGAAGGGTCATGGTATAGAAGATAATGAACTTCTTGATAAATGCACTATATGCCAATGGTATTGGCGTATTTTTAATACGTTCACAAGCTCCACAAACATGTGTCATAGTAGTAATTTCCTCATTAAGGATAATAAGCTGATCGCCACTTATAGTTCCTTCTTTATATAGATCATTGATTTTGTGGAAGATCATGGTAGAAACTTGATTGGGGCCATGTTTTTTATTATCCAAAGCTTTTAACTCAGGGTGTTCGTTTTCGTCGAGCATAAACTTGGTGTAATCCGATCTTAAAAAATCGTATAGTGTCTCTGCGAATAGGGGGATTGCCTTTCTAAAAAAGCTACGGTTCACTTTGTCATCTACATCCAGCATGGCATTTAGTTTGTACGAAAAGGCTCTACTTATATTGGTCAATGTACCCCATTGCTTTCGGGCTTCCCACCAACGATCATAGGCTGTGTTTGTTCGGAATACCAGTAAAAGCGATATAACGAAACCGAGAAGATTGTGGACAATGGTAATGTTTTTGACCCAGCTCTTTTCATTTAATTTGAGGTATTCCAATTCAAGAAAGGCAATCATCCAGGAATAAAAAGCGATTAAAACAAGAAATGGCAGTAACTTTTTGAAGGTATCTGATTTATGCAACTTGAAAGTTGCCGAAAGCCAGTCTTTGGGGTTGTACACGATCATACACAAAAATATAAATTGTTGTGAAAATTTTGCGAGTTAATTGCTATTGCCGTAACTTCATCGTGCCATGGCACAACAGCGATTAAAAAGAAAGAAAACAAGCACAAAAGGAAGTCAAGCCCGAGGAACAAAGTGGATCTGGATGATAGCAGGAATGCTGGTGTTTTTCCTCTGTCTTGTAATGTGGCATTATCGAGCTGGAATTATATACTATTTTCGTGTGGCTACCTCCAAAGACAAGTCTCTGACGAAGGAGGCTAAATACGATATTCGAAATATTGAGATTATGAGCAAGCACGATGATAAGGTGTTTGGTATAGACGTGTCTACCTACCAGGAAGAAATAGATTGGCAAAAGGTAAGCACAATCAATGATCATTTTCCGATAGATTTTGTGTTTATCAGGGCGACAATGGGTGAGAAAGGAATGGATAATAAGTTTAGTCGAAATTGGAGCAAAACGGCAAATAGGGCGGTTTTGAGAGGGGCTTATCATTATTTTAGACCCAATGAAAACTCGGTAAAGCAAGCGAAGAATTTTATTCGAAAAGTTAAATTACAGCCTGGCGATCTTCCACCGGTCTTGGATATTGAGGAGCATCCAAAACAACAATCTATGGATAGCTTGAAAGTTGGGCTAAAACGTTGGCTTGAAGAAGTCGAAGCTCACTACAAAGTAAAGCCCATTCTTTACTCCGGAGATAAGTTTTATAGTGATTTTTTGGAAAAGGAGTTTGCCGCTTATACGCTATGGATTGCAAATTACAACTTTTGGGTTGAGAACCCCAAGGAGCATTGGGCTTTCTGGCAATTTTCTGAAAAAGGCTCTGTCAGAGGCATTCAGGGCAATGTGGACTTAAATATATACAATGGTAAAATTGAGGAATTGGAAAAGCTGCTTATTCCTTTTAAATAGTCAAATATATGCGTAGCGTTTTTATCACATTATGTGGGGTCTGTTTTGCACTGTTCAATGATCAAGTGCAATTGCATGCAGCATCGAAGAACCATCAGGCCGAGATGTCGCAGCCCGCTTCAGATTTACCACGATTAACATTGAAGGAATTTAAAAAAATGCGCCGTGAAACAGCTATTCAAGTTCTTGATACGCGGCCTGGCGATATATTCCTGCAAGGATTTGTGCCGAAATCAATAAATATAGGTTTTAAAGGTCCATTTGATCACTTTTTGGCACAAGTGTTTCCCAATAAAGCGCAAAAAATTTTATTGATTACAGAAATAGATAGTCAGGATACGGTTTACAACCATTTATTAAAATTGGGTTATACTCATGTTATTGGAGTTTTAGATGGTGGCATCGAAACTTGGAAAAGTAACGAAGATGTAGTCTCATTGAGCAATATTAGTGCAGGAGAATTTAGGAAAAGATCAGGTCAAGGTCATATTGTGGATGTAAGAACAAATAAAGAATTTGGTAATGGACATATTGACAATGCAATGAATATTCCATTAACAGATTTCGTTAATTTTGGTTCTACACTTAAAAAAGACAATAAACAGCTGTATGTACACTGTCAATCAGGATATAGGAGTGCAGTGGCTGTATCTATTTTAAGTGCTAAAGGATTTAAACATATATGCAATATCCAAGGTGGGTATAAGGCATTGCAAGAAGAAGTAAAGGAGAATCAATAATGGCTACTTTTGACCAGATTATTCAATCAAATTCGCTGGTTTTGGTGGATTTTTTTGCGACGTGGTGCGGTCCATGCCAGACTATGGCGCCGATTTTACAGGATGTAAAGGAATTTTATCAGGAAGATCTATCCATCATTAAAATTGATGTAGATAAAAATCCCAAAATTGCTTCGATTTATAAGGTAAGTGGCGTGCCTACTTTTGTGCTGTTCAAAAATGGACAGCAAATATGGCGACAAAGCGGCATGATTCCCAAGATGGAATTACATAAATTGATCGATCAGGCAAAGTAAAAAATAAGGCGTTCAATTTGATTGAACGCCTTATTTTTTTAATGATACTCTGGTGTTTTAATAGGTAGTGTTATATCGCACTAAAATATTAAAATTCATCGTCATCATCGAAGTCATCCAATCCTCCAATCGAGTCGATTTCAGGTAAATCGAAATCATCATCGAAATCATCATCATCGTCATCAGGACCGTTGAAAGATGCGAATTTTACTTCTTCAAGATCTTCGTTAGCTAAAGTTGCCGTGTTCATAAAATAATACTTTATTGTTTCTTATTCAATGTTGTAAAATTAGAGAAGAAAACTATTTTTTAAAACTTTTTTTCAAAAAATTATTAAGCTTTATTTTTCTGTTAATCAATATGTTGAATTGTATTTTGAAAATAAAAATTTATTTTATTTTATTTATTCATTTGTTTCGCCAATCGCATTGTCCTCGGTAACGATGTCTTTTAATTGTGGGAGATCTCTCACACCATTGATTCCGAAGTGATCCATGAACTGTTGGCTTGTTGCATAAAGTAATGGTTTTCCGATACTATCTGCTTTTCCCGCAATTTTGATTAACTTCTTTTCCAGTAAACGTTGAATAGCGTAATCACAGCTGACACCTCTAATCTGCTCCACTTCTAATTTTGTTATCGGTTGTCTGTAAGCAATGATGGCGAGTGTTTCTAGCGCTGATTGACTTAATTTTCGCTTGTTATTATGATTTTGGAGCTGTTGTATCGATTCATGATAAACAGCTTTTGTCAAAAACTGATAGGCGTTGTTGATGTAACGTAATTCGAGTACATAATCTTCATCCTGGTACTTCGTTTCAATTTTTTTAATCAAGTCACGTAGCTCGTCTCTGGATACTTCGATGGCTAATGCTTCCTGCAAAATCTGTTTGATGTCGGCAAGATCTATTCCTTCCGCAGAAGCAAATATAATTGCTTCAATATTTCTTATGACGTCTTTCAATGTATCGTATTAATAGTTAATGACCTGTTCGACCATATGGGCTGGTAGCTCACGGAACTCGTACTTTTGTGTTCGTAGTTGTGGACTGAATCCAGCTTCCAAAATAGCTTCCTGTATTGATTTAGATGTGAATCTATGGGGGGCCCCTGCTGCAGAGACGACATTTTCTTCGATCATGATAGAACCAAAGTCATTTGCTCCGGCATGCAGACACAATTGAGCAGTACGTTTTCCGACAGTGAGCCAGGATGCTTGTATGTTTTTGATATTAGGAAGCATAATGCGGGTCAAAGCAATCATGCGGATATATTCTTCACTTGTTACGTTATTGGTAATACCGCGAAGTCTTTTCAATAAGGTGCCATCATCCTGGAAAGGCCAAGGGATGAATGCTATAAAACCATGGGATTCCTGCGGTTTTTCATCCTGTACTTCGCGAATCCACACCAAATGTTCAAAACGCTCTTCTATTGTTTCGATATGACCAAACATCATGGTGGCAGAAGTTGGTAGATTAATTTTATGGGCTGCCCGCATAACATCTAGCCATTCTTTACCGCCGCATTTTCCCTTTGATATAAGACGTCTTACGCGATCATTGAGAATTTCAGCTCCGGCTCCAGGTAGAGAGTCCAGTCCAGCTTCTTTCAATTGTCTCAAAACTTCGATATGACTCATGTTCTCCAACTTGGAAATATGCGCAATTTCAGGCGGGCCGAGTGAATGTAGTTTTAGCGTAGGGTAAAGCTCTTTTAATTGCTTATAAAGGTTTTTGTAAAACTCAATACCCAAATCCGGGTGATGGCCACCTTGCAGCAGCAGTTGATCACCACCGTACTTAAAAGTTTCCTCTATCTTTTGCTTGTAGCTTTCGATATCGGTGATGTAACTATCTTCATGACCGGGACGGCGGAAAAAGTTGCAAAATTTGCAATTTGCAATACATACATTGGTGGTATTGACATTTCTGTCGATCTGCCAGGTTACTTTACCATGTGGCACTTGTATTTTACGCAATTCATTGGCTACGAAAGTCAAATCAGCTGTAGGTGCGTTTTGATATAAAAAAACACCCTCTTCCTTGGATAGGAACTCAAATCGGAGCGCCCGTTCTAATAAATTACTTACATTCATCAACAACAAATATAAGGAGCTTTTAGGTTATTTGGACCTATTTGTAGAATATTTGACAAAGCACATTGAATTTTGGGAAAGGTTTTCTGTAGCGAAAACAAAAGGATGTGCTTGTGTAACAATAGTATTGCAATTCGGCTTAGTGTATAAAATACAATAACTTGATTTATAGCACTTTGTGAATTAATTAAGATTTTTCCTTTTTTTTTACATTTATTATTCTTTACATTTATTTAACAGATTTTAACATTTCTGGAAAATAACCAAATTAAGTGAAAAATGAATAACCAAGGGGAATGAACCTGTCAACGATATCGCATTGTTGTCGTCAGACCTAAAAAAAATGACCAAGAACTTAAATAAACCAATATCAGCTAAAACAACTAAAGAATAAACATAAATTTTTTAAACCACCTATTTAGTAAAATTATGATGAAAAAAACGGACAAAAATTGCTGTTTTGATCTCATATTGGGCCAAAAGTTCAATAAGAGGTTTCTGCTTATGAGTTCTCTTCTCATTGGGGGAGGAATGACCACTCATGGATTTGCCAGTGGATTAGTTAGCCATGGCAAAGTTGAAGTCGTTTCATTAATGAAAACAAAGCGTGTACAACAGACGCCTATCAAGGGGATCGTGAAGGATCCTGCTACAGGTCAAGGTATTACAGGGGTTTCTGTTAAAGTAAAGGGAAGTAGTACCGGGACGTCGACCGATGAGAATGGTGCATTTACTATTCAAAGTAAAGTAGGCGATGTGTTGATCATCAGTTACATTGGGTACAAAAGCACTGAGATTACTGTTTCTTCGAAAGCTGATCTTTCAATTTCGTTAAGCAGTTCAGAAGACGCCTTGGAAGAGGTCGTTGTGACAGGTTATTCGGCACAACGTAAGAAAGATTTAACAGGTGCGGTCGCTGTTGTCAATGTGAAGGAATTGAAGACCACACCGGCTGCGAGTGCTGTTGAGGCATTGCAAGGGCGAGCAACAGGGGTTCAGATCGTAGTGGACGGCGCTCCTGGTTCTACACCACAGATTAAAATTCGTGGCTATAGTACGATTAACAACAATGAACCCCTTTACATTATTGATGGAGTGCCTTATGAAGGAAAGTTAAGCTGGTTGAATCAAAATGATATTGAAACAATGCAGGTGTTAAAAGATGCATCAGCAGCTTCAATTTATGGTTCACGCGCAAACAACGGTGTCGTAATTATTACAACTAAAATTGGTAAAGAGGGAAAACCTCAATTTAACCTTGATTCTTACTATGGTGTACAAGTACCAAACAGCTCACGTTTTCCAAAAATGTTGTCTCCACAACAAACTTTGGATATAGAAAATAGATTAAATGGCACAAATAATGTGCTTCCGGACTATCTTATCGCTGGACCTAAAGTAGGCGGTAAAGATGTAATCACTGCAGCGGATATCGATATGTCAAAATATAAATACGATGCAAGCAGCCGTTCGGACTTCTATCAGATTACGAAAGCAAATAAGGCCGGAACGAACTGGTTTGATGCTTTGTCTCAAAATGCCCCCACACAATCACATCAGCTTAGTGTTTTAGGCGGCGGAGAGAACGCTTCATACGCGATTTCTGGTGGTTATCTGAAACAAAAAGGGACAATTATTCACACGGGGTTCGAAAAATACAATCTTCGTTCAAATACGCGTTTTTCGGCTTTCAACAATAAATTGCGTTTTGGGGAGAATATGCAATATAGCTTTACGGAGGGATTTGGTGTAGGTGTAAATACCAATGTTGCTGGTGATTATATCGGTGAAGGTAGTGCATTAGGTTTTGCATATCGTATACACAATATTATTCCAGTATATGATGAAGGTGGAAATTTTGCGGGATCCGTTGGTGGCCAATTTGGTAATGGTGAAAACCCGGTAGCTATTGCTTACCGTGCAAAAGACAATAGAAACAAGAGCAATATGTTTTTCGGTAACGTTTTCGGTGAATTTGATATTGTCTCAGGTTTGACCTTCCGAAGCAGCTTTGGTATGAAGTATGAGAATTACAATGGTGTTTCTTATACTTATCCAAATCCTGAATTTACAGAAGGAAGTTTTAATAATGGAATAAATGAATATTTTGGATTGAATAAAGAATGGACCTGGACAAATACATTAAATTACAAAGCGACATTTAATGACGAGCATACGTTAAGTATTCTTGCGGGCACAGAGGCAATTCAAAATCGTAATAGACAAATTTCAGGAAAAGGGAATGGCTTTTTCACGATGTCAAGTCTTGATTATCTCTATTTGGGTGCTGCATCTACAGGTCGTGTAAGTGATGGTTCGGGTGCAATTGGATCACTGTTTTCGATCTTTGGAAAAGTGGATTATTCGTTCAAAGATCGTTATATCTTAAGTGCAACTGTACGTCGCGATGGTTCTTCTAACTTTGGACCGAACAACAAGTATGGAACGTTCCCAGGGGCGAGTGCGGCTTGGCGTTTGTCGCAAGAAGAGTTCATGAAAGGTGTTTCATGGATTTCTGACCTAAAAATCAGAGCAGGTTATGGGGTAACGGGTAACCAACGTATTCCAGCTAACCAATATTTAAATCGCTATCAAGTTGCTATTAATTCTTCTTCTTATCCAATCGATGGAAGTTTAACATCCGGTATGTGGCAGAATGCGTATAATAATCCTGATGTAAAATGGGAACAAGTATCCGCATTGAACATTGGTTTGGACTTTACGCTTGCCCAAGGTGACTTTGATGGTTCTTTCGACTGGTATAACAAGAAAACGAAAGACATGTTATACCTGCTACCATTACCTGCTGTTGCCGCCGGTCGTGCGGGATCACCTTATGTAAATATTGGTGATATGCAAAACAAAGGGGTTGAGTTTTCATTGAATTACCATTATGGAAGACGTCAAGAAAGCCAATTTAAATTCGATCTGTCGGCTACAATATCGCGAAACGTGAACAAAGTTGTTGCCTTGGCGCCTTCTGTTACTCAACAGGTTTACGGTAGCTTTAGAAGTATGGAAACTTCTATCTTAAAACCAGGAGAGCCAATTGGTGCTTTTTATGGTTATAAGGTAATCGGTATCTATTCGGATGCAGATATGTCAAATGCAAGCGTGGCCAAATATGAGGATGGAAAATCGCGAGCAGGCGGACTTAAATTTGCGGATATTAACGGTGATGGAAAAATCGATGCCAGCGATCGTACGATCATAGGTAGTCCACATCCTGATTTTGTGTACTCATTCAATATCAATGCATCTTATAAAAATTTTGACTTTATGGCTTATTTCTATGGGTCAAAGGGTAACCAAAATTATGAGGCGACGCGTTATTTTACGGATTTTGGCGTATTTAGAGGCCAAAAAAGTGTACGTGTCTTAGACGCATGGGATGCCAAAACAAATCCTTCAAGCATGATTCCGTCGCAAGTGGTGGGGGCATCGGCGTACGAATATGCTTCTTCGAGCTATTACGTTCAGGATGCGAGCTTCTTAAAGTTGAAGAATCTGCAGGTTGGATATAATTTTGATACAAATAAGGTGTTCGGTAATAATACCGGTATCAAAAAATTGCGTGCCTATATTGGTGCAACAAATCTATTTACAATCACAAAATATCAAGGCCTAGACCCAGAAGTAAGTGCAACACCTTCAACATATTCTGCTTTGGGGGTAGACTTCGGAGTGTATCCACAAGCACGTCAGTATATGTTGGGTGTGAGTCTTGGTTTTTAAGGTTTAATGATTTAAGTTAAAATTTGATTGAAATGAAAAAAAGAAATATAATCGTCGTTCTCGGAATATCAATGGCTTTGCTATCTTCTTGTGGTAAATCTTTCCTGGAACGTATTCCACAGGGGGAGTTGTCTGACACGCAGGTTGCTAACTCAAAGGGTATTGAAGCTGAATTGATTGGTGCATACGGCATTTTAAATGGCAATGTCAATGGTACTTGGGGAAACTATTCTTCAGCACCTAGCCAGTGGTTGTTTGGAGAGGTTGCGGGGGATAACGCCCATAAAGGTTCTGAAGCTACGGATCAACCTAATATGAATATGATCGAGTTTCATACACCAAATAGTTCTAATGATAACCTGAGCCAGATGTGGGAGGTATACTATGAGGGTGTGCTCAGAGCAAATAATACGTTACGACTTTTGAATGCGGATCAGGCAGGTGCAAAAACAGTGACTGCGGACCGTGCAAAGCAAATTCAAGGTGAAGCCAGGTTATTGCGTGCACATTATTATTTTTACCTCTGGCGTGTTTTCAAAAACTTAGCCTACGTGGATGAGACTATGACGGTGGATGAGGCCAAGGTTAAACCTAATAAAGATGATGTATTGCCTAAGATCATCGACGATCTAAAATTTGCAGTGGATAATCTTCCTGCCACTAAGATTAACCAACAATCAGGCCGTATGGATAAAAATATCGCTAAGGCATATTTAGGTAAGGTTTATTTATACCAGAAAAAATATGCTGATGCATTGGCCTTGTTTAAAGACGTTATCGGTGCAAAGGATCTTCGTACGATGCCGTACCAAAATAACTTTGACGTACTTACAAAAGATGGCCCAGAGGCATTACTGGTATCTAAACATGTGATTAACCCAGATGGATCTGGCGACAATGCCAATGTTGGAGATATGTTGTCTGGATTAAACGGAAGTAATCCTGTAGGTTGTTGTGGTTTCTATCAACCGACCATTGATTTGGTCAATGCGTATAAAGTTGATGCAAATGGCTTACCATTGTTGGACGGTTCTTATCGCAATAATCCATATAAATCAGATTTCGGTTTGTCTGATGAGGCAAAGAAAACATACAAACTTGATGTGACGCTTCGTTTTGATCCACGGTTGGACTATACGGTTGGTCGTAGAGGTGTAAATTTCTATGATTATGGTGTCATGCCAGGCGATGCATGGATTCGTGAGGTGAGCTCGGGAGGACCATTTGTTGGTATAAAAACAATGATTCCGAAGAGTCTGCATGCGACACATACGGCGTCAGGAGCGGCATATATTACTGACTTGGATGTTAATATTATTCGTTTAGCTGATGTTGTTTTAATGGCAGCGGAATGTCAAGTTGAATTGGGCGACTTAGGTGCAGCGATGAATCTCGTAAATGCAGTTCGTGAACGTGCGGCAAAATTACCTCCAAAAACGACTGGCGATAATGTTGCGGCGGCAGTATATGTTGTTAAACCCTATACTTCTTTCCCAGACCAAAATTATGCGCGCAAAGCTGTTCGTTTTGAACGTCGTTTAGAATTAGCGATGGAAGGACATCGTTTCTATGACCTCGTGCGTTGGGGTGAGGCGAAAACTGTATTGGAAAGCTACGCAACGTTTGAAGGTGGTTTTATGTCACGTTATAAAGGCCTAAACTATAAACCACAAAATGATTACTTCCCAATTCCACAATCGCAGATTGACAGAAGTGGTGGAGCTCTGACACAAAATCAAGGATATTAATTTTTGATAGTTTTAAAAAGGAAAGGGGGAGGCGTTGTCTTCCCCTTTCCTTTTTAAGGATTTGTATCTGAATTTTGGCAATAGACGAAAGGGAGTTCATGCAGTTTTTTGTATGTTTGAACTGATGAAAAAAATTTTAAGTGCATTATTGCTGCTTTGGTTTCTGCCCGCTGCTACTTTTGTAGCGAAGGCTCAGAGCTTTGAGGATGTTTATCAGCTATTTCAAGAATCTAAAATATTAAATGATCATTTTGTTGGTTTTTCTTTATACGACCTCAATGCCAATAAATATGTCATGGATATAAACGGCAATAAGCATTTTACGCCGGCTTCCAATACGAAAATGTATACCACCTATGCCGCACTGGCACTGTTGGGCGATTCAATACCTGGTTTGGAGTATGTGGAACGCGGAGACTCGTTGCTTATCTGGGGGACTGGTGATCCGACCTTTCTGCATAATCGTTTAGATACCCGGGTAGTATACAACTTTTTGAAAAATACGAATAAACGCATTTTTGTCGTGCCAGGAACAATGAAGAATAAGTTCTTTGCGCATGGTTGGGCTATGGAAGATTTTGAGGCTTACTATCAACCTGAAATCAGTACATTTCCTATTTATGGCAATGTGGTCACTTTTCGACAAAAAGGTTATAATTATCTATCGACCTCTCCAGCAAGTTTTCAAAATTCACTGGATTTTTTGCCGGAACCTAAGGTCGGTGATTTTGAACTTTCCCGCTCATTTCATGCAAATTCCTTTTGGATGTCCAAACGTCCCGTTCCGAGCGGTTATGTCAATGAAGTTCCATTTATCTATTCTGATAGCTTATTTATTAAATTATTGGCGGACAGTCTAGGTAAATCCGTCACCTTACTATCTTACCAAAAACCAAGCAATACCAAGATACTCTATTCCGGCAGTACCAAAAATTTAATCCGTGAAATGATGTTGCCAAGTGATAATTTTATTGCTGAACAGTTTTTGATGATGTGTTCGTGGAAACAATTCAGTCAATTTGATACTTACTTGGTACGGGACTGGATGAAGAATAACGTTTATAAATACTTTTCAGCTGAGGTCGCCTTATTTGATGGATCGGGTCTGTCGTCCTATAACAAGGTGACTCCGCAGAATAATGTAGATCTATTGGTCCTCTTGAAAAATAAGTTGCCGGATGAGCAAGAGCGTTTCCGTCTTTTTCCGGCTGGAGGTGTCGATGGCACCCTAAAACGTACCTATAGCAAAGATCTCGGTGAACCGTTTGTTTTTGCTAAAACGGGAACGATTACATCTGTCTATAATCAGAGCGGTTATCTGATTACGCGGACAGGAAGGCGCTTGGCATTTTCTTTTATGAACAATAATTATATAGATGATCGAGCAAGTGTAATTCGTAAAGAAATGGCTAAAATAATTACTTATATTCGTCAAACTTATTAAGCCAATTTAAATGGAAGCAATTGTAAAAAACAATAAAAAATTGATTCGTTCTTGGGCCATGTTCGATTGGGCCAATTCTGCTTACAACCTTGTTATTACTTCCACGATATTCCCTGTTTACTATACCGCAATTACGACGACAAAAGAGCATGGTGATGTTGTTCGTTTCTTTGGGATTGAAGTCGTCAATACCGCACTTTCCAATTTTTCTTTGGCCTTTGCCTATTTGCTGATGTCTTTTTCTTTGCCTTTTATTTCTTCCTACGCTGATGCAAAGGGGAAAAAGAAACAGATTATGAAATTCTTTACCTATGTTGGAGCGGTTGCATGTATGTGCTTATTTTTCTTCAAGCTTGAAACCTTGGAAATTGGTATCATATGTTTTGTTCTTGCGGCGATGGGCTATATTGGTGGTGTTTTGTTTAACAATTCTTATTTACCGCTTTTGGCAACTGTTGATCAACAAGATAAGGTGAGTGCGCAAGGTTTTGCTTATGGATATATTGGCTGTGTCACTTTACAGATTCTTTGTTTTATAGTGGTGCTTAAACCTGAATGGTTTGGTATTACAGATGCCTCACTGCCGGCTCGCATATCGTTTCTAATGGTCGGATTGTGGTGGCTTGGGTTTTCAATGATCCCTTTTAAATACCTGCCTAAAATTGATGCGACCGAGAATAACACCGGTAAGAGTTTTGTACAGAATGTACGGGATGAATTCGGCCATGTTATCCAAAAGATCAAAGGTATTCCAGAAATAAAACAGTTTTTGCCGGCTTTTTTCTTTTATGCAATTGGTGTTCAGACCTTGATGATTGTAGCCTCTTCTTTTGGAGAGAAAATTTTGCATTTAGGCGCAGAAAGGTTGATTGCAACAATTCTTCTCATCCAGCTCGTGGCTATCTTAGGTGCATTTTTAATGTCTTATTTATCTACGCTTTTTGGAAATATTAAGGTGTTGATCGTTGTGGTGATGATCTGGATCGGCATCTGTATTGCAGCATTTTATTTATCTACTCCACTTCAGTTTTATATAATTGCTGCACTGGTCGGTTTAGTTATGGGCGGGATTCAGTCCTTATCACGCTCAACCTATTCTAAGTTAATTCCGACGGATATTAAAGATACGACGGCTTTCTTCTCTTTTTATGACGTTACAGAAAAAGTTGCTATTGTCATTGGATTATTCTCATTCGGGTTTATAGAACAGGTAACACATAATATTCGATATTCGGCATTGGTTCTTTCTTTATTTTTTGTAATTGGATTGTTACTTTTGGTCCGGATATTAGTATCCAATAAATCTTAATTTTATTGATTGAATTGCATATGAAAGTAGAACTTTTTGTTCCTTGTTTTATAGATCAGCTTTACCCTGAAACCGCTTTTAATACGGTTCGTTTATTAGAAAAAGTCGGTTGCGATGTCGTCTATAATCCTGAGCAGACATGCTGTGGCCAGCCGGCCTATAATGCTGGATTTTGGGATGATGCGAAACAGGTCGGACGGAAGTTTTTAGGTGACTTCTCGGGAGATCATGTGATTATTTCTCCTTCGGCGTCCTGTACTGGTATGGTACGACATGCTTATAATGATTTATTCGCAAATTCGGCAGATTCCCATCAATGTCATAAAATACAACAACAGGTGATGGAAATCTCTGATTTTTTAGTAAACGTGCTAAAAAAAGAGTATTTTGGAGCTGAATTGGAGGGTGTTGCGGTATACCATGATTCTTGCTCGGCTTTGCGAGAGTGCAAAATTAAAGAGGAACCACGGAAATTATTGAGTAAGGTCTTAGGTTTGGAGATGGTGGAGGTGAAAGATAGCGAGACATGTTGTGGGTTTGGGGGAAGTTTTGCCGTTAAATTCGAAGGAATATCCGCGGCAATGGCTGAGCAAAAAGTGCGCAATGCACTTGATCTGAATGCGGATTATATTATTTCCACTGATTCATCTTGTTTGCTACAGCTTCAATCTTATATCGATAAACATAAATTACCCATTCAGACGATGCACCTCGTTGATGTGTTGACCACTGGCTGGGGAAATATTTAAATAACACATTAAATCTAAACACATGAATTCAAGAAGAGATTTTCTTAAAAACCTTGCGCTAGCATCTGCTGGTATAGCATTAGCTCCCTCTTTGGAGAGTTTTGCGGCAGCAAAGAAAGATTGGTTTGACATTTCCTTGGCTGAATGGTCATTGCATAAATCCTTGTTTAAGGGAGATTTGAACAATTTGGATTTTCCAGTATTGGCTGCCAAAAAATACGGTATCTATGGGGTGGAATATGTGAATCAATTTTTTAAGGATAAGGCTAATGATAATAATTACCTTACTGAGCTAAATATGCGCGCGAAAGATAATGGTGTACGTAATGTACTCATTATGATTGATGGTGAAGGAAATCTCGGTGACGAAGATGAAACAAAGAGAAAACAAGCTGTGCAAAACCATTATAAGTGGATTTCTGCAGCTAATTTCTTAGGTTGTCATGCCATTCGTGTCAATGCGGCTGGAAAAGGAACGCCTGAGGAAGTGAGTAAGCGTGTTGTTGAAAGTTTAACAACACTATCTGATATCGGTAAAAAAGCGGGCATTAGCATAATTGTAGAAAACCATGGTGGTATCTCTTCGCATGGTGACTGGTTGGCCAATACATTAAAAGCAGTGGGTAGTAAATATTGTGGAAGTTTACCCGATCTTGGTAATTTCTATGAGTATGATCGTTACCAAGGTGTAACGGATTTAATGCCTTATGCGCATGGTGTGAGTGCCAAAACACATGATTTTGATGCCAATGGTAATGAAACGCAAATTGACTATGAGCGTATGTTGAAGATTGTTAAAAAAGCAAAATTCAAAGGTTATGTGGGGATTGAATATGAGGGAAGTAAGTTGAGTGAGGAAGAGGGTATTTTTGCTACTAAAAAATTATTGGAACGTTTGCGTCCTTTGATTTAAAATTTAACTATTCGAGTTCTTTTCTGTCAATGGAAAGAACTCGAATAGTTAAATAGGTTTTAATTGATGTGTTGCTCGGATGCAACAACTAAAAAAACTGAAGTCCATTTGTTAGAAACCTATTAAAATCTTCACTATCTTGCTTGAGTATATGAAGATGAGTGAATCACTACTTTCTTGGTGTAGAGGACCATCGGATTTTTCCATTTACTGATGGTATACTTATAAATGGAAATCGCACTACCTTATTTTGAAAAATAACGACTAAAAAAACATGAATTTTGAAAAAAATGCTGTTCTTGAAACCCATTTGCAAAAAGTAGGGGCGGAACATGTATTGGTACAAGGGCATCCAGCCGGCTTGTTCGTATTATTCTTCACAGAGATGTGGGAGCGTTTTAGCTACTATGGCATGCGGGCGCTGTTGGTGAATTTTCTAGTTTCTACCATCGCCCAACAAGGATGGGGCTGGACCAACTCCGAAGCGATGAAGCTTTACGGTTTGTACACCGGGATGGTGTTTTTAACGCCCTTGTTCGGCGGGATTATAGCCGACCGTCTTACAGGATATAAAAAATCCATTATGGTGGGGGCTGTAATTATGACTCTCGGGCATATCGCTATGGCTTTAGAGGGATTTAATAAAAGCTTTTTTTTGGCAGGGTTGGTGCTGATTGTTTTGGGAAATGGTCTGTTCAAACCCAATATTTCTTCGATGGTAGGAAAATTATATCCAGATAAAGGCGGTAAAAAGGATGCGGGGTATACCATTTTTTATATGGGTATCAATGGAGGGGCATTTTTGGGTATGATGCTATGCGGCTATATTGGTGAGAAGATCGGCTGGCATTATGGTTTTGGGCTTGCCGGAATATTTATGTTTTTGGGAATGTTGCAATTTTATTTTGCGCAGCGCATCTTTGGAAAGATTGGCAATACACCCGAGAAACAAGAAGAGCTAACCGATATTGCAGCGGGTCAAGAAGAAAATCCGCAACATATTGTGCGTGATCGTTTGCTTGTAATAGCCATTTTTATGTTGTCAAGTATTGTCTTCCATTTAGCTTTTGAACAAGCGGGTGGCTCGATGACGATCTTTGCAAAAAATTATACACAGCGGGTATTGAGTGGTGACGTGGCGGTTTTATTTAAATGGTTCGACGCTGCATTGACGGTTTTGCCGATTGTGGTAATTACTGGGGTATTGTTTGTTTTAGCGAAGAAAATCATACGCAAATACCCGATGATTATACTTTTTTCGAGCATTTCTTTTGTGATCATCTGGTCCTTGTGTCTTTGGAAGGTTTATCGGGAATATTATGGTATGAATTCGGAAGTTACTGTATCCTGGTTTCCGATGTTAAATTCTTTCTTTATCATTACGCTGGCTACATCATTTAGTAAGATCTGGGAGAAAGTATGGAATCCTTCTGGTCCAATTAAGTTTGCAATGGGACTGACACTGGTTGGAGTTGGTTTTGCGGCACTATCTATTGGAAGCTCCGAGATTCCTACCGGTGCAAGGACGGCCTCTGTTAGTATGATATGGCTGGTATTGGCATACTTTTTTCATACAGTGGGCGAATTGTGTATTGGTCCGGTTGGCCTTTCTTATGTCAGTAAACTATCGCCCAAAAAATTCCTGGGGTTATTGTTTGGTTTTTGGTTTTGTGCCAATGCCATAGCTAATTTTATAGGGGGCTTTATTGGGTCGTATATTGATAAGATTACTGAATCTCATTCGATGTCTTACTTCTTTGCTGTGTTTACAGTGATCCCTATGGTGGCTGCTGTATTTCTTATTCTAGGCAACAAAAAAATAAAAAAGATGATGCATGGAATTGATTAATTCATAGAAAAATAGTGTATCTTCAAGCGATTTTTATCAAAATAAAAACAAAACCTGAGTTATAAAACAATTATTGAAATTATATGAATCAAGAAAAAGATCAAGTTCTTGTAGCGCATCTTGCTAAGCAGGGGATCGATGACAAGATGGTAAATGGAAATCCTGCCGGATTATTTGTGCTATTCTTTACAGAGATGTGGGAGCGGTTTAGCTACTACGGTATGCGGGCATTGTTGACCTTATTTTTAATAAGTTCCATTGCTGATGGAGGATGGGAATGGAGTAATGAACGGGCCATGAAACTTTACGGTTTGTATACTGGTTTCGTCTATTTGACACCATTGATCGGTGGAATGATAGCGGATAAGCTAACCGGTTTTAAAAAGGCAATTTTGATCGGTGCTTTGGTCATGACCTTGGGGCATTTGTCTATGGCATTTGAGGGCGTAAATTCAAATTTCTTTTATTTAGGTCTTGTCTTAATGATCCTAGGAAACGGGATGTTTAAACCTAATATTTCTTCCATGGTGGGAAATCTCTACCCAGATCAAAGTCCTAAAAAGGACGCTGGTTATACCATATTTTATATGGGAATCAATGCCGGATCATTTTTAGGAATGCTATTATGTGGTTACATTGGTGAGAAGATCGGTTGGCATTATGGATTCGGACTTGCTGGAGTGTTTATGTTCTTTGGTATGTTGCAATTCTATTTTGGACAAAAGATATTTGGTATCATCGGAGATTCTCCTAAAGCACTTCGGGCTTACCATGAAAAAAAGATCAAGAATCACGAAGAAGAGGAAGAGGTCATTCCAGCACATGTTGTCCGAGATAGATTGATCGTCGTCACCATATTCATGTTGGCTAGTGTAGTTTTCTTTCTGTCTTTTGAACAGGCAGGAGGATCGATGTCAATCTTTGCCAAGGACTATACGCAAAGGGTTCTGTCTGGAAGTTCGGCGGTGACGTTTAAATGGATTGATACTATTTTGACCATTGTGCCTATTGTTATAGTCACAATTGTTTTAACAGCATTGGCTAGAAAGATATATAAACAATATCCATTAACGATTTTATTTACTGGTATTTCGTTTGGTATAATTTGGTGTTTGGGACTTTGGAAAGTCTTTAGAGAAATAGGAATAACTGGATCAGAAGTCGGCGCTTCATGGTTTCAGATTTTGAATGCATTTTTTATCATTTCACTGGCATCGTCATTTAGTAAATTCTGGGAAAAAATATGGAATCCGTCTGGTCCTGTTAAGTTTGCATTGGGCTTAATATTAGTAGGTATCGGATTTGCAGCATTGGCTTATGGGGCGAGTGAAATTCCCCAAGGTGCCAAGAGAGCCTCTGTCAGTATGATTTGGCTTGTAATCGCCTATTTTTTCCATTCTGCAGGAGAGCTTTGTTTGTCACCTGTTGGTTTGTCTTATGTCAGTAAGCTTTCTCCAAAGAAATTTTTGGGACTTCTTTTCGGTTGTTGGTTCTGTGCTTCGGCTATTGCCAATTTTATCGGTGGATTTTTAGGGTCATACATTGATCGCATTACAGAAGAACATTCGATGTCTTACTTCTTTATGATATTTGCAATAGTTCCGGGAGTTACTGCATTGTTGTTGATCATCTTTAACCCCTTATTGAAAAAAATGATGCACGGCATCAACTAAATTGTTGTAGAAGGTGAGCATATAAAAGCGGTTGGCTGATCAGTATATCGATCAACCAACCGCTTTTTATATTCTTTTATTCCTCCACTTTCAAAAGTAGTTTATCGATGCGGTGGCCATCCATATCAAGCACTTCGAAAACTAGATTTTTAAATCGGACACGTTCGCCTTCTTCGGGCACGTGATCTAATCTTAGGAACACTAGGCCTCCTACAGTAGTTACATTGTTGATCTCATCTTCGTCTTCCTCAGAAAGACCGATTTCAAATTCATCCAAAAGGTCCTCGATCTGATATTGTCCGTCGACAACATAATCGCCGTTTTCCAATTGACGTATTGTCGGTCGGGCACTTAGGTCGCTTTCTGTGATGTTCCCTACCAAATCGCCAACGATATCCCGTAACGTAATAATTCCCTGTGGCGAACCATATTCATCAATGACAACCGCCTGATGTATACTGGAGGTGCGCAGGGTATTCATGATGCTATAAGATGAGCTAAATTCGTTCACAAATTTGATGGGTAACATGAGCGTTCTTAGATCAAATGGTTCGTTTTGGAGGCATTGTCGTAGTAAAGACTTTACATGAACAACACCTTTAATATTGTCGAGTCCACCTTCACAGACCGGGTAGATGGAATGATTGTTGTCCAGTATGATCTTTCTGTTTTCTTCAAAAGAATCTTCCAGATCCAAAAAAACAATGTTTTTGCGGTGAGTCATTAGGTTGACCGCCTTTTTGTCCCCTAAACTCAATAGACGATCGACGATATCGTGCTCAATACCTTCGATGACACCACTGTCGACACCTTCGTCTACTAGCGCCTTAATTTCTTCTTCCGTGACACTATTGCCGCTACTCTTGATATTGAGTATTTTGACAATAAACTCTGTCGACATACTGAGTAGCCATACAAATGGTCGTACGATTTTGCTGAGCAGGTTCATCGGGTAAGCGATTAGCATGGCATACTTCTCCGGAATAGCCATACCGATACGTTTGGGGACTAATTCACCAAGCACCAACGAAAAGTAGGTGATGATAAAGACGACAATGATTACAGCGAGCTGTTCGCTATAGGGGGCTATAATACTGGATTTATTAAATATGCCGACTAGATATGTGGAAATACTACCACCAGAAAAAAAACCGGTTAGAATGCCGATAAGGGTAATGCCTATTTGTACAGTGGATAGAAAGTTGTTGGGCGATTCTTTTAGGTTTAGCGCTATTTTGGCTGCCGCATTGTTTTTATCGCTTTCAGCCTGTAGCCTTGCCTTTCTGCTGGATACGATGGATATTTCTGATGCCGATAGTATTCCGTTTAGAATAATCAGGACTAAAATAATAATTGCTTCGGTAAGCATAATGAGTTGAAAAAGTTGTTTGCTAGTGCTAATTTACGGAAAAGACCAGCTAAAAAGTAGGATTATTATGATTATGTCAAGCATCCATAAAAAAAGCCGTATATCTTTCAATACGGCTTTTATAATAATAAGAATGTTTTTTCAATTACATTCCACTGTCATCTAACATAAAAGTATTTTTCTTGGTTTTCCATTTTCCTTTTGTAAAATCAGGGAATTCCAACGTTTTATTTCCTTTTGCAATAGACTCGGTAGATAATGGGAATACAGCACTCATGGTTACTGAATCATATACGTCAATTGGCGTCTGTACCTTTTGTTTTACTGCCTGAATGAACGCATTGAATACAAACCAGTCCATGCCACCATGACCAGAACCATTTGCTACCGCTTCATATTTTTGCCAGATTGGGTGATCGTATTTCTTTACCCATTCATCTGCAGAATCCCACGTGTGTGGTTTGGATTTACCCTCGATGTGAATACCTTTTGCAACATCCATCCAAATACCATCTGTTCCTTGTACGCGGAAGCCGATAGAGTAAGGTCTTGGCAAGTGTGTATCATGCGTTAATAACATGGTTTCTCCATTTGCACATTGTAACATCGTTTGTGTGATATCACCATTTTTGTAATTGATCTTACCGTTGGGGTGTCCTGGGGAAACTTTATTGACATAGGCTGCCAATCCACGGGCTTTACTTGAGTACGAAGTGATATGGGTGAATCTGTTACCCTTGTTGATATCTGCAAATTGCATAATTGGACCTAAACCGTGGGTAGGATATAGATCACCATCTTGATCGATATTGAACTGTGTACGCCATTGTGCCTCAGAAATCGCTTTCGGGCCATATTCAACGCCATGGCCATAATACGCTTTTCCGTCATTGAATAATACTTCGCGTAAATCGTGTTGATAACCGCCTTCCAGGTGCAACAATTCACCAAATAGTCCTTGTCTGTGCATATTCAATACAGCAAGTACGTCACGACGGAATGCCACATTTTCTAGGGTCATGTAAGGCTTTCCGGTTTCTTCGGATACTTTCACAATATCCCAGTGATCTTGTAGCGTTAGACCTGCTATAACCTCGCAACCTACGTATAGTCCAGCTTTCATTGCGTCAATAGCTTGGTTTTTGTGGAATTGCCAAGGTGTTGCAATAATGACAGCATCTAATTTTTCATTGCTTAACATCTTTTTGTAAGCATCAACGCCACCAGTATATTCTTTTGGAAGTTTGGTGCCTTTTGCGTTGAATTGTTTACGGCATTGTGCTAGAGATTCTTCTTGGGTGTCACAGACAGCCACAATTTCTAAATCATCTCTGTTTAGGGCAATTTGAACGTGATTACGTCCTCTAAGACCCACACCAATAAAACCGATTTTTATCTTGCCATTTGTTTGGGCAAATAATTCTGTACTTGAAAGGACACCGATTCCAGCTGTAGTGATGGCAGTCGATTTTATGAAATTTCTTCTATCCATTGTTTTGAGATATAAGGAGTTTGTATATTAGTTATTTACTTGTTTGAAAACAGTCTTTGAGACTGGGTACTATTAACAAATATATTATTTCATTTGGGATAAATGAAAGTGCAAACGTTTGCTTAATTTTATTAAATTTCATGCAAACGTTTGATTGAAATAAAAATTATCATTTATTAATTCAATTTGTGATATTGCAAGCACATTGATGATTTAAAAAACATAGTTTAATGTCTGATTTTAACCAATTAGTAGTAGAGAGCGCAGCAAAACAATTCACATTAGAAGGAGATATCATTTCAGTGCAACCGTTTGGTTCTGGTCATATCAATGATACCTATCGTGTAGTTACTACTGTAGATAGCGGTATATCGCATTTATTACAACGTATTAATCACCATGTTTTTCCGAACGTGGATGGATTAATGCATAATATTGAGATTGTCACCAAGCATCTTAGCAAAAAAGTTAAAGTCGCTGAAGGAAAAAGAATCAGCGATCATGTATTGACAATTGTTCCTACAAAAGGTGGGGAATTATATATAAAAGATAGTCAGGATAATTATTGGCGCATGTTTATTCTCATAGAGGATACGAAAAGCTATGATATTGTAGAGACTGAAGTCCAAGCAGCCGAAGGTGGCCGTGCTTTTGGGTTGTTTCAAAAACAGCTGTCGGATTTAGATGCTTCGTTGATCGTTGAAGTACTTCCCAACTTTCATAATATAGAGTTTAGACTCGAAAATCTTCGAAAAGCAATCGCTAAAGATGTGTGCCAACGTGTAGCGTCGGTAAAGGACAAATTGGATTTTATCTTTAGTCGTGAAGATCGAATGAAAACCATTCTTGAACTTGGTAACAAGGGGGAACTTCCACTGCGCATTACACATAATGATACCAAGTTTAATAATGTGCTCTTAGATCGCCACGATAAGATGCAATGTGTGATCGATTTGGATACAGTTATGCCAGGCTATGTGGCATACGATTTTGGAGATGCGATTCGGACGATTATTAACCCTGTTGCCGAAGATGAGATGGATGTTTCGAAAATTCTGCTAAATCTTGCCTTATATAAGGCCTATGCCGAAGGTTATTTGGAGGAAGCTAATGACTTCTTGACAACTTTAGAGAAAGAAACATTAGTCGATGGGGCCTTCTTATTGCCCTATATGCAAGGAGTACGTTTCTTAACGGACTATTTGGAAGGAGATCATTACTACAAAACTAAATATGATGACCATAATCTGGTGCGTACAAATACGCAATTGAAATTGGTTGAAGAGATGGAAAAGAATGAAGCATTTATGCGGAAGGTAGTTTTTGATTGCATTTAACAATTTTATACCTTTAATCATATTGAGAAGCTTCCATCGCGTAGATGAAGCTTCTTTTTTCTGTAAAAAAATATTCGAATGAAAAAACTAACCATTTTGCCTATCGCAGCGGAGCTGGCCAATACACTTGATTATCATACTTTGTCGAAGCTCTTGAGCAATTTTGAATCGCATTCGCTGGAGTTTAATAACTGGAGCGAATCTTTCCCGTATAAACCTGAGGTACAATTTAAGATTGGCTATACCCAGGAGTATCTTGTGTTGCAATATGATGTCGTCGAAGAACAACTTCGGGGTAATTATTCCGAAACAAATCAAAATGTATGGGAAGATAGCTGTGTGGAGTTCTTTATTTCTTTTGATGGACGCGAACATTATTATAACCTGGAATTTAATCTAATTGGAACGGGCTTGATCGGTTATGGTCCGGCCGAAAAGGCAAATAGAAATCGATTGGATAGTACAACAATAGAACAGGTGCGTACTTACTCTTTAATTGAGCGTAATGGTTCCGATAAGCGATGGAGTATGATTGAGGTCATTCCACTTGCTGTATTTCAGTTTGACAATGTTGTAGACCTGAAAGGTAAACGGATACATGGGAATTTTTACAAATGTGGTGATCATCTCAAACAACCACATTTTATATCTTGGAATAAAATAGAAAACCCAACTCCTAATTTCCATCTCCCTGAGTTTTTTGGAGAAATGGTCTTTGGTTAGGAGTTGAGTGAAAAAAGGTGATGCTTATTGGTAAACAGATTCTTTTTTGAATTTCTTTGCCAATAAAGCATATACTAATACACGGTATTTATTTTTATTGGATTTGCCAATAGCGGTAATCACTTCCTCTAGTGCCTTGTCTAAATCAGGGCCATCTTTTAGGCCTAATTTTTTGATCAAAAAGTTTTGTTTGACACGGTTAAGTTCTTCGGGATCTGATGCAGCAATGGTTTCCGAGTCTGCATTGTAAATGGAAGGTCCTATTCCTTTTGTTACTTTTGCAATAAATGCTTCATCTAATGATAAGCCTAGCTTTTTTGATTCTGCAACATATGCAGCAATTTTTTCATCTAATTTGCTCATAATTATGTAAGTGATTTAATTGTAGTAAGTTAAGTTAGGTAAAAAAGTCGATAAACAAAATTATTCTTTGGTTAGGATAAAGATTGTTACATTTGTGCCCTTGATAAGTGCTGTTAACTAAAATGTGGAAAATTTCAACTAATTATTCTTCGTAATTGTTGTAAGTTACATTTTTATAAGTTATCTTTGCACCTCAATAATTGAATATACGTAATCATAATAATAATAATGAAAAAAGATTTGCATCCTTCAAATTACAGATTAGTTGTATTTAAAGATATGTCAAATGACTATGCTTTTATTACAAAATCTTGTGTTGATACAAAAGAGACTATTACATGGGAAGACGGAAATGAGTATCCAGTTGTAAAATTAGAGATTTCTCATACATCACACCCTTTCTATACAGGTAAAATGAAATTGGTTGATACTGCTGGTCGTATCGACAAATTCCGTAACCGTTACAACAAAAAATAATTGTAGCAGATCTGTATATTACAATATTAAGAACTCGATAAATATAATTTGTCGGGTTTTTTTTGTTATTTTTAATTTGTGAAAATCTTCTTTACAGATTGCTTTGATTCGATCCAATTGTTGGATAAGCTTAGCACCCCATTAACTACTTTTGATAGAAAGAGTCTTTATCCATTTACTTTCGTGAAATCTTGTTTGGACCTTCGGGTTGGTATACTGACTTTACGGGAGAAATGGGCAAAATTAGCTTTAAAATTTGATGTACACTATGTTGCCAACGATGCGGATAAGGAGGGGCTTATATGGGTGTCTGAGAACGTTATTCCGTCAGTAGCCTTATTACAGCTTCTACAGCGATTGCGTGTCGGAGAGGTCCTTGTACAGGACGGATACGTTTTAGCTTGTTGTTATACACATATAGACTCTTATCGTGTGCAAGAGGTTGATATATCCATTGATCTATTAAAAGGGATAGAAGATCTATTTTTGCTCACAGGGACTGAAATAACACATGATTTCAATCATCTGGTACAAGGTGTTCAGTCGTTCAGTATATCTGGAACAAATCAATTGTTAGGTAATGATCTTTATGTGGCTGATCGTGTTAGCATGGAATGTGCTACGCTCAATACCCTACAAGGTCCCATATATATCGATGAAGATGTTACAATTATGGAGGGCGCGCATTTGCGTGGTCCATTATATCTTGGTAAAGGAGCCGTTGTAAAAATGGGCGCTACGATTTATGGGAATGTTTCGGTAGGGAAGCAGAGTGTTATTGGGGGAGAGATCGGGAATTCGGTCATTGGTGATTTTTCGGCCAAGGGGCATCATGGTTATCTAGGGTGCTCGGTAATAGGAGATTGGTGTAATTTAGGAGCTGGTACCTCTAATTCCAATTTGAAGAATAACTTAAAGACTGTTTCAATTTACGATTATGCATTAGATAGTGTTCGGGATACAGGTCTTTTAAAATGCGGTGCCTTTATTGGAGACTATACTCGCCTTGGCATCAATTCGGCTTTAAATACAGGAACAGTAATTGGAATTGCAAGCATGCTAGCAGATACAAGTTTTTATGCTAAATTTGTACCGTCATTTGCTTGGGTGTTTGACGGAGGTGCTCAGACTTATGAATTTGATAAGTTTATGGCATATCTGGAGACGCTGTATGCATCAAAAGGGGAAGAGCTCACGGAGCAGATTAAAGATAAATTGAATCAACTTAACAAAAAATATAATTAAATCGTAAAATCATGCGTAAAAAAATCGTAGCTGGTAATTGGAAAATGAATTTAGACTATCAATCAGGATTGAGCTTGTTTTCTGAAATTATCAATATGGCCAAAGATGAAGTGATTGGAAACCAGGAATTGGTTGTTTGTAGTCCATTTATTCATTTGTCAAGTCTTGGGCAACTGTCTAAAAATGTCGCGAATGTAAATATTGGTGCTCAGAATATTCACCAAGCGGAGTCGGGTGCTTATACAGGTGAGATTTCGGCTTCACAAGTAAAATCAGTAGGTGCTTCACATGTTATTTTAGGTCACTCTGAAAGACGTGCTTATTTTGGTGAAACTGATGCATTGTTGGCATCTAAAGTGGATATTGCATTAAAGCATGATTTAACCCCAATATTCTGTATTGGAGAAACAAGAGAGGAACGCGAATCTGGAGCTTTCTTTGATGTGATCAAAACACAATTGACAGATGGATTGTTCCACTTGTCTAAAGAAGCTTTTGCAGCTGTGGTGTTGGCATATGAACCAGTTTGGGCAATTGGTACTGGCTTGACAGCTAGCCCTGAGCAAGCACAGGAGGTTCATAAATTTATTCGTGAGGTGTTAGCTGATCAATATGGTCAGGAGATTGCTGATAATACAAGTATTCTATATGGAGGGTCTTGTAATCCAGGTAATGCAAAAGATTTGTTTGCTCAAGCCGACATCGATGGTGGTTTGATTGGAGGTGCTTCTTTAAAATCGAGAGATTTTATTGATATCGCTAAAGTATTTAACGGCTAATTTTTAGAAATGAAATACGTAGAGGTTATCTTTCAAATGCGATCAGGTGAAGAATGGCAGAAGGATTTGTTGATATCTGATTTGGCTGATATTGGCTTTGATACTTTTGAGGATACCGAATCTGGATTTGCAGCTTATATTTCAGCTGCAAATCTTGACTTGCAAGCATTAGAAACACTGATGCTTCAACCTTATGAAGGCCTGGAGGTCGATTATAAGATACAGGAAATAGAAAATCAGAATTGGAATAAATTGTGGGAAAGCAATTTCAACCCAATAGAGGTAGGAGGGCAATGCTATGTGCGTGCAACTTTTCATGAGGCCAAACCTGAGTTTCCCTATGAAATCATTATAGATCCGAAGATGTCTTTTGGCACCGGCCATCATCAAACAACTTCGATGATGCTTCAGTATATTTTGGAGAATGATTTTATGGGCAAGCAGGTTTTGGACATGGGCTGCGGTACAGGGATACTGGCCATTTTAGCATCAAAAAAAGGCGCGAAAGCTGTATTGGCTGTGGATTATGATGAGATATGTGTTGAAAGTGTAATCGAAAATAGGGCACTCAATCATGTTGAGCATATCGAAGCGCTCTGTGGATCTTACGAAGTTTTGGACGGTCGGGTCTTTGATGTGATTTTGGCAAATATTAACCGTAACATTCTTTTAGAACAATTACCTCAGTATGCCTTGAGCATTCGTACAGGGGGTGAGCTGTACCTAAGTGGTTTCTATGAGCAGGAAGATTTAGCAATCTTAAGCGATGCGGCGACCACATTGGGTTTTGAGTTTATCTCCAATAAAGTTTTAAATAATTGGTGTGCAGCCAAGTTTGTGAAGCGATAATTTAGCTATGCGGATTCATTTTATAGCAATAGGTGGTAGTGTGATGCATAACCTTGCTATTTCATTGGCAAAACAAGGGCATCAAGTGACCGGTTCTGACGATCAGATCGTAGAGCCCTCCCGTTCTCATTTGATTGAAGCAGGATTGCTTCCTAATCAATTGGGGTGGTTTGAAGAAAAAGTGACGGAGGATATTGATGCTGTGATCTTGGGCGCTCATGCCCAGGCAGATAATCCTGAATTAAAGCGGGCCCAGGAATTAGGTCTTAAAATTTATTCTTTTCCAGAATTTATACAAGAGCTTTCGCAGGATAAAATCCGGGTGGTTATCGCTGGAAGTTACGGTAAGACAACCATAACGAGCATGGTGATGCATGTTATGCGATTTCTAGGAAAAGAATTTGACTATTTGGTAGGAGCTCAATTAAGAGGCTTTGATAAGTTGGTCGATATTACTAAGCATAATAAGATTATTATTATCGAAGGAGATGAATATGTTTCATCTAAGATTGATCCGAAGTCCAAATTTTTGTATTATAAACCGAATATAGCGTTAATTTCGGGTATTGTATGGAATGAGTTTAACTCGAAAATATCTCAAGAGGAATATATTAAACAATTTGAAGATTTTATTGACTCAATTCCGCCTAAAGGTACCTTAATTTATAATAAGGAAGATGTTGTGTTACAGAAGGTTCTTCAAGATACAAAAGATTGTAAGATCAATAGACATGGCTATAAGATTCCTGATTATACAATTAATAAGGGGGTGACTTACATCAATACACCGGATGGCGACGTTCCATTGCAAGTGTTTGGTAAGCACAACCTATCTAATATTGCTGGGGCGTATACGATCTGCGAATGGTTGGGGATCAAAAAGAAAGAGTTCTTTGAGGCCATAAAAAGTTTTAATACTTCGATTCGTTATTTAGAGTTTGTTGCAAGCTCGGAAGGATCTGTGGTTTATCAGGATTATGCCTGTAATGCGGATAAAGTGAAGTCAAGTATTCACGCCGTGAAAGAGCAATTTCCTAATCAGAAATTGGTTACAATTATCGAATTAAACTCGTATGATAGTTTAGATTCATCGTTTTTGTTACAATATGCAAACTCAATGAAAGAGTCGGATGTCTCTGTGGTCTACGTGAATATAAATTCCTGTAAAGAACTTAATAAAGATATCGAAAGTGTCCCCAATAATATTAAGAATAATTTTAATAACCCTGATTTAGAGGTTGTTGTGAGTTTGGATGGGCTCTATTCATTTTTAGATGGTGTCAAATCAAAAGGTTACAATTTACTTCTTATGAGTTTAAATAATTATAATGGGGTTAATTTGTCTGTGCTCGCTGATCGGTTTTTTAGAGATTTTTAGAGAAAAAATTATAATTTAATGTAAATTAAATTGTAATTTATTATTTTTGTTTAAAATATCTACCAGATGAATGCATTAGGAAAAAAAATCAGATTACTTAGACACCAAAAGGGGTGGAGTCAAGAGGATGTTGCAAAACGATTGGATATCTCAATCCCAGCATTTTCTAAAATTGAAACAGGGATTACAGATGTGAATTTGTCTCGCCTGAATCAAATCTCAAAATTATTCAATTTGACAGTTGTTCAACTTTTATCTACTTCAGATTCTGAAGAAGATAAAGAATATGTAAACGAGGTGAATGCTTTGACGCAAAAATTACAACAACGCGATGGCGAAGTAATTGAATTGCAGAAAAAGGTTATTGATCTTTATGAGCAATTGCACAAAAGATAAGGCATATTAAAAATGTTACCGAAAAGGCAATCCAAATGGGTTGCCTTTTTTTGTTTATGCAACTTTATTTTGGTCAAAAGTGATTTTGTTTTTGTTTCTTTGTAAGTATTTTATCAAAAAATAAAGGTTGATTATTTATGGGGAGATTAAACGGGGATATAACGAATAGCCCGTCGACTGATTTTTTTAAGTCAAATGTATTGGGACAGCGTTCAGGACTCTTTGTCCTTTTCTTTACTGAAATGTGGGAACGTTTTTCGTTCTACGGGATGCGTGTACTCTTAATGCAGTTTTTAACTGCTGCAGTTATTCAAGGTAGTCCTTTCTCGGGATGGTCCTGGACTGCACAACAAGCGGGAGCACTTTATGGAACCTATGCCATGATGCTCTATTTAACTCCTATTCTAGGAGGGATTATAGCGGATAAATATATTGGATCACGGAAAGCTGTGATCATCGGTTCGGCGATTATGACGCTTGGACATGCTGCCATGGCCTTTGATACTTCCATTATGTTTTTTCTGGGTTTGATCTGTTTAGTTATTGGAACAGGTTTTTTCAAACCCAATATGCCTTCTATCTTAGGTGAAATGTATAAAGATCTACCAGAGAAAAAAGATGGAGCTTATACCATATTCTACATGGGGGTCAATGCTGGTGCTTTCTTTGGCATGATGCTATGTGGATATATAGCCGAAACGTATGGTTGGCATTGGGGATTCGGCTTGGCTGGTATCTTTATGCTTTTGGGAACACTGCAGTTTGTTTTCGCAAAACCGCTCATGGGAAATCTTGGTGTATTAACTAAATCTACCTCTGGGGAACATAAAGTTATCGCTGAGGATACCGATACCAGAAATCCATTTACCATACGGGATTATGTATTGATCGCGATAGTTTCTATTATCGGTTTCGTATATGCTTTCAATGACCCTTTGTCTAAGAATGGTATTGTTGATGTGTTTTCTGGTTTGGATACACCGTTTCTTAGAGGTCAATATATTATGGTCATTGTGGCGTTAATTCTCTTCATATATCTTATTGTGACACGGATTTTGCGTTATGATAAGGTTGTAAGGGATCGGATGTTTGCGGTCGTGTTGCTAGCGTTTTTCTTGGTCTTCTTTTTTATGAGCTTTGAGCAGGGGGCAACTTCGTTGGTTCTTGTGGCTAGAGATAATATTGATAGATCACTTACTGGTGCTGCATTGACGACCTTTAATGTGGTAAATGGTTTATTGACGATTGTACCGCTTTCGATTATCTCTTGGGTTCTGATTAAATTGGCAAAAGTAACCTGGAACAAAATTGCCATTTCAAATATCGTATTGTTTATCTGTTTTGGGTTGATCTGGGGAGCAGTAATCTGGATGTTGTACAATGAATTCAATAAAGAAGCATCAGAAATTAAAGTCTCCTGGTTTTCGATCCTAAACTCATTTTTTATCATTGCACTTGCCTCCTCGGTATCCAAAATTTGGGAGTCCAAATATAACCCATCGGCAGCCTTTAAATATGGCTTTGGTTTGATTTTGGTTGCGATAGGATTTTTTATTATCGGGTTGGGATCTATGGGGATAAGCCAAGGGGCTAAAATCTCGATGGTATTTTTGGTGCTGACCTATTTGTTCCATACATTGGGCGAATTATTTATTTCACCGGTAGGTCTTTCTTACGTATCCAAATTGGTGCCGGCTCGCATGCTCGCATTTATGTTTGGAATATGGTATTTGGCGATTGCTATTGCACAGAAGGTTGCAGCGGTATTAGGAGGACAAGTGGAAACAATTCAAGAGGAGCACTCCTTGAGTTATTTCTTCTTCTTATTTACAGCAATTCCTGCCTTAGCAGGCCTGTTAGTAATGCTGTTTAATCCATTGATTAAACGATTGATGCACGGAATTAAATAACAAATATATAAGCTTCTTTTGCGAAAGAAGCTTTTTTGATTAATATAAATTAGTATGGAGGTTAGTACAAGGGAATCGCTAGAAGAGATTCAAAATTTTGACGGGAAGTACCCAAAGCAAATCTGGAGTTTGTTTTTTTCCGAGATGTGGGAAAGATTCTGTTTCTATGGTATGCGCGGGATGTTGGTGTTCTTTATGATCACACAGCTAAACTTTGCTGAAAAGGATGCCAATTTACAGTATGGAGCGACACAAGCATTTGTATATGCGTTTACATTCATAGGAGGGCTGTTTGCAGACAAAATTCTTGGTTTCAGAAAGTCTTTATTCTGGGGTGGCTTATTGATGATCGTAGGAAGCTTATTTCTTGCAGCAGATCCACATAAATATTTCTTTTTTGGTTTATCATTTATCATTATAGGTACGGGTTTCTTTAAACCCAACATATCGACGATGGTAGGCGAGCTGTATAAAAAAGGTGATGTTCGTCGTGATGGCGGCTTTTCCTTGTTTTATGCGGGAATAAATTTAGGCGCATTCTTAGGCGGATATATCTGTGTTGCGATCGGTAAAGGATATATGCTGACGTCAATTATTTCTGAGGGACATCGCTGGAATGTTGCTTTTGGTTTGGCGGCGGTAGGCATGTTGGTTAGTTTAGTGAATTTTCACTTTACCAAAAGGCATTTAGGACCAATTGGACTTCAACCTGGGGATCCTGAGGCCATAGTAAAGACGAAAGCATTACCGAAATGGGTAGAATATGCCGTATATATTGCCACGTTGATTTTTATCCCTATTATTCAGATCATGGTGTCAAAAACGCAGTATACAGACTATTTTATGTACACGATCGGCCCATTGACGCTGTTATATCTTTTTTATGAAATGTCTAAAGTGACTGCTGAAGAGCGGAATAAATTAATTGCGGCGCTGGTGTTTATCCTTTTCTCGATTATTTTTTGGGGTATATATGAGCAAAGTGGCGGTTCCTTAAGCATCTTTGCTGCTAAGCATTTGAATGATTCCTTATTGGGCGTTATGACGCTCGATCCAAATGGCGTTAACAATTCAGGTGGAGCATTATTTATTATTGCATTAGCACCTCTTTTTGGTCTTTTTTGGATTTGGCTGGGCAAACGTAAACTTGAGCCAAATACCATTATTAAGTTTGGTCTTGGCTTTGTTTTCTTGGGATTAGGTTATTATGTCCTATTTGCTACGCGTTTATTTGCTCACGATGGTATGACCTCATTGGATGTCTTTACTCTTGCACTGCTTGTGATTACCGTTGGGGAGCTTTGTCTATCACCAATTGGTCTTTCCATTATGACGAAATTGTCTCCAGCAAGATTACAAGGTATCATGATGGGTATGTGGTTTTTGGCAAGTGCTTACGGTCAATACGTAGCAGGCTTGATTGGTGCTAGTATGGCTGAAGCTAAGGAAGGAAGTTCATTGGCGGATAAACTGGTGACTTATACGGAGAGTTATAAACAATTGGGCTTATATTCTTTGATTGCTGGTGTGGTGCTTATAGCCTTATCTCCTGTTGTACGTAAATTGATGGGGAATGTAAAGTAAAGTGCGCAACTTTGAAACATTAAAGTTATTAATATAAAAAAAGCTTGATTATTAAATCAAGCTTTTTTTATATTAATAAATCCATTTGAATTTATAATCTTTTTCTGGAACCTTCATCCGATCAGCCAGTCTAGCCAAACGATCTGGTAGTTTTAGTAGATAATCTCTCGCTTTCTCACCTTTATCATTCAGGCCAGTAACTTGATCTATTTTCCATTCACTGTTCAGCTCTTTCAAGATATCCACGTAGTCCAAAGCAGTATATACTCCCAATCGTTGGGCTGCGTCCGAGAAATGTGCAAATGCCTCTCCTTGGGGTTCACCGGCTTCTCTTAAGAACTGGGCCGGCATAACGATTTTTTTACGCATCATATCCTCAAATGCAATCATGACTTCACTCGGGTCTACGGTGATTGCTTTTGAAATAAAAGACATATAAGCTTTAGCATGACGTGCCTCATCAGATGCGATGACCCCACACATTTTTGCCAAAAGTTTATCGCCGCTTTTTTTGGAAAGCCCAGATACACGACGATGGGAAACGTTGGTCGCTAATTCCTGAAATGAAGTATAAATAAAATTCCGGTAAGGGTCTGCACCAGTACCAATATCAAAACCGTCTTGAATAAGATATTGTGTAGACATTTCAAATTGGCGCATGTCTATTCTACCCGACAAATAAAGGTATTTGTTCAATAGGTCACCGTGACGGTTTTCTTCAGCCGTCCAAGCGCGTACCCATTTCATCCATCCACCTTGCTCGTTTTTGTCAACGTCTTCTACCATGGTCAACCACGATTCGTACGTTGGAAGGGCCTCTTCGGTGATGGTGTCTCCAACCAATACTGCGACCAAATCATAAGAGAGCTCTTTTGCATTTTCCTGCAACTCTTTTACTTCCTCAAAAAAAGTGTCCCTAGAAGAATCTGGAAGAAAATCGGCAGGTTGCCACATCTCTTCAACAGGCTTCAGGTATTCGCTCATCTCATTGAGCATGAACGGTTCCAAATAGGTCATCACTTCTTTACGTGAGCCTTCTGGTAAATTTAGAGGTAATTCTTGCATATCATTACAAAGGTAACTAAATAGCATCAATAAATTATAAAAGCTAACTATAATTGTTTAAAATGCCAAAAATTACTTTTTTGGCTGAGGATACCTTATAAAACCGATATTGATAATGACATAAAAAACAGATTGGCCACCCCGTATTCGATAAAATACTATTAACTTTGTATAAATTATTTAGAAGACGTTGGAAAAATTTAATATAGATAAAATACGAGCCGATTTCCCGATTCTGAAGAGAGAGGTGAATGGTAAACCACTGGTTTATTTGGATAACGGCGCGACTACACAGAAGCCGAGTTGTGTTATCAATTCGATTGTACATTATTATACAGATATGAATAGTAATGTGCATCGGGGCGTACATTATCTTAGTCAGATATCGACGGACGCCTTTGAGGTAACCCGAAAAAAAGTTCAGGCTTTTATCAATGCTGCTGAAGATAAGGAAATCATTATCACGAAAGGAACGACAGATGGGATCAATCTCATTGCAACCTGTTACGGAAGAGCTTTCATTCATGCGGGAGATGAGATCATTATCTCTGCAATGGAACACCATTCCAATATTGTGCCTTGGCAGATGCTCTGTGATGAAAAGGGCTGTAAAATTCGCGTCATTCCGATGAATGATAAAGGTGAGCTTGATATTGATGCCTACAGCAATTTGTTTAATGAGAGAACCAAATTAGTTGCAGTAACCTATGTTTCAAACTCCCTTGGGACAATCAATCCTGTGCGTGAGATGATTTCAATTGCTCATGGGCATGGTGCTGTTGTTTTAGTCGATGCTGCGCAGGCTGTTCAACATATACAGATTGATGTTCAAAAGCTGGATGTAGATTTTCTGGTATTTTCAGGACATAAAATGTACGGTCCTACAGGTGTAGGAGTGTTATATGGCAAAGAAGAGCTATTGAACGCGATGCCACCTTATCAAGGTGGTGGAGATATGATTAAAGAGGTTACTTTTGAAAAAACGACCTATAATGAATTGCCTTTTAAATTTGAGGCGGGTACGCCTAATATTGAAGCCGGTATCTGTTTGAACGAGGCCATCGATTATATCAATTCAATAGGTCTGGAAAATATCGAGGCCTACGAACATGATTTGTTGCAATACGCTACGGAGAAGTTGGCTGAAATTCCGGGCATGCGGTTTATTGGAACGGCCGAGCAGAAATGTTCCGTTATTTCATTTGTAATTGATGGCACGCATCCTTACGACGTTGGTGTGATCTTGGATAAATTGGGGATCGCTGTACGTACAGGCCATCATTGTGCCCAACCTGTCATGGATAGGTTCGGTATTCCGGGAACTATTCGTGCTTCTTTAGCCGTATATAATACAAAAGAGGAAATAGATATTTTGGTCGCCGGTATCCAACGCGCGGTCAATATGTTGGTTTAATAAAAAATAGGTATGACCATTAATGAAATACAGGATGAATTAATTGAGGATTTTGCTTTCTTTACGGATTGGATGGAAAAATATGAGTACATCATCCAGCTGGGAAAAGAAGTGCCTCTAATTGATGAACAATACAAAACAGATGAATATATCATCAAAGGATGTCAGTCCAAAGTATGGCTTTTTCCGGAAATAAAGGATGGAAAAGTGTATTTTACGGCAGATAGCGATGCAATTATCACAAAAGGCTTGGTGAGTTTAATGGTCAAAGTACTATCTGGACATACCGCCAAGGAGATTGTTGATGCCGATTTATATTTTGTGGATAAAATAGGGCTGAAAGAACATTTGTCACCAACTCGGGCAAATGGCTTGCTATCCATGATTAAGCAAATGAAATTATACGCTCTGGCTTTGCAAGTGAAAGCATAAAAAGGGGATTATTCATCCCCTTTTTTCTTAATACTATTTTAAAAGCTGTTCCCCTCAGCTTGAGATTTATTTTGAAATTATCCAATGAGCTCCTGAATAATGATCTTTTTCATTCTCATGAGCGCTTCATTTGCCCCTGGTCGCTTTAGTAATGTTGCAATTTGTTCGGGTACGATCTGCCAGCTTACACCGAATTCGTCTTTGCACCAGCCACACATGCTCTCTTTGCCTTTCTTCGTGATCGTATTCCAGAAATAATCAATTTCCTGCTGATCTTTACATAGAATAGTGAGTGAAATGCCTTCGTTAAAAGTGAAATTTTGTGGAACTCCGCTATCCATTGCCATGAGTGTAAAATCCCGGACTAAAAATTGGGTATGTTGGATTGATCCGGTATACTCACCTTCTGTGTATTTCATGATCCCGTTGCTTCGAAAATCATGAAATAATTCTGCATAAAATGCTAGTGCCTGTTCGCAATTTCCTTGTTGCTCTCCGCAATACATTAGCGTAGGTACAATTGCCTGTTGGTTGGTATCGCTCAGTTTACCGAGGTATAATTGCCAATTTACCCCAAACTTGTCGGCCAGCCAGCCGTAGTAAGGGCTCCAAGGGTAGGAGTTTAAAGGCATTAAGGTGTTACCTTCCACAGCAAGTGAATTCCAGATACGATCAATTTCCTCTTTGCTTTCGCAAATGACCATAAATGATATGGATGGGTTGGGTTTGAATGTAGGACCTCCATTTATTCCAATAAATTTCACACCGCTTAGGACAGCTTCAACAACGATGGGAGAGTTGTTGCTAATATGGCTTTCAGGGAAGGTACCAGCGTAAAGATCAAAGGCTTCCTGCGCGTTTTGATCGAACCAAATGGATGGGATAATTGAATTATTCATCTTTTTTTGTTTTAGCGTTCACCTATTTGTATTTGTCGTTCAGGCCTTTTTTAGCGAGGACCAACGGTTTAATTTTTTCAATACGGGATTGTTTCGTTTTTTCTTGCTTGGCCTCATCGATGTACTCGATGTATTCTTTCTGTTTTCCTGGTGTTAAAGCCTGGAAACTTTCTGCGAAGGTCGGATCCGTCTGCAGTGCTTCCAATAATAGACCAGCAGGGGCCTTCATTGGAGATTTAGTTGGCTTGAGCTCTTTTCCCTCGTTAATGGTTTGGATGGATTCTTGGATATATGCGGCTATTTTTTCGGCATTCATATCCTTAACGTCTTCAAAGCGCCATTGTCGTAATGCTTTCGTTTTTCCTTCGGAGGCACTAATGAGATGTTTATCCCGATCGGTTAAGAATACACCATTATAAAACCAGAGGGAGAAGAAATTTTTAAAGCCGCCCCAACCAATAACATTTTTCCCTTTATGCGTATAGATATAGCTCCCCCATTTGAATTCCTTTTTCAAGGAAGTTTGCTGGATGATCTCTTGCATGAGTTCTTCAGCCTCCTGCCAGTTCCCTCGGCTTTGGTACCAATTGGGGCCTTGTTTGTCTTTAAGTTTATCAATATTAAAATTGACAATATCGGTAATTATTTGTGTTGGAATCGGTTGATCCAAAGGAATTTGTATTGCCCCTTTTGTGGTTTTAAAATTTTTGAGTTCTGTAATGAAGTGCTCGATAGCAGCAGGTCCTGGATATAGGCCCAAATGGTTTTTGTTCATCGCAAAATGGATGATATTACCCTTGTATCTGAAAGTAGGCATTTGATAGGAGATCGTTTCTTCTGCATCGGGAGGGACTAGGCCAGCGATAAGCTGTCTCACCTTGATCAGATATTCTTTTTTCTCCCCGTCAAATTGATTGATATATTCGTCTATTGTTGCGATGCTCGTTGTCATAATTTGTGCTATTCTTTGATTCTCGTATACTTATTTTCAATAAACTGTATCGTTTCGGACATAAGCTGATGGAGTATTTCTATGTTGATGTCGCTTAATTTCTTGATGTATATGCAGGCTTTGCCTATTTTAAATTTCCCGAGCCGATCGACTAAATGTCGATGTTCATCGGCACCGGTAAATACATAAAGGGAGATTGCTGATTTTCGGGGGCTAAATGCGATCAAAGGAGCATAGCCTTCGTGCCCACTTAGATAGGTATAATGATAGTTTCCAAATCCGATGATCGTTGGTCCGTACATTCTAGCCGGCTCACCCGTTGTGGTTTCCATTAATTGTATCAGTGTTGCACTATCGATTTGTTTTTGTGGGTCGTCAACTGTTTTTATAAAGTCTTGGACAGATGCTTCGGTATATGCCGTTTTATTTTTTGCCATGTATAGTTGATGTCTTTTGACGGATATTCGGATAACCTCAATTGAATATAGTGTATTTGAAGTAATTCGATGAGTGGCTATTTTTAGAGAGAACTATTTTTGGAACATAAAATCGAAAGCCCCAGTTCTCAGATTGATACCATATTCTAGATAAGCTTTCATGCAAGCTAAAAAGTTGGCCCAACCTTCTGTTTGTCGCATCATCATTAAAATTCCATCTGCATCGTTGTTCATCTCGTGTTCTGTAATCTTTATGACGGTCGCGTTTTCTCCGAATGTGGATAGTGCGATTTCTACCAGTTGATTGGGAAGTCCCCCGCTCCAGTCAAAAGAGATATATGAATTGGGCCTGATGGTTTTTCCTGTCACGGGAAAACTGTCGGGAAATTCTGGAAATGTCCATTCTACCGTTTTATCTGTCTCTAGACGTCCAGTCGAAGATTTTATAAAATAATGATTCATTTTATTGGGATCTACAATAGCCTCAAAAACTTCGTTGATCGGTTTCTGAATTTGGATACTGGCTTTGGCGGTTAGTTTTTCCATATTAATTTAAAGTTTTAGACAAATATTCAATAAATACAGATAGCTTGTATCTGATTACATTAAAAATATTGAAAAAGATCTTTTCGTGACCATGGACCAATCTATTGTCCAAATCACCGTTTATTTATTTTAAGATGTATAGACTATATAAACACCTTATTGAAGAATAGGTTTTCATTTTGGGGACCCGGATCAATATTTCCCCTAAAAGGAACGAATTGTACACTTGTAAAATGTAGTTTTAGCGTATTTTTGACTATAGTTAAAATTGATCCTGCATTCCTTCCATTAGGTCGCAAGGAACGATAATCCAATAAATTTAGAAAAGGTATCCGTCTGAAATCTTTCAGGTGGTATTTGCCGTCTTCATAAAACCAACGTTATGTTTAAAATCAAGTGTTTTTTTCTTTTTATGGTTTCTTCGGGCGTTTTTTTTTCGAGCGCACAGACTAAAAATGTAAATGAAGGCAATGAGGCTCCAAATATGTTTAATGATGCGACAACACGTGATAAAAATGCGATTGTTGAAGCAGAAACCGGTTGGTGGAAACGTGCCGCATTAACTCGTGAACAACGCTTGGAGAAATGGAAGGCAGCCTCGTTTGGTATGTTTGTTCATTGGGGCGTTTATTCCCAATATGGAAATATTTGGAAAGGGAAGGCGGGCGGGGGCTATGCGGAGCATCTGATGCGTGTGATGAAAATCCCACGTAGTGAGTATCTTGATTCAGCACGTCGATTTAATCCGCTAAAGTTTAATGCGGAGGAATGGGTATTGTTGGCAAAAAATGCAGGGATGAAATATTTTATTATTACGGCTAAGCACCATGATGGCTTTGCGATGTATCCTTCTGCATTTTCAAGTGACTACTCATTGTCAAGCACTACATTTAAAAGGGACCCGTTGGCGGAATTAGCAGCTGCCTGCCATAGACATGGACTCTTGTTTGGCTTCTATTATTCGCATGCTTTTGACTGGGAGCATCCGGATGCTCCCGGTAATGACTGGGATTACCGTAATCCCGGCGGGGATAAATTGTTGGGTGGCACAAATTGGTTTGACAAACATCCTGAATGGTTGACAAAGGCTCGGCATTACGTAGATCAAAAGGCGATTCCTCAGATTGAGGAACTTATTCAGCGCTATCATCCGGATTTGTTATGGTTTGATACACCGCATAAGTTGCCGCTGTCTGAAAACCTGCGAATTTTAAAGGCTATTCGAACAGCTGATCCGAATATTATTGTCAATGGTCGATTGGCACGTACCGAGGAAAAGAATTACGGCGATTACCTGAATACGGCAGATCGACCTGAGGAATATTATCCAGTTGCTTCTGGCGCTAATTGGGAGGCAATACCAACTACCAATGAATCCTATGGTTATTCGTCGACTGATAAGAGCCATAAACCGACAGCGCATTTTATCAAACTCTTGGCGAAGGCTAAGGCCATGGGTGGGAATATTCTAATGAATATTGGACCCAAGGGCGACGGAAGCATCGACAGCGCTGATGTCGCTATTTTAAAGGGATTAGGTCGGTGGATGCGGGGGAATAGTGAAAGTGTCATTGATGTTGCACCATCTCGCTTGCCTCGTCAGCCTTGGGGAGTCATTACTCAGCGTAAAAATACCCTGTATTTACACGTGTTTGAGCGCCCTCAACGGAATGATCTGATTGTCGGCGGATTGATTGCTCAGGTTAATTCGGTTTCGTTATTGTCGGGAGAAACTATCGGAAAATATAGGTCCGACAAAGATGGACTGCATATTCCTATAGATCAAATTGCTTCTGAGGATGATGACCTGGTCGTAGTGGTGCAATTGAAGGATAGCATAGCTAATCCAATAAATCCTACTTTAATGTATGTGGATCATAATGTCAATAAAAATCGGCTACTGACTTTTTATGCAAAACAGATCGGGAATCCGATGAAGTTTGGGGACGGTAAAAAGAATCGCTATTATGTGACGGGTTGGACTAGGTTAAGTCAAGGGTTAAGATGGGATACCCATGTGTTAAATGGCGGACGCTTCAAGGTGGCTATACGGTATGTGAAAGATGTTGTAGATACAGGAGGTAAGCTGGGCTTGAATTTAGGGGGGAAGAATATTGATTTTACGATAGATCCGTCTTCTTCCGTTGGTTTGCGTGAACATCAGCTTGAATTGGGTACGGTGACATTGCCAAAGGGCAAGCAAGCGATTGAATTACGTGCCCATACTATAGCGGGAGCAGAAATGGTGAAATTTTTGGAAGTCATATTGCTTCCGGAATAATTTGTATTGTTGAGCATTCGTCGATCCTTTGTTTAAATCCATCTGGGGTTAATAACAAAAAAAGCTAATCTTGCGATTAGCTTTTTTTGTGTCGACTAGTACGAAATTCGAAACTTTTAAAACACGATATAAATTCTCACTCGCTATGGACTAATGCTGCGTCTGATTTTAGGATTAAATACAACTTTCAAATACTGTGAAAAACAATACTTTTACTAATTCAAATACTGCCTTTGCTATTTTATGGTTTTAGTTTTGCTATCATTGTGACAAGTTTGATGAAAATTAAACGAGACAAAATGAAAAAGATCATCCTTGCATTTCTACACTTCGTTATTATGCTATCCGCAGCAAATGCACAAAATAGCATTAACTTTTATCACTCTTACCCTGCTGGTGGAAGATTAGCCATGTTTGTTGATAGTGGAGCCAGAAATGTTTATTATGAAAATATATTTCCAAATCAACCGCAGACCGCCTTTAATTATTTAAAAGGAATTAAAAACATAGGTATCCAAATCTATTTTAGAAAGACAGAACGTGTACAGGATTATCGGTATACAATCTTAGCGGATAACAAACCTATAGCGGTAAACAAGTTGATCGATACTGCACAGCTGAAAAATGTCGATCGGGGGGAGGAGGAAGTACGACGTTCCGCCACGTTGGGTACCTTCGCTATAAAAGATAAAACCATTACAATACTCACCTATGACATCCAAAGACCGCAAGAGGTTTACAAAAATGTGTTTTACGGGAGACCTATTCCGAAAGCGAAAATTAAAACTTTTGCGAAACGCTTCGCTACTAAAAATGGTGTTGATTACAGCTATGTAACTGACCCGAAAGATAGAACAAGCATTACTTTTACCAACAAAGACGATGAATTAACGATAGTAAAAGACAGATCGGATATCGATTATCTCTACTATACCTCCATAAAAGATAAACAAACAAATAAGATAATCTTCGAATCAACAGCTTGGCAATACGGGGGCTACCTTGATGAAGCATATAAACTGTCACCTTATGTAAAGATTGATAAAAGCATTTTCAAAAAATCGGGAGATTATGAAATTATCATTCAGCCATTGATCAAATGGGATAAATACGCTGATTCCAATATTTCATCGGGAGAAATAGAAAAATATATGACCCGGCATACGCTTTCTATCACTATAGATGAAGAAAGCTACACCAAATTATAGCTCTTTACTTATGCGGCTATTGTAACATTTTCCATTGGATCAGTGTTTCTTGTTATCCTTTATCTCACCAAAAAAAGAAACAAAAAAAAGCTGATAGAAAAAGACCAGGAAGGAAGTATGATAAAGCTACAACTTAACTCCATTCGTTCCCAATTAAATCCTCATTTTTTGTTTAATGCACTTTCTGGTATCCAAAATCTGATCAACAAGAATGAAATAGACAGTGCGAATAAATACCTTTCCAAATTTGCTCGCTTAACGCGTAGCGTGCTTAAGGATAACGAGCGGATTAGTTTATCGCAAGAAAAATCCCTATTGGATGATTACCTACAAATGGAGCAATTGCGATTTGGCTTTCAGTACACCATCAATCATTCTGGAAACTTAGATTTGACAAACATAGAAATACCAAGCATGTTACTGCAGCCCTTTGTAGAAAATGCGGTCAAACATGGGATGGCGCAAAGAACTACTGCTGGCAAAATTATGATTGAATTTATAAAGCAAGCAGATAACTTGGTCTTAACCGTTGCCGATAATGGAAATGGATTTGACAAGGGGAAGAAGCACAATGGTTTAGGTCTTCAGTTAAGTGACAGTAGACTCGCACTTTTAAATAAAGTTTATAAAGAAAATCGTTTTATCTTAGTTATAGAATCAACCACTAATGGTACTAAAATATGTTTAACATTAACGGATTGGCTATAATATGATAAGAGCAGTTTTAATAGACGACGAAATTTCCAATTTAGAAAACCTACAGGCTTTACTAGAAAAGCACTGTCCCCAGGTAACTGTAGTTGCGATAGCGCAAAGCGTGGGAGATGCTGTTGATGTTATTGGAAAGTATTTGCCTAATCTCGTGTTTCTCGATATTCAAATGGGCGAGAAGACAGGTTTTGATGTGTTAAGGCAGCTTCCATGGCGTGATTTCGAAGTTGTTTTTGTTACCGCTTATGACCAATATGGAATACAAGCTGTAAAATTTGCGGCATTAGATTATCTTTTAAAACCCATAGATATTGAGGAATTAAAGGATTCGGTAAAAAAAGTGGAATATAAACTAGCTACGCAGAAACAAAATTCACAGCTCGAATTTTTACTGCAGCAACTAAAAAAAGCAGAAACGAACATAGGCAAGATTGCCCTACAGATGCAAAGCGAAATAAGGTATGTTATTTTATCCGAAATTATACGTTGTGAAGCAGATAATACGTACACGCACTTTATTCTAGCGAATGGTGAAAAAATTTTGGTTTCTAAATCACTTAAAGAGTATGCGGATCTACTGCATCCCAGTGGATTTGTAAGAACACATCAAAGCCATCTGGTAAATCCAAAATACGTGAAAAGCTGGTTAAAAGAGGACGGTGGTATTTTACTCTTAATGTCTGGTGAAAAAATACCCATTTCTAAGCCCAATAGAGACATGGTGAAACAAGCCTTGCAGCAGCTCTAATCTAATTTATTGTGATCCATTGCCGCTTTAATCTGATAGCCTGCATGGTCTAAGCGAGCGCTATCTGATACGCAGATGGCTCTTAAGGTAAAATACTGTAGAAATATCTTTCATAATCCATTCGCATTTTATTAAATTACATTATTAAATATTAACCGCTATCGAAGGATTGCCATGGATCAAACCACTAAAAGATCATCTCTTATTTTATACTTCCTTATCATTTTGTTTTCGCAATGTGCCATTGCCCAACAGACGTTCTCTTATGGAAGTTTTGGAAAGCTGAGTATGTACGCCCCGAAGGGTAAACCCAATGCCTTGGTGTTATTTGTTTCTGGAGATGGGGGGTGGCAGTTTGGGGTAATCAATATGGCCAAATTTCTAGCTGCACAGGGGGCGCTCGTTGCGGGGATCGATGCCAAGCACTATGCTACTTCAATGGCACGTTCAAAAAAGGACTGTTATTATCCTGCCGCAGATTTCGAGCAGCTCAGTATGGCCCTTCAAAAGAAATATAAGTTTGAAAGCTATCAGAAACCCATATTGGTAGGCTATTCCTATGGGGCAACGCTGGTTTATGGCTTGATTGCCCAGGCTCCTGCTGGGACTTTTCGTGGTGGGATTGCCTTAGGCTTCTGTCCAGATATCACTATTGCCAAACCACTCTGTAAGGGCAGTGGATTATCTTCCCATGTCTTAAAACCTGGAAAAAGTTATTATCTGGATCGTAGCGAAAAATTGGCCGCTCCGTTTTGGGTACTTAATGGTGTAAAAGATCAGACCTGTCCCTTTAACGCTACGGCAGATTTCCTTAAAGGGATAGAAAATGTCCAATTAGTCAGCCTGCCCAGAGTAGGACATGGTTTCTCCATTGCCGATAATTGGCTGCCTCAGTTCCGGATGGCTTTTCAAAAGTTGCAGGTGGCCGGCCAACCTACCCAAAATGGGGGTATACTCAAAACTGATATGCCCATTGAGATACTGGAACCCAAGAAACCGACCAGGGAATTGATGTTTATGATTTCTGGCGATGGTGGTTGGACCAGTTTCGACAGGGAGTTGGCCAGTACTTTTGCGACAAAGGGTTTCAAAGTGATTGGCTTGGATGCACAGAAATATTTTTGGAATGCAAAGACACCAGAACAGACGACAAAGGAAGTGTCCGAGATTTTGGCTTATTTTCAGGAAAGGGAGCCCAATACCACTTTTTCGATCATGGGTTATTCTTTTGGGGCTTGTGTGATACCATTTATCGCTAACCGTCTGCCCGAGAAGTTGAGAAAAGCGACCACTGGATTGGTCTTGTTATCACCAGATGATCGAGCCGATTTTGAGATCCATGTGGCGGATATGCTAAGTTTAGGTGATCGGAGCGAACCTTATGATGTAGTAGCTGAGCTGAAGAAGGTAAGTCTGCGCAAACTGTGCATTTTTGGTTTCGGGGAGGATAGCGAGATTGTAGCAAAGTTTAGAAATGTAGGAGCACCGGTAGAAATCTTGCCTGGAGGGCACCACTTTGATAACGATTATGAGGCCATTGTGGGAAAGGTGATCAACGGCATAGCGATCAAATAACCAAGTTTAATCATAGCACCTAGCTTATCGGGTTCAACTACTGCTAAAACAAAAAAGCTAATCTTGCGATTAGCTTTTTTGTTGTGATCCCGCTGGGATTCGAACCCAGGACCCATACATTAAAAGTGTATTGCTCTACCAGCTGAGCTACGGAATCCTTTCTGTTTTTGAAAGTGATGCAAAGGTAGAAAAATAAGTTATTTGTGCAAAATGTTTTTGTCTTTTTTATTGATAAAAATTGTAACTGTTTAAAAATTACTGAATTATTTTTTAGTTAAAAAGCCTTTTAAAACACTTGCGGGTTGGCTGGGTCAGTATTGAAGCTGTTTTCTGGAACAAGGAAGGGTATTTTTAGGTTAGAATGGTCATAAAAAAAGTCAGCTAATTGCTGACTTTTTTTATGCTGTAGGGTTGTATGGATAACATTATTCAGTGACCACACCCATTTTGCTAAACTTATCAATTCTTTCAGTGACTAATGTATCGCTATCTTTAGCCGTCAATTCTGCAAGATCTTTCAATAACTGGCTTTTTAGATTAGCCGCAGCTGCTGCAGGATCTTGGTGAGCACCACCTAGCGGTTCAGGGATAATACCATCAATCAATCCGTTGCCCAACATGTCTTCTGAAGTCAATTTTAATGCCTCAGCGGCCTTTTCTTTGTGATCCCAGCTTCTCCATAGGATAGAAGAACAAGATTCAGGTGATATGACCGAATACCAGGTATGTTCCATCATGTAAACTCTGTTTCCAACACCGATACCCAAAGCTCCACCTGAAGCTCCTTCACCAATAACAACGCAAATGATCGGAACTTTCAAGACAGCCATTTCCATAAGGTTACGTGCAATCGCTTCACCCTGTCCGCGTTCCTCAGCTTCAAGTCCTGGATAAGCACCCATCGTATCAATTAAAGTGATCACAGGCTTATTGAACTTTTCCGCCATTTTCATTAAACGTAATGCCTTTCGGTAGCCTTCCGGATTGGCCATCCCAAAATTATGGTATTGACGCTCTTTGGTGTTTTTACCTTTTTGATGACCGATGATCATAACAGCATTACCATCAATAGAAGCCATACCACCGACGATCGCTTTATCATCCTTAACGGTTCTGTCACCATGCAGCTCGATAAATTCGTCGCAAATAGCTTCTATATAATCATAAGTCTGAGGGCGATCCGGATGGCGTGACATTTGAACGTTCTGCCAGCCTGTTAAATTGCCGTATATTTCTTTTTCAGTAGAAGCAAGCTTTTCTTCAAGCTCACGAACGGTTGCGCTCATGTCAACTTGAGTTTTTTCGGCAACTTGAGTTACCTTTTCAATTTGCAATTGCAAGTCTGCAATTGGCTTTTCAAAATCAAACGTGGTTTTCATATATCTATTTTATGAAAATATTCAGAGGGCTAATTTAGCGCATTTTTTCTGAAATTAAAATTAGGGAGGATAATATCATTGGAATTCCTTTGTTACATTTGCGTTATAATCGTACTGGTGGCTTAGTTTTTGATTGTAGGCCTGTGAAAAATGTTGACTTATGCTGAAAAAATATTTTTACTTTCTTTTGTTACTGATCTTACCCACACTTGTTCGATCAGAAAGTTATCCTGAGGTTTTATTTGACAATAGTGTTATCAACGGGAGTTATGCGAAGAGTATCGCGCACTATACTGGTGAATCATGGATCCAAAATGTGAGCTATAGCCTTCCGGTTTCCGATAGTTTGTTTTTTACGCCAGGCAATTCGCTTTCTTTGCGGTACGTTTCTTCTCCGAATGGTAAGTGGGAGGCAAGCATTTTAAACGACAAACAGAAATTTCCCTATTTAATTGCCAAGGATGATCATCTAACTTTTAAGCTTTTTATTCAAAGCAATACTGAAAAGGGACAATTGCCAAAAGTTACCTTACAGCAGCATGATACAAAGACGAACGCTGTGGATATCGCAAATTATATCGATGATTTTGCTTATGATACTTGGCTTAATGTGTCCATTCCAGTCAATAAATTTGGAGGAATTGCATTAGGGAAGTCTGTTTCGGCTTTAATTCTGGAACAGAATGGAACTGCGCTGCAGACAAATCAATTATTTATCGATCAAATTGAGTTTTTGCCCAAAAACTATCCAAAGGTAAGACTTTCATCAGCAGCTATCTTATCTAAGATCAGTTCCGTAGATAAACAAGTCGAGCTAGTTTGGCAATTACCGTTGACACCAAGTATTCGCTATGTGAAAATCTACCGTTCGGAAGATAAACTCAATTTTCAGCCGATAGCAATTCTACCCATCTATGTACAGAAGTCGCTGGATAGGGTGAATGAATATAACAAATCTTATTATTACAAAATCGCCTGGGTAGACTATAATTATGTTGAATCTCCATTTTCTGAGGTTAGGGAGGTGCAGACAAAAAAGGGGACGGATAAGGAAATGTTAAATTTTATCCGGAATGCTCATGTGAATTATTTTATAGACAACTATGATGTGAATAGTGGTATGTTTCTGCCTGACCGAGGTAATAGACAAGCTATTGTATCTACAAATGAAACTGGCTATGCGATCTTGGGTTTGCTTGTGGCAGGAGAGAACAACTTGATCTCGCGGCAAGCTCTTTTAGTCAGGTTAACACGGATTGTGAAATTTTTGAGCAGTGCACAACAACATCAAGGGGTCTTTACAGCGCTTTACGATGGCCGTTCAGGGGTACCTTATTATCGCGATTCAATTCCAACGTACGATTTGCGCGGTACCTCCCATATTATAGAATCGCTTTTGATCGCCCGACAATATTTTTCTAAAGACGATCCTGAGGAACAGGCCTTGAGGAATACTATTACGAAGCTCTGGGAGCGCATAAACTGGAACTATTTTACGGATGCACAGCATCCTGATGTACTTTGGAATAAGTGGTCTCCAGTAGACAGTACAGCTAGATCGAGGCCTTTGGGGGGATTTAACGAGAGTCTGGGGACCTACTTGCTGGCGATGTCTTCACCTACCCATCCTTTAGCTATTTCAGCTTATATCAATGGATTTGCAACCAAACATAAAGGTCACGAATTGTATTTTGGGGATGACACCAATGATTTGGCTCCTGAACTCAAAATGAAATTAAATGATTCTTTAGCGCGTTCAATAAGTGCAAACCCTTTAATTGGCGACGACGGAAATACCGGAGTTTCGATCTACTCCGACGACAAAGTTATTTTTGCCAAGAATATTGCCGGCGGCAGTTTAAATGAATCATTGATGTCTGTTTATCGTCCCTTTTTGATTATGGATCCAAAAGGAAAAGTGGATGATTTTGTCGATTACAAGAAATATTTGTCGAATTATATTCTGGCCTATAAACGGAGAGATAATGAGATGAGCATAGGGACACGATTTACAGATATTTGGGGCGTGGAAAATGTGGAGGATACCTATCAGGGGTATTTGGTGAATCCTGCGATATCTATTGCAGCTTACCCCTTTGAAAAGGAGATCGGTCTAAAAGCATTACGTAAGTTTTACGAAGAATACGCCGATGTGTTGTTTACCCAATATGGTTTCAGAAGCTGGATTGATATTAAAAACAACGATGTTTCTGAAAGCTATCGTGCGAGGAATCAGGCAACGATTGCCGTAATGATCGAGAATGCAAATTCAGGCATGATCTGGAAATTGTATGAGAATATTCCTGAGGTAAAAAAGACTTTAGAAAAAGTATATACCAAGAAATAGATTTGTTACGTTAGATATGGCGAAGAAGGGATGTCATATTGGACTTTTTTCGCTATATTTACTTGCTTAAATCGATATTAAATACGTTAGAACGACATGCTTAGAAAAATTAATTTGGGGATTTTAACCTTATGTGCAAGTTTATCGTTATTTTCCTGTAAACAACAAGCTATTGTAGTCAATCCAGGTGCTGTTGTAACAAAAGATGGAACTGATGATGGTTTGAAAAATGTGAAGAAGGATTTTAATGATGCGAAAAGAACTGATGAGGGGATTAAGTTTAGTATATCGTCTGATTTATTGTTTCCAACAAACTCTTCTTACCTATCTGAGAAGGCAAAAACTGAAGTTAGTAAATTGGCGTTGATCTTGAAAGAAAGTAATAATAAGATCAAAGTTGATGGGTATACGGATGCTACGGGTACTGTTGAGTATAATCAGTGGCTTTCCGATAAAAGAGCAGCGTCTGTTAAGAAGTTCTTAGTAGATTCAGGTGTTGCTGAATCACGCATCACGGCAAAAGGTTTCGGTCAGTCAAATCCAGTTGGCGATAATAAAACTCCGGAAGGACGTCAAAAAAATAGAAGAGTGGAAGTTACTATTTTAGATAAAAAATAGTTTATCAGACCAATTCTTAATATAAAAAAAGCGTGATATTTAAGATATCCCGCTTTTTTTATGTGGTTATATCGCGGTTTTAAACCGCGGTGTCTTTTCTCCCGAAACAAGGTATTTTAAATAGGAGACATCGAATGAGGACTGTTTTGTGGGATTGTTTTCGATAAAATCTGAGCTTAGGGGAAGTAGCGTTGAAAAAGATGAATGTAGAAGAAGAAGATCATAGACAGAAGCCAATTTTTCGGGAAGCAATGTGGTTTTGGTTTGTGTTAGGTTGGATAAGTTTTGGTGGAACAACCGGCCATGTGACCATTATGCACGATTTTTTGGTCGAAAAGAAAAGATGGGTAAGCCACAGGAAGTTTTTTCAGGCTCTCAATGCCTGTATGTTGTTGCCGGGACCTGAAGCGCATCAATTGACCATCTATTTAGGATGGAAGCTGCATGGCTTAAAAGGAGGTGTGTTGGCCGGACTATTTTTTATTGTTACTTCACTTCTCATTATATTTGGACTCAGTGCACTATATGCGCACTATGGTAACTCCGCATTGCTTATTGCTTTATTTTCGGTTTTAAAACCTGCCGTTCTAGCGATCATTATATTTGCAACCTTTCGAGTGGGGCAGAAATCTCTTGTCAGCATATGGCATTATTTGGTCGCATTGGCTGCCTTTCTGCTCTCGTATTTTGCTGGGGTTCCAATGCCCTGGATTATTGTGGGCGTGATCGCTTTCGGTGTACTATGCTATGCAATCTTGTCAAAAACTTCCAAAATAAATGCCCATCATGAAAAGGAAGATAAGCAGCTCGAATCAGTTTATTATATCAATACGCTCGAAAAACTACCCCCTATATCTTACCGTCGTATTTCTCTTCAGGTTCTGCTGTTTTTCTTACTATGGTTGATTCCGCTGTCCATTTTACTGTTTTTTACTATCGATACGGAATTTTGGAAGACACTTTCCTTTTTGTTTACAAAGTCTGCTTATTTGACGATTGGAGGTTCTTATACAGTCATTCCCTATGTTGCGGCCCTTGTGACAGAGAAATTGTTTTGGCTTTCCAAGAGCCAGATGATAGATGGATTTGCGCTTGCAGAGACAACCCCGGGGCCTTTAGTGGTCGTTTTGGCCTATGTTGGTTTCATGGCCGGCTTCAATCATTTCCATCAGTCCTATTCTATGGCAGCACTAGGTTTGATCGCTACAGCATATTTTACCTTTTTGCCAAACTTTGCCCTGATTTTTGTTGGGGCACCACTGATCGAACGGACCCAAAAAAATGCATGTATACAATTTATGCTGTCTTTAGTAACAGCATCGGTCGTTGGTGTAATCGTTAATTTAGCCTGTTATTTAGGGCTAGGAATTCTATTTCCAGGTGGGGTTAGTTCTTGGTATGCCATTGAGCCGATGGCTTTGGTATGGGTGCTATTTTCACTTTTTCTTTTATTCAACTATAAAATAGGCATGTTGAAACTTATACTGTTAAGTTTGGCCTATGGCTTTCTCTTATTTTTATGGCGATAAAATAAAAATGTCCATCGACTGATGAGCTTCGCGAGCAAATTTATAAAAGATTGAAGGGGGGAGTGGATTTGATAGGGTTATTCTAGGTTACAGACGCATATAAACAAGAAAAGCCCATCGTTAGATGAGCTTTCTTGTACCTAGGGCGGGAATCGAACCCGCACTCCCTTAACGGGAACAGGATTTTAAGTCCTGCGTGTCTACCAGTTCCACCACCTAGGCAGGTGAGCGAAAAACGAGATTCGAACTCGCGACCCCAACCTTGGCAAGGTTGTGCTCTACCAGCTGAGCTATTTTCGCATTGGAATTTTATTTCAATTTTCAAAAGAACCTTGCGTTCCTTTTTGGTGATGCAAATATAGAGCGAAAATTCAATATTGCAAAATATTTATTTACTTTCTTTCTGTGTTTTTTATAACTCCTTTGAATTCAGTATAGAAAAAATTAAATCACTCTCAAATCCGCGGGATAGTGCAAACTGATAAACTTTGTTTTTAACTGCATAGCGGTCCTTGCCACTAATTTCACGGAGTTTTTTGTCAATGATGTGATTTAAGATTTGTTCATATTCATCGAGATCGATTTGCTTAAATGCAATTTTTATCAATTGCTCGGATACCCGTTTTGCCTTGAGTGCCTGCTTGATTTTTACTTTGCCCCAGCCTTTCATGCGGAGCTTTCCGTTACAGTAGGCAATAGCAAAGCGTTCTTCATTTAAAAAATTATCGGCGATCAAATTGGCCAAAATATTTTCGACTTCTACTTCGTGTAGTCCCCAGCTGTAGAGCTTATCGCGTACTTCTTGCTGTGCGCGTTCTTGATAGACGCAATAGCTTTCCGCTTTCAACTGTGCCTGATGCTGCGTTAATATCTTCTTATTTCTTTTTTCCTCGTCAAACATATTGTCAAAATTTCAAAAATAATATGAAATAACTAAAAAAATGTTCAGTTTTGACACAATCAAAAAATATCAGGAGAATGTACAAAATATCGGAAATCGCCCAGATTTTACATCCCAATCGCACATTTATCACGGATCCCAATTCTTTTGTCCAGCATTTATTTTACGACAGCCGTAAAATTGTCCAAGCGGACAACGGGATTTTTTTTGCACTTCAGAAGAATAGAGATGGCCACCGTTATATTAGAGAAGCTTATGATAAGGGAGTTCGTAATTTTGTGCTTCAAATCGATAGTGCACAGGAAATGGAGTTTTTGGAGGCTAACATTCTTTGGGTAGCGGATAGCTTGGTCGCTATGCAGGAACTGGCAACTTTTCATCGGCAGAAATTCGATTACCCGGTCATTGGAATCACTGGTAGCAATGGTAAAACGATAGTGAAAGAATGGCTTTTTCAGCTGATGTCTCCTGAATATAAGATCTATAGAAGTCCCAAGAGTTATAACTCTCAGCTCGGTGTGGCACTTTCGTTATGGGGACTATCCGATCAGTATAATCTTGCGCTGATCGAAGCAGGAATTTCAGAGAAAGGAGAAATGCAGCGCCTTGAGCAGATGATAAAACCAACCATAGGACTATTGACCAACATTGGTGTGGCACATAAAGCCGGTTTTAAATCGAAGGAGGAAAAGATTTATGAAAAGCTCGAGTTGTTTAAACATGTTGAAACCATGATTTTTCCGAATACTTACCTTGAAAATGTTCAATTGCCTTATCGGCCACGAAAATTTTCCTGGGGGCTTGATGAGGGGCTTTCTTTGGAGGTGTATTCCATCAAACAGGTCAACGACCGATTTACTATGGTAACCTTCTATTATACCGGGCGCACCTTTGCTGTTGAAGTACCGTTTGTGGATAAAGGAAATGTTGAGAATGCCATAAATTGTGTAGCGGTGATGCTACGTTTTGGTTATGAAAATGAAGTGATCGCATCGAGGATTAAAGAGTTGCAGCCTGTGGCGATGCGTCTTGAGTTAAAAAAAGGAAAAAAGAATAGCTCCATTATCGATGACTCGTATAGTAATGATCTGGATGCACTACAAATAGCCCTGGAGTTTTTAAATCAACAGGGCCAGCATCCGTTCAAGATGTTGATATTATCGGATATTCCCGGTGTTACTATCGAAGATGAAAAAAGCTTGTCCAAGCTGAGACGTTTGCTTAGTGAGTATCGTTTGGATAAATTGATATTGATAGGTGAAGTGTTGCCTAAATTGGCTGCACAATTTGATGTGCCTTCCATTTCATATAGCGATACTGCTGCTTTTTTGGCCGATATAAGGTCGCTTTCTTTTGAAAATGCGACGGTATTACTGAAAGGAGGACGGGAGTTTCATTTTGAACGTATCAGTCAGCTTTTGGTCGCAAAATCACATGATACAGTGCTTGAAATCAATTTGAATGCACTGGAAAACAATCTAAATGTATACCGCCAGTTGTTACCGAAGCATGTTAAGCTGATGACGATGGTCAAAGCTTTCTCTTACGGCAGTGGAAGTTTCGAGATAGCAAATCTTTTGCAATTTAATCGGGTGGATTATCTGACGGTCGCTTTTGCGGATGAGGGGGTGGATTTGCGCGGTGCAGGAATCACATTGCCTATTGTGGTAATGAGTCCGGATGAAAGTTCTTTTGAGTCCATCGTTCAGTACAACCTTGAACCGGAGATTTATAGCTTTAGAATATTGTTTTCCTTCTTGAATTTTCTGAAAACGAAACAGATAACTTCCTTTCCGATTCATATTAAGATAGATACTGGCATGCATCGGTTGGGTTTTATGCCTGACGAGGTCAATCGTTTAATAGCTGTGTTGCGTACGGAAGCGGTTTTGGAGGTTAAATCTGCCTTTTCCCATTTAGCGTCTGCAGGAAATGAAAAGGACCGGGAATTTACACAGCGACAAATTGATCTGCTGGATGACTTTACGAAACGTCTAGAAAGTGGTCTAGGATATTCCTTTCTACGTCATATTGCAGCAACCTCGGGTATTGAACTGTGGCCGAATGCGTATTTTGATATGGTACGATTGGGGATCGGTCTCTATGGTATCGATATTGAGCGGCATGATTTACCCATTAGGGAGGCGAGTACCTTGAAAACTAATGTGACGCAAATTAAATACCTCCCGGCAAGTGAGACCGTAGGTTATAATAGGCACGGTGTTCTGTATAGAGATAGTAAGATCGCCACGATTAAAATTGGTTATGCGGACGGTTACGATAGGCGTTTTGGTAATGGTGTCGGTAAAATGTTGGTTAACGGTTTTTTAGTCTCTACTATTGGTGATATCTGTATGGATATGTGTATGCTGGATGTAACGGATGTGGAAGTTGGAGAGGAAGATGAAGTTATCGTGTACCCTGATATAAAGTCAGCAGCGAAGGCTATAGGAACGATCCCTTATGAACTGCTGACCAGTATTTCCCAACGCGTAAAAAGAGTATATTTTTATGAATAATAAAGGATATTCTGCATTTTTGAATAATATTTGATTTTCAATTCATGTTTAGCAAATTAATTAGAGGCTTTATTAATTATTTGATAAGAGGTATCCTGGTGGTGGTTCCTCTAGCTGGTGCTATTTTTTTAATAGTTTGGATTGTTGCATCAGTTGATTCGGCATTGAATCTAACTGAACATTTTTTGGAAGATGATAGAGGGCATCCCTTGTATATTCCGGGAATAGGTATTCTGACCGTTATTTTGGTGTTGGTTTTGGCAGGGCTTATTTTTACAAATTTTGTTACAGATCCAATTAAAGTGTGGATTAATCATCAGATCCAGCGGATTCCACTTTTAAATACATTATATTCTTCGATTAAAGATTTTACAGAGGCCTTTGTTGGTGATGCAAAGAAATTTAATGAACCTGTCTTGGTAACGGTGAATGAGTTTGGTCTGAAGAAGATAGGTTTCTTAACACAACATGATTTAAAAAGCATTGGGCTTGAAGAAGAGGTTATGGTGTATTTTCCATATTCATATTCTTTTGCGGGACAGGTTGTCATTATCAGTGCAGACAAGGTGAAAAAATTAGATATGTCGCCAACAGATGCCATGAAATTGGTTGTGTCCGGTGGTGTGAGCGGGATAGCCCATTAGTACTTCTTTGCAACAGTTGACTTTAAGATTTATTCAATAAAAAGGCTGGAAATTGTCCACAATTTCCAGCCTTTTTGTTTTCGTCTGTTTTGTCCTTCCAATTGTAATCCCGTACGGCAGATACGTTTGCGATTGCCAAGTTTAAATGAATAAATAGTGCTGCTAAGCTTTTTTCTGCCCTAAAGTTGGATTTACTGGCGGGATTGGAATATAGCCGTCATCTCCAGGAACCTTTGGAAATTCATGTTTTTCCCATTTTTCGCGCGCTATTTTTAATGTTTCAATGTCCGAAGCGACGAAGTTCCAGTCGATATAGCGTTGTTCAGGAAAAGGTTCGCCACCAAAAATGTAGACCGAGGTTCCAGCCTCCATTTTGAATTCACATAGTTTCGCATCTTTGGCAACTAAAATCTGCTTTGGACCGAATTCCTGACCTTCCGCATGAACAGTCCCATGCAGGATATATAATCCACTTTCGCCATATAGATGATCACCTAGTTTAATAGTTGCATCTTTTTCCGCTTTGATTTCAATAAGGTATAATGGGCTGTATACGGGGACCTCGGAACGGTGATCTTTAATTTCTCCTGCAATTAAGCGATAGGATACGCCATCTTCGGTCCAATGTGGAAGTTGCGGTTCTTCTATGTGAACAAAATTAGGCTCCATTTTTTCGAGTTCTTTTGGTAGGGCCACCCAAATCTGCAGTCCATGGAGGTCGTGCGGCGTCGATCGCAGTTGTTCCGGGGTTCTTTCGGAGTGTGTGACACCCTTACCTGCCGTCATCCAATTGACTGCTCCAGGTTTGATCTCAACGGCATTTCCTAAGCTGTCCCGGTGCATAATGCTACCTTCGAATAGATAAGTCAATGTGGATAACCCGATATGCGGATGTGGTGCAATATCCATAAAGTGCGGTTCGGCAATGTTATCAGGTCCCATGTGGTCGATGAAGATAAAAGGGCCGACCATACGTTTCTGCCTGAAAGGAAGAAGTCGCCCAACTAAGAAATTGCCTATGTCAGCGGCTCTTTCTTCAATAACTATTGCAATATTTGACATAATGTTTCCTTATTTTTGTGTTTCTAATCTACAGCAATTTAAGAAATGTCAAGTATAATCAATCGGTTTTTGGGTAAAAAGAGTGTAAGAAATGAAGCGCTTTTGGCACTGGCAGATAGGTTGTCTTTTAGGAACAGTCAGCTGGACAGTTTCTTGATCGATCACCTAATACAAAGTAACAAAATAGATCCAGCCGACTTTTTTGCTTTCCAAGAGCAGTTGCTTAAGCTTCATGTTGACCGATTGGAGTCGATGCAGGTGGAGCTTAGCTTGTTGAACCAATATTTGCAATTGGCTGAACGTTTTCTTCCAGCAGGTTTTACAGTCAAATGGGAAAATAAGCTTCAGGCTCAGGAGGAGATGATGTTGCCGCCGCTCATTCTTTTTCCTGTGGTACAGCATGCTGTTGAGAATGGTTATAATACGATGTCTTCTCATCCTGTACGGATCCGATTATCGGGCTCATCCAAGTTGATTATGCTTGAAGTTAGCTATCGTGTGAACCATTATCTGGAAAGTCAATTTAGCAGTACACTGATACGTGATTTTAGACAGCGATTGGACTATCTTTTTCCGGAAAAACATAATTTGCTGATGAATAGCAACAGCAATACTTCTCGAATAACTTTAACTATCCAACTTTAGATGATATTGAAGTGTTTTAATGCATTCCAGATACCATTTTCATCAACACTGTCTGTTATATAATCTGCAATTTCCTTTACCTCGGGATTTGCATTACCCATAGCAATTCCAATATGGGTGTGCGCTAGCATGGTAATATCATTTCCGCCATCGCCAAATGACATAGTTTCTTCCAAGGTAAAGTTGAAATGATCTAAAAAAACATCTATTCCAATTTTTTTGCTTTGCCCCATCGGATTGACATCCGCAAAAATGGGCGTCCATCTCGAAGCAACTGAATTTGGCATCACATTTTCCATGAATTCAGCTTCTTCTTCAGGATTGATGAAAACATTGACCTGCATAACGGAGTCCAGATCAAAATCCTTTTCGTAATCCCGAATAGGTGGTGTCGGCACATTGACCTGTTCGTACATTCGTTGTACCTCAGGTGTAACCTGGTTTAAGGAAATTTCCTTTTCGGACATAAATGAAAAAGTCAGGTCCTCACGCTTTTTAGCATAATCCAATAAGGAGCGAATGTCTTTTTGAGGGATGTTATTTTTATAAATGACTTCCTGTTCCTTTGTGACGCAATACCCGCCATTGAAGGTGATATATCCATCAAAATCGAGATAACGAATATGTCCCAGCTGATTGTAGGATCGTCCTGTTGAAACAAATACCTTGATGTTTTTTTCTTTTAATAATTGAAATGCCTGTTGAGTAGATTCGGGAACCTGATGTGTTTTGAAACTTAGCAAAGTTCCATCGATGTCAAAAAAGATCGCTTTAATCATGGATTTTTGGGTCAAAACCAAATATACTAAATACTTAGGATAGTGTAACTATTACAATATTAAATCTGAGGCGTTTTATCTCCTACAGACCATGAGAATTTTACCACACTGGTGGAAGAAAGGTGAATGTCAAATTTGTAATTAAAAGGAAATAAAACCTGAAATAAAAGGGACTTAATAGGTAGATTATAGGGCTTCATCCGAATGAGGTCCCTATGAGGTCCCTATAAAGTCCCTATTAGATACGTATTAAATGAGTTGTTAATTTGAATTTGATATAAACTTGGCTCCTTCAATATATACGAAAAAAAGAGGCCGGGGGCTTTACGATTTGGTTTGATATTTACTCATGGGATACACATAAAAAAAAGAAGATTGAGGAGTTTATGATGTTATTTCTTGTTGAAGCGGAACCGGTAGGCGGTATCGTGTGGCGCTAGATTTTCTTTAGTGGATTTTCGCAAAAATCTGACATAATCTTCTCTAATAATTTCGTAAATTTCAAGTTCAAAAAAATGTAAATTGTCTTGCATTTAATGTGTTGTATTAAAGAGGGTTAGAATTTTATGTATATTATTTTCGATACGGAAACGACGGGTTTGCCTAAGCGTTGGGACGCACCAATTACCGATACGGACAATTGGCCTCGCTGTATTCAATTGGCTTGGCAGATTCATGATGAGATGGGAAATTTGGTCGAACATCACGATTTCTTGATTAAGCCAGATGGATTTGATATACCCTATGACTCTGAAAAAATACACGGCATATCGACTGCATTGGTAGAAGAGCAGGGATTGCCGCTCCAGGAGGTCTTAGAGAAATTCAATGTGGCATTGAATAAAGCCAAGTTTGTGGTTGGACAAAATATTGGTTTTGATTTGAATATCATGGGCTGTGAATTTTACCGTTATGGTGTTACGTCCAATATGGCTAATATGCCTGTATTGGATACCTGTACGGAAGTAACAGCTGAACTTCTGAAAATTCCAGGCGGTCGTGGAGGACGCTTTAAACTACCCAATTTGACTGAGTTGCATTCTTATTTATTTGGAGTGCCATTTGCTGAGGCACATAATGCAACAGCCGACGTTGAAGCGACAACACGTTGTTTTCTGGAGCTTGTAAGAAGAGAGGTATTCACTGCCGAAGAACTTCAGGTCGATACGGGCTACTTTGTCGATTTTAAAACCAACAATCCGGGGCCTATACCCACTGTTGGACTGAAACATATCAACCTAAAAGCAGCTTCTGATGAAATTAGAAAAAGGTCTCAGCCAGATGAAGTCAAGGTTGTCGTTGATGCGGACGCGTTAGCAGCTTTAAAGCATGCCAAATTTGCCCATTTACATAACCACTCTCAGTTTTCGATCCTGCAGTCGACGATGTCGTACGATAAGTTAGTTTCGGCAGCGGTGAAGGATAATATGCCTGCTGTTGCATTAACGGACCACGGAAATATGATGGGGGCTTTTGAGTTTGTCTCTCGTGTTATAAGTCATAATAAAGAAGTTGAAGCGCAAAATGCGGAGGCAGTTGAGAATGGAGAGGAGCCTACTGGTCAGCTTTTAAAGCCAATTGTTGGTTGTGAATTTTTTGTTTGTGAAAACCACAAAGATAAGTCGAGGAAGGATAATGGTTATCAGATTGTGTTATTGGCGAAAAATAAACGGGGGTACCATAATTTGGCTAAACTGGCTTCTTTTGCTTATACCGCGGGCTTCTATTATGTGCCGCGGATTGATAAAGATCTTATTCTTCAATACAAGGAAGATGTTATCGCTTTGTCAGGTAACCTACAAGGCGAGGTGCCGAATAAAATACTGAATATAGGTGAGAGTCAGGCCGAAGAGGCTTTGCTGTGGTGGAAAGAACAATTTGGGGATGATTTTTACCTGGAATTAATGCGTCATGGTCAGGAAGATGAGGATCGTGTGAATCAAACCTTGCTTAAATTTTCCCGCAAATATCAGGTCAAAGTTGTTGCGACCAATAATACGTATTACGAGAAGAAAGGCGATGCACATGCGCATGATATTTTGCTCTGTGTGAAAGATGGTGAAAAGCTATCGACTCCAAAAGGTAGGGGACGTGGATTCCGTTTTGGTTTACCCAATCAGGAATATTATTTCAAATCTTCAGATGAAATGAAGGCCCTTTTTAAAGATTTGCCCGAAGCGATTCTAAATATTCAGGAGATTGTCGATAAGGTAGAGATATTTAAGTTAAACCGCGATGTCCTCTTACCTAAATTTGATATTCCTGAGGAATTTCAAGTGGAAGCCGATCTGGAAGATGGGGGAAAACGTGGTGAAAATAAATACCTGGCGCATCTTTGTTATGTGGGGGCTGAGAAGCGTTATGAGGAAATAACAGATGATATTCGCGAACGTCTTGACTTTGAGTTGGCTACCATTGAGAAAACGGGGTATCCAGGTTACTTTTTGATTGTTCAGGATTTTATTGCGGCGGCCCGGGATATGGGAGTTTCCGTGGGGCCGGGACGGGGATCTGCTGCTGGTTCGGCAGTAGCTTATTGTTTGGGAATTACCAATATCGATCCGATTAAATATGACTTGCTTTTTGAGCGTTTCTTAAATCCAGACCGTGTATCCATGCCCGATATTGATATCGATTTTGATGACGAGGGACGTGGACGTGTCATGCAATATGTAATCAATAAATATGGTGCTAGTCAGGTTGCCCAGATTATTACCTATGGTACAATGGCAGCGAAGTCATCCATCAAAGATACAGCGCGTGTATTGGACTTACCTTTGGGTGATGCCAATGAAATTGCCAAGCTGATTCCGAACCTTAAATTATCCAAGATTTTTACTTTAGATGATGCCGGTTTAAAGGAAAAGCTAAGGACTGAGGAAATTGAAGCCGTCAATAGATTGAAATCTATTGCGGATGGTGCTGGATTGGAAGCGGAAACGATCAGACAGGCCCGGGTTTTGGAGGGTTCTGTACGAAATACAGGTATCCATGCCTGTGGTGTTATTATTACACCAGACGATATTACTAATTTCGTTCCTGTTTCTTTGGCAAAAGACTCTGATCTTTATGTGACGCAGTTCGATAACCACGTTGTTGAAAGTGCCGGTTTGCTGAAAATGGACTTTTTGGGTTTAAAGACACTGACACTGATTAAAGATACGGTTGAAAATGTCAAATTAAGTCATGGTATTGTGCTGGATCCGGATCAGTTTCCGATCGACGATGAGCTTACGTATGAGCTCTTTCAGCGTGGAGAAACCATAGGGGTGTTCCAATATGAATCTCCTGGAATGCAGAAATACATGCGCGACCTTAAACCGACAGTATTTGCCGATTTGATTGCGATGAATGCACTCTATCGTCCGGGACCAATCGAATATATTCCAAGTTTTATTAAGCGTAAGCACGGTATAGACCCCATTGTTTACGATTTGGATGCTTGTGAGGAATACCTCAAGGAAACCTACGGTATTACAGTCTACCAGGAGCAGGTTATGCTCTTGTCCCAGAAGCTTGCGGGATTTTCAAAAGGTGATGCCGATGTCTTGCGTAAGGCTATGGGTAAGAAGCAAAAGGCTGTACTCGATAAGATGAAGCCGAAGTTTGTTTCGCAGGCAGAGGAGAAAGGGCATAATGCAAAAGTTCTGGAGAAGATTTGGACCGACTGGGAAGCTTTTGCGAGTTATGCATTTAATAAATCCCACTCGACCTGTTATGCTTGGGTTGCTTATCAGACCGCTTATTTAAAAGCGCATTTTCCTGCGGAATACATGGCTGCGGTACTTTCCAATAACATGAATGATATCAAGCAGGTGACATTCTTTATGGAGGAATGTAAACGAATGGGCTTGCAGGTATTGGGGCCAGATGTGAATGAATCCTATTATAAGTTTACGGTAAATGAATCTGGAGCTATTCGTTTTGGAATAGGTGCGGTGAAAGGCGTTGGGGCAGGAGCGGTAGACGCTATCGTGCAAACACGGCAATCAGGATTGTATAAATCTGTTTTTGATATGGCTAAACGAATCGATCTTCGTGCGGTAAACAAGAAAGCTTTTGAGAGTCTGGCTTATGCTGGAGGCTTTGATAGTTTTGAGAATACGCACCGTGCACAATATTTTCATTCGGATGAAAATTCAACAGGAATGGAAAAGGCGATCCGATTTGGCCAGCGCTTTAAAGAAAATGAAAGTTCGGCCCAGGCGAGCTTGTTTGGTGTAGGAGGGGCTGCAGAATTGCCTGAGCCGGTTTTGGCGCCATGTCCGCAATGGGGATTGATTGAAAAGCTTAAATATGAAAAAGATGTTATCGGTATTTATCTGACCAGCCACCCCTTGGATACCTACCGGTTTGAAATTGAACATTTTTGTCAGAATTCCGTTTCAGATTTGGCATTAATCAATAAGGTAAAGGCAGCAGAGGTCGATGAAGAGACTTTGCTGGAGTTTAATCGGATCAAGAACAAAGAATTGGTGATTGGTGGTATTATCGCATCGGCAAACCATCGATTGACGAAGACGGGTAAGCCTTTTGCGTCATTTATCATCGAGGATTATAGTGATTCTTATGATATGGCAGTTTTCGGCGAAGAATACGTTAAGTTGAAGGGATATTTGCAAGAGGGATATTTTGTGCAATTGCGGGGTTTGGTACAGGAGCGTTTCAGACAGGTTGGAAATTGGGGCTTTGAGCTGCGCAGTGTGCAGTTGCTTTCGGATCTTCGTGAGAAGATGGCGAAGAGTTTTACGATCAATATTCCTTTACCTAAGTTGAACGAAGCATTTCTTGATGGTATCAAGGATATACTGGCGCAAAATGAGATCGAGGGAGTTGTGCCAAATTGTCAATTAAAGTTTAAAATCTGGGATCCCCAAGATGAAATATCTGTCGAAATGCCAGCTAAAAGTCTGAAAATAAACCTAACAAATGAATTTTTGGACTGTATAGATAAGTTTGAAGGGATAAATTACCGATTGAATTAGTTTGGATTAGAATTTGTGTAATTAAGATTACAAATACATTGGTAGTAGTTACTATCTTTGTTTATTGATTTTAGCAATTAAATAGTATTATAGATATAACTTCGGTTTATAAAATTAAAAGATTATGGCATTAGAAATTACAGATAGCAACTTTGAAGAAGTTGTCTTAAAAGCAGACAAACCAGTATTAATCGATTTTTGGGCAGAGTGGTGTGGTCCTTGCCGTATGGTAGGTCCTGTGGTTGAAGAATTGGCTAAGGATTATGAAGGTAAAGCTGTTGTAGGAAAAGTGAATGTAGATGAAAATCCAGAGATTTCTGTTCGTTATGGCATTCGTAATATTCCAGCTTTATTGTTCTTTAAAAATGGAGAAATCGTTGATAAACAAATTGGAGCTGTTCCAAAATCAGTATTGAACGAGAAATTGGAAAAACAATTAGCATAATTTAGCTGAAAAATAAAAAAAAAGCCTGAAATATTATATTTCAGGCTTTTTTTTTGCTGTTAAATTTTATCTATTTGAATTTTATTTATTGTTTTTTCTGATTTTTATCTTGATTTTTATTCTTTTTATGTTGTTTTTATGTTTTCGTTTATGTTTTTACGTTTTTTTTTCTGTGTTTGTTTAAACATTTGTGGTTTTATTGTAGTTTTTAGTGACTTATTGTCCTCTTTTTATGTTTATATTTTTGGAAGTTTAAAATTATTTATGATTTTTTGATAAAAAATTCAATTTAATTTGTAAAAATGAATATTTTTTCCTTCTTTTGAGTATTGAAATTGAGTTTCGAAAAGGATTTGTTTCGGTTTAACTGGTTTCGATGTTATTTTTTTGACTCGGTGGTTTTGGAGTTGTTTTTTTAAAAAAAATAGAGATTGATAAAGATTTTCCCTTTCAAATACCCTAGATTATGCCTCGCGTTGCTCTCCGTAACGCGAGTTTTTTTTGGGGGTAAAGTAGGGTGACTAGTCCTGAAAAATCGATACAGGTTTTCAGTGATTAAAAATAAATAATTTAAACAGTAGTAGCCGATAGGTTGCTACTGTTTTTTGTTTTATAAGTTCTGAAGTTCATGTTTGATTTCATGTGCATCTGATTTGGAGTTAACATATGATTAGACCAATGTGGTCTGTCATTATTATAGATATCGATTGCTTCAGCTACGATCTGCTTCATCAAATGTAGATCTAAATGATAGGTATCAATCATGAACTCTTGTTTGAGTATACCATTGATTCGTTCAGCGATGGCATTTTCATAAGGATCAGAGTTTTCTGTCATACTGCACCTGAGCTGATATTTGTTTAGGTAATATTGGTATTCTTCTGCACAATATTGTACCCCTCTGTCGGAATGATGGATTAACGGCTCGTTTGTTTTTCTTTGTTTTTGTGCCATTTTTAGTGCTTTTACAACATGCGGTGTGCACATGGTCCGCGAGACCTCAAAGCCAACAATTTTTTTCGAATAGGCATCTGTAACCAAACTCAGGTAACAGGGGCTTTCTCGCTTCCCTATGTAAGTGATATCACTTACCCAAACCTGATTGGGACGGCAAACAGTCACTTCTTTAATAATATTCGGATATTTTCTAAATCTATGATGTGACATAGTGGTCGTATGATAGCTTCTTTTAGGTGTAATTAACAAATGGTTGGCGCGTAAAATATCAAAGAATTTGTCTCTGCCCACTTTTAATGCCTGTAGCTCCCTTGCCAATATATGGTAAAGTTTCCGTGTGCCTATTCTTGGCTGGGTACTGCGTATTTCATGAACTAAGTCCACAATTTTCCCGGCTATACCCTGGCTCCTCACTATACGTTTGATCCTTCGATAATACACCTGCCTGTCTAACCCGAACAATCCACAAGTAAAACTTAGGCTTTCTTGTTTTTCTTGCCGGAAACGATTGATTGCGCGGGTTTCAAGTTTTTTCTTACGTCGATTTTATATTCTTTTTCTGCAATATCGATCATCATGTCAAAGATGATCGCTTTGGAATCAGCGATGTGATTCTGATGCTCAAGTTGAGCCTTTTGCTTCTCCAGCAGTCTGACTTTGGCTTCCAGTTCTAAAATGCGCTGTTCTGGTGACTTTGCCATATTGGATGGTATTTGATTCTCCCAATCAAAGTTACCATATTTTTTTAACCAATTGCGAATAGTGCTATCTCCCTGGATGCCATACTGTTTTTGTGCTTGGGAGAGTGTCAATTTCCCCGATTCAATCTCTTTAACGACATTCAGCTTCAATGTTAAAGTGTAATCACGCTGAGTCCGCTTTACATAATTTGTTCCTTTTTCCATAACGATTCTTTTTGTGTATCGATATTTCAGGACGAGACAGGGGTAAAACAAAAGCGGCTATCCGAAAGGATAGCCGCTTTATATTATTGACTAAATAAACTGAATTATTCAGCAATTACTTCGAAAGGAACTTGAACTTTCACTTCTTTGTGTAAGTTTAAGTTAGCGATGTATTCACCTAATTCTTTAGGTTCAACTTCGAAAGTGATACGACGACGATCTACATCAAAACCTTTTGCTTTCAACGCATCAGCAATTTGGATGCTGTTTACTTTACCAAAGATTTTACCAGATTCACCTGCTTTAGCACCAATTGAAAGTTTGATAGCTTCCAATTTACCTGCTAATTCAGTAGCGTCTTTTTTGATTTTTTCTTGTTTGAACTGAGCTTGTTTGATGTTCTCAGCTAAAACTTTCTTTGCAGATTCAGTCGCTTGGATAGCAAATCCTTGCGGGATTAAGTAGTTACGACCGAAACCTGGTTTTACATTAACGATATCGTTTTGCTCACCTAAGCCTTTGATATCTTGTTTTAAAATTACTTCCATTCTCTATCGTCCTCCTTATTTAATTGCATCAGCTAAGTAAGGTAATAAGCCGATGTGACGAGCACGTTTAACAGCTTGAGCTACTTTACGTTGAAATTTCAAAGATGTACCAGTTAAACGACGAGGTAAGATTTTACCTTGATCATTTACAAATTTCATCAAGAAGTTAGCATCTTTATAATCGATATATTTGATACCATTCTTTTTGAAACGACAGTATTTTTTACGGTTGTCCTCTACTTTAGGAGCAGTTACGTATTGGATATTTTCGTTAGCCATTAGTTTGCGCCCTCCTCAGTTTTAGTTTCAGCTTTTTTGTTGAATGCACCGCTACGTTTTTTCTCGTTGTATGCTTTAGCATGTTTGTCTAAGCTTACAGTCAAGAAACGCATAATGCGCTCATCACGTTTGTATTCAACCTCTAATTTATTGATTAATTCACCTGGAGCCTTGAATTCAGTTAAGTGATAAAATCCAGTAGTTTTTTTCTGGATTGGATACGCTAATTTTTTCAAACCCCAATTGTCTTCAGCGACAATCTCGGCTCCGCCTTCTGTTAAGATGTTTTTGAATTTTGCGATTACTTCTTTCGCAGCATCATCAGAAAGCAACGGGGTAAGAACGATTACAGATTCGTACTGTTGCATTTTGTTAATTAATTTTGTTATTTAAAATTCCACTTTTGTGGAAGTGCAAAGGTAGTTATTATATTGTTATGTTGCAATGCTTTGAAATAAAAAAGTTTAGACCCTTTCCTGTAATCTAAACTTTTTCTCAAACGAGTTCGACTATATCTTAGTTCAATTTCTTTAATTCTTCTTTGATAGCTGCCTGGATTTTTTCGCTAACAGGCACTAAAGGAAGCCTTAATTGATCTTTTCCAATCCCCAATTCCTGCAGAATGTATTTTACACCAGCTGGGTTTCCTTCAATAAAACATAGATCTGTGATGTTAAGAAGTTCATTGTGGATTGATCTAGCTTCGGCATAATTGCCTTCAGCACATAACTTCGCTAATGTGGCTACCTTTTTCGGTAACGCATTTCCGATCACTGAAATGATACCAGCAGCGCCAAGCGACATCATCGGCAAGGTAACCGGATCGTCTCCGGAAATCAATAGAAATTCTGCTGGTTTATCCCGTAGAATTTCGCTGAATTGTGCAAAATTACCGGAAGCTTCTTTGATGGCTACGATATTCGAAAAATCATTGGCCAGTCGTAATGTTGTCTGTGCTGTTATATTGCTACCCGTACGTCCAGGTACATTGTATAAAATAACCGGAAGTGGAGAGGCGCTTGCAACAGCCTTATAATGCTGGTAAATGCCTTCTTGTGTTGGTTTGTTGTAGTAAGGAGATACCGATAGAATTGCGCAAAAACCTGTTGGATCAAAGTTTTTAATTTGCTCCACAATTTCGGCTGTATTATTTCCACCAATTCCAGCAACCAAGGGTAGTCTACCGTTCACGCGCTTGACAGTAAAATCCCAGATGCGCTTTCGTTCATCATTGGTTAAAGTGGCAACTTCTCCAGTTGTACCTAAAGAAACCAAATAATCCATACCTTCGTTGATTTGCAAGTCAATTAGCTGACCTAATGCTTCGAAATCAACAGATTCATCTGAGTTAAAAGGAGTGACTAATGCTACTCCTGCGCCGTGAAGCTCGTTCATCTTGTTTTTGTATTTATATAAATTTAATTAAAAAACTTACTTGGGATTAATGAGTTCAAATAGTTCTTGATCATTAATCATCGGGATACCCAATTTTTCAGCCTTCGCTAGTTTGGACGGTCCCATTTTATCTCCTGCCACGAGATAGCTTAGTTTGGCAGAAATGGAAGATAACATCTTTCCGCCATTGCTTTCAATTACAGCTGCCAGCTCTTCACGTGAATGTTCTGCAAATACACCGGAAATCAGAAAAGTTTTCCCTTCAAGTGAATTGCTCGCCAGGATAATCTCCTTTTCCTCAATTTCGAAATTTAAGCCATAATTCCGCAGTGCAACAATCTGTTGTTGATGAATTGGATTGTCTAAGTATTCTTTGACGCTCTCCGCGATACGGCGTCCAATATCTTGTACTCCTTCGATTTCTTCTGTTGAGGCTTGGGCTAGCGCATCAATATTTTTGAAATGCTGCGCCAATTTTTTTGCAATTGTCTCGCCGACATGACGTATTCCAAGCGAAAACAAAACTTTTTCAAAGGGTTTTTCTTTGGATTTTTCAATGCCATTGAGCATGTTATCGATTGATTTTTGACCGAAACGTTCCAGTTGTTGTAGGTCATCTTGATGGTCTTTCAGGCCATAGATGTCAACGATGTTGTGTAGCAAACCTTTCTTGAAGAAAGTATCCACGGTCTCATCTCCCATTCCTTCGATATCCATCATTTTTCGTCCGATAAAATGTTGCATTTTGCCAACAATTTGCGGCGGACATCCAGTTTCATTCGGGCAGTAGTGTACTGCTTCCCCTTCTTGCCGTATAAGTACTGTGCCACATTCCGGACAGGAAGTCGGGTAGACAAAACTTGTCGATCCCGATAACCTTTTGTCGAGGTTTACCCCAATTATTTTAGGGATAATTTCGCCCCCTTTTTCCACAAAAACAGTGTCATCTTCGTGTAGGTCGAGACGTGCGATTTCATTTGCATTGTGTAAGGAAGCGCGTTTTACGGTTGTGCCTGCCAGCTGTACAGGTTGAAGATTGGCAACAGGTGTAACAGCGCCGGTACGTCCAACTTGATAACTAATCGAGTTAAGAATGGTTTCTACACGCTCGGCTTTGAATTTATAGGATATTGCCCAACGTGGATTTTTGGCCGTAAAGCCAAGCTCTTCCTGTTGTGCGTAATCATTTACTTTAATAACGATTCCATCAATTTCATATCCTAGGTTGTGACGTTCGACATCCCAATAGTCAATAAATGCAAAAACATCGGTTGATGTGCTGCATTTTCTGCTATGCTCGCTGACGTGGAATCCCCAGTCTTTGACATGGTTTAAGCTATTCCAATGATCGTGAAATAGATTTGTTCTGTTGTCGCAGTACAAAAAGTAAAGGAAACAGTCCAATGGGCGCTTGGCAACTTCAGCAGAATCTTGGAGTTTGATGGTTCCAGAAGCGAAATTTCTTGGGTTGGCATAGGTTTGCTCCTCATTATCGGCTCGTTCCTTATTCAGGCGGAGAAAAGCTGATTTATGCATAAATATTTCACCTCGTATTTCGAATTGATCTGGATAATCTCCTTCTTTGAGTTTGATCGGGATAGAACGAATCGTTTTAACGTTGTTGGTGACAACATCGCCTTGTGTACCATCCCCGCGTGTAACGGCTTTACTTAGTAAGCCATTTTCATAAGTCAAGCTGATGGATAAACCGTCAAATTTTAATTCACAAACATACTCGAACTGATCGCCGATGATTTTGCGGATCCGCTGGTCGAAGTCAAGTAATTCCTCCTGATTGTATGTGTTGCCCAATGAAAGCATTGGCCAGCGGTGTTTTTCCGTTTGAAATCGGGAGGTAATGTCTCCACCAATACGCTGTGTAGGGGAGTTGGGGTCGGCAAAGTTGGGATATTGAGCTTCCAGCGCTTCGAGTTCCTTTAATTTGAGGTCGAAGTCGTAGTCCGAAATAACACTGTTCGCCAATACATAGTATTGATAGTTATAATGGTTGAGCTCTGCCGTTAAGTCTTTTATCTTTTTTTCAATATCCATCACCAACATTTTGCAAAATTACAAATAAAAAGTACGTTTAAATAAAATAAATAAAGAATCTTGTTGTAATGACTGCTTTATTTTTAAAATGCGGTTTTCTGCATTTTGTGTTTTGGGAAAATAATATGCTATTTAAAATCCTCTGGATTTAGCTGTGAAAATTTATGTTTGTTATTTGTGTAAAAATCAATGATAATTGATTTTCTGTAATGCCCTTTTGTATTTTCTTTCGCCTTGTATTTTTTTCGTTTTTTAGCATTTTTGAAAATATTCAAGAAGAAATACTGATGCGCACGACTGATTGCCCAAGCATCCTTAGGTTTTCTGTCGATCAGAAACTTAGCAAGGGCAGCAAAGTCAAACCAAAGCCTGATGAAAATAATCCATATGGCTTTGCCTAACGGAAGGTTTTTTTGCAGCATGACCATATTATTCCTAAAATTGAGGTAAGTCTTTTTGGGATTACTTGCATTGAGGGTTCCTCCACCAACATGATAAACAACAGATTTAGGGCAATAACCTATGCCGTAGCCCATTTTCTTTAATCGCCAACACAGGTCGATTTCCTCCATATGAGCAAAGAAATCTTCATCAAGGCCATCTGCTTCCTTCCAGGCTTTTGAGCGAATAAAAAGCGCAGCTCCAGATGCCCAAAAGATCTCAGATTCCTTATCGTACTGTCCCGCATCATCTTCTACTTCATGTAGGATTCTCCCTTTACAGAAAGGAAAGCCAAAGTAATCCAGATAGCCACCGGCGGCTCCGGCATGTTCAAACTTCTGCTTGTCATGAAATGAACGTATTTTGGGCTGTGCTGCTGCCAGGGAAGGGTTTCTTTCCAAGTATTCAATCACGGGTTCAATCCAGTTTTGGCTCACTTCGACATCCGAATTCAGGAGTACATAGTAATCAGCGTCTACACGCTGCAGTATTTTGTTATAACCTCCTGCGAAGCCATAGTTTTTATCATTTTCAAGTATAGTAATCGTCGGATAGTACTGTTTCACAAATGAAATTGAATCATCATCGGAGGCATTGTCTCCAATGACAAATTCGACATTCGGATACGAACTGTTATATACGGATGGCAAAAATTTTTCCAGGAAAAATCGACCATTCCAATTGAGGATAACGACAGCTACTTTGGGTAATTTACTCATTTTCTACGTTTTCTTTTCCAGCGATTATGTGACCATAACCAATATTCTGGGTTTTCACGAATAAGCTGTTCAGCAAATTGATTGTGTATATCGGTAATTTCATGCTCGCCAAAGCCACTTGGATCTTCGATTAAAGTAACGAATTTACAGAAATACTGCCCTCTTTTGGGCTTTCTTCCGATATAACAATAGACCACAGGTGCTTTACTTATTCTAGAAAGTCTTTCGGCTCCTGTATAGACCAATGTTTCCTGATTTAGCCAATTAATAAAATAATCGGAATCCGAATACAGCGGTGTTTGATCCGCAACGAGTATACTGATATTGGGCTGGCCCTTCAACTTGACGATATGACGGAGTATTTGTTTCATTGGTACCATTTCGGCGCCAAACCGTCCCCGCATGTCATTGTACACCGTGTCAATGTCTTTGTTGTTGAGTGGTTTGTATACTATCAGTGTAGGGAAGTTTGTGATTAAACTCAAACGGTGAATACCAAGCTCCCAATTGGCATAATGTGAAGTCACCCCGATTACGTTTTTGCCTGCCTCGAGGTGTCTCGTCAATTCTTCTACATCTTCCAAAGTCATCTTTTTCTTGACTTCCTCAGCCGTAATCGTTTTCAATTTGATCGATTCGACAAGGAGATCCGGGAAAAAACGGTAAAACTTTTTGGCAATAACCAGGCGTTCTTTATCCGTTTTTTCTGGAAAAGCATTCTTTAAGTTTTGAAATACAATATTCTTCCTATATCCAATCATATAGTATAGTATGTAATAAAGCCCATCGGAGATCAAATATAGAAACCAATAGGGGAGAAGAGAGATGATATAGATTAATGCGTTTAACGCTTTTTGTTTCATGCTATAGCTAAAATTCCCAGTGTTCTTTACAAATATCCTTAATTTAAGTTATTTTTGCGTCACTTATAACAAAAATCATCAGTTTTTATGGAATCGCAGTTATTACTTCCGGCATGTTATCTTCCACCAATATCTTATTTTCATACAATACAAGAGCATAATCTTCCTTTGTTCATCGAGAAATACGAGCATTTTCAAAAGCAGAGCTATCGTACGCGGGCACGCATTGCTTCAGCAAATGGTGTGCAGGATTTGATCGTACCCATTCAACATGGCAATAAAGAACGAGTTCCCATGAAAGATATTCGTATAAGTTATGAATTTAACTGGCAACGTTTACACTGGTTAAGTATACAGACCGCTTACCGGAGTTCTGCATATTTTGAGTATTATGAGGATGATTTTATACGGTTTTACGAAGGTAAATATGACTATCTCGTCGATTTTAATGTGGCCCAGCTGGAGCTTATTCTAAAATCAATCAAACTTAAACGAACCATAGGGTTTACAGAAGCGTATGTGGCCGAGCCGTTAGAAGCGATCGATTTCCGCAACCTTATACATCCCAAAAAAGAAAGCATATGGCCTGATCCAAAAGAATATTATCAGGTTTTCTCTGATAAAAATGGATTTTACCCAGATTTGAGTATTATCGATTTGTTGTTCAACCAAGGGCCGCAATCAAAAAGTTATCTATAGTCGGACGACTTTTTTGAACAAAATGCGTTTAATATTGTTGTTATTCAATATTGAACGCATTTAAATGAAACAATTCTTTTTTACTTTTCTCCTTCTTTCTTTGTGTTGGAGCTCTATACGGGCTCAGGGCGGCGTTGATACGATACATTATCGAAAAGTTTACTATTGGGGTACAACCGGAATGGGTTTTCCGATCGGGAAAACCAAAGATATACTTTCGCCAAAGTTTTCGGGTAGTATTGGTTTAGATATATCCCTGAAAAATTCTATGTTTTTTGTATCCCCCACGCTTTATACACTTTCATTTAAGTACAAACAACCCTTAATTGATCCCGATTTCGAATACCGCATAGAAGATGCCAATACGAATTTCTATACTTTTTCATTCTCGGGCGGGATTAGGAAACAGATGCGTAGACTGAATATCTACGGTTTTGCTGGGCCTGGCGTTGGTCTGGCGAGTGAGCCGAGAGCGCGTGTGCTGGCAGATCAAAAGCTCGTCAAGATGGAGAATAAAAATCATCTGAATTTTTCCAGTAAATTGGGGGCTGGCGCAGATTACAAATTTAATGGCTTCTTTTTAGGGCTCGAGCTTGGTTATCTCCATAATTTTAGGAAGATACAGGGTAGGCCTGTTAATATTTTTACCGTCATGATCGGGTTAAAATCCGATATCACGCAGATTGGAGACAAAGTCATTGACGTCATCGGTATAGACGGTTCCATCAGTGGTAAAAAAGACAAAAAATAAATTTATTGTTTTAAGACCTGAATGGTGTCTCCAACATGTGCTTCGGCGTCGCTTCCTGTTTTTTTAACTTTTTCCGTCTGTTCAACCGCTACCGCAAATGTGGAAGGCACAATGCCCGCGCCAAATTTAATGGCATAAAACTTGGTGAATTCTGCCCCAAAATACAATATCGCAGCCGAATAGTAGATCCATAATAACATGACAATTATCGATCCTGCGGCTCCATAAAAGCTGGCTGTGGAAGAGAGATTCAGATAGATTGAAATGCCGTACCGGCCTAACATGAAAAGTAAACCTGTAAAAATGGCTCCCCCGAGCATGTCTCTGAATTTTACTTTGGCATCGGGAAGGAAAGAAAAGATAAAGCCAAATAAAATGACAATGACCGAGAAAGTGATGCCTGTATTTACCCACGAGATAAGCGCAATGGGAATAAAGGGAAAATAGGTCATAACTAAATTGGTCACGGCAACGATAACTCCATTGATCATGAGTGAAGCAATTAGTAAAAAGCCCAAGGCGATCACGATGGAAAAAGAAATTAATCTATTGATGATTAATTTTAACCAGCCTTTTTTGGGTTTCGGTTTTACTTTCCAGATATTGTTTATGGAGTCTTGTATATCAACGAATAAGGTCGTAGAGGAGAGAATCAATGTAACAATACCTATCGTGATCCCCATATTGGATTTATTCTCGAAAGTTATCTTTTGAAGATAGGACTGGATCTGCGTTGTTACATCCTGTCCAAAAAGAACCATGACTTCCTCCAACACCTGATCCTGCGCCGAAGATCCACTCTGAAGATGTTCTCCGTAGAAGAAGCCGATACACCAGATCACAATCATAAGAAGTGGGCCGATGGAGAAGACGGTATAGTAAGCCAATGAAGCACTCTTCTTCATACATTTGTCATCATTGAATCCATTAAAGGCATCAACTAAGACATGCCAAATGTTTTTCCAGTAGGCGAGTGTAAATAAATCTCGTAGTGTAACGTGCTTCATAATAAGATGATCAGCCCCAATAATCGTGCAAATTGCTATTCTTGGTTTTGTTCCTGATACAATTTGTCGATTACAGCTTCGTTCTCTTTTAAAATAATTTTTCGTTTTAAACTCAATTTTGGCGTCAATTGACCGTCGTTGATTGTCCATTCCTTTGGAAGAAGAATAAATTTCTTGACAATTTCCCAATGCCCAAAGTTAGTAGATAATCGGTTAATTTCTTCCTGATATTTTTGGATTACTTCTGGATTTTTGATGATTTCTTCGTTTGAACCGCTGGTGATACCTTTTTGGCTTGCCCATTTGGACAGCACATCAAATGCAGGAACAATCAAGGCTCCAGGAAATTTTCTATTTTCTCCGAAAACCATGACTTGTCCGATTAAGGTAGATTCCATGAGTTTGTTTTCAATGGATTGGGGGGCAATATATTTACCACCTGCCGTCTTAAACATTTCCTTTTTTCGATCGGTTATTTTAAGGAAACCATCGGATGTTATTTCTCCGATGTCGCCTGTTTTGAAGAATCCATGATCGTCAAAAGCCTCTTTCGTGGCTTCTTCATTTTTATAATAGCCAGTCGTGATACTAGGACCTTTGACAAGGATTTCGCCATCTGAAGCAATTTTAACTTCTAAGTTTTTGAGGGGTTTCCCTACCGTCCCAAATTTCAATCCATTGGGTAAGTACGAGTTTACCGCAATTACGGGGGAGGTTTCAGTTAACCCATAACCTTCGAGCACTTTAAGTCCAGCAGCCCAGAATACACGCGCTAAACGTTCTTGAAGGGCAGCGCCACCTGACACGATAATTTTAATATTTCCGCCAAGAGCTTCTTGCCATTTGGAAAATATGAGTTTTCTAGCAATCGCAAGTTTGAGATTGTAAAGCGGTCCATTTCGTTCAGGTTCTTGAAATTTCAGGCCGAGATCAACAGCCCAGAAGAAAATTTTCTTTTTTAATCCCGTTAAGGCTTTCCCTTTTTCAATAATCTTATCGTATACTTTTTCCAGTACACGCGGTACTGTGGTGAAGACATCCGGTTTGACATCGTTGATATCGGCAACGACCTTGTCTAAGGTTTCCGAAAAATAAATCTGAATTCCTTTCGAATAGTACATATATACTACCATGCGTTCAAAGATATGGCATAGCGGAAGAAAGCTTAGCGCCGTTTTGAAATCTGATCGGATGAGATGATTGCAGGCCAAGACGTTGCTGTATACATTTTTATGGGACAAGTATACGCCTTTAGGGCGTCCTGTGGTACCTGAAGTGTAAATTAAGGTTAGCAGATCATCTTCTGTGACTGCATCACGAAGCGGAGCTAGATCAGTTGAGTCATCTTTTGCTGTTTCGATGAATGTTTTTAGCTGGGTATAATTTTCAATGGCATCAAAAGTATACAGTTGTGGGTGTATACCGTGCTCCCTGATCGCTTGTTCAATACGGTTTGTCAATTCGCTGTTGCTGACAAAGAGTACATTGACATCCGAGTCATTCACGATAAATGAAAGATCCTGTGCAGATAATGTGGGATAGAGGGGAACAGTTGCGAGACCGATTTGATTGCAGGCAAAATCAACTAAATTCCATTCGGGACGGTTGCCGGACATGATTCCGACCCGATCACCTTTTTTGAGGCCTAGTTTAAGTAACGCCCTGCTTAAGGTGTCAATCGCGTCGGTGTACTCTTTGGTAGAATACGTTTTCCACTGGCCGTTTCCATCTCGACCTGCCACCATGATGTCCTTTGCGTATTTTTCTTTATATAAGGTTATAAAGTCAAAAATTCTGCCCATATCACTTGAGTTTATTTGGTTACTACTACATGCTGTATTGATCTAAATATACAGAAATAAAGTTGGATAATTCGGGATTATTGTCATAACAAATTAAACATTGTTTCGTTATAGCTGTAGTGGATATTTACCCTATTGAAAAGGTCCTTCATAGGGGAAGTTCTGGTAAATAGTTTTTATGTGCACTGCAATATATTGCATATAAAAAGCAATTTATCTATGTTTGAAAAAAATGTAAAGCAAAAAAGCGTACGATTTTTATGAGAAAAATATTTTTGGCTGTCGGTGGAATACTGATGTTTGGAGCATTATCCAATAGAGCTATGGCTCAGTTGGACAATAAGGGTGCTATTGGTGGACGTTTTGGGTCTGCTCAGGGAATTACATATCGTCATACGCTTAACTCGGACCATGCATTGGAGGCTATCATGAGCATTCAGAGCAATTCTGATTTCCGCCGTTTCCGCGTTGTTGGTTTATATGAAATCTATAAACCATTGACTGGAGGATTCAATTGGTATTATGGTTTCGGTGGTAGCGTAGGCTCTTATAAAGAGAAAGATAAAATTATAGATGGTCAACGTCATTCGTTTGACTCACAACTCAATTTAAGTATCGACGGTATTGTTGGTATTGAATATAATATTCCCCAAGCTCCATTTCAGATCTCATTGGATGTAAAACCTTATTTCGATTTTCTAAACGAATCCAGTATCAAATTATTTGATCCGATCGGTTTTTCGGTAAGATATAAATTTTAAAAAAGAATAGCGGGAGACCCCGCTATTCTTTTTTAATTTTAATACTAGTACTTTCGTGTTATGCCATCCAGATTTTACCCAGCAATTCCTGTAAAAAGGTTTGTTCTTTGAGCGGACGGATTTCATAGATCTTTTTATTGCTCTTTCTGATCTGAACAGGGATTTCACGCACTAAACCATCTCGTGCCACCAGGAAGTTTAATGTTTCCCCCTCTTTGGCATGTTGAACAATGAAATCAATTTCCTTGTCTTTCACGTCGAGCCTGTTATTATTAATTGCAATCAGTTCGTCTTTTACATTCAATCCGGCGTCATACGCACCAGAGCCTTTTTCCACTGTTGCTACCGAAATTAACCCATCCACTTTGTTGGTCGTAATGCCGAATGTCAATGTGTTGTTATCAATATTGGTATCCACAATTTCGTAACCAACGAGATTAAAATAATCGTTATAATCCAGTTCTCCGTCCTGATGGGCAGCATTGAAAATGTCGTCTAACGACGTGCCTGCGATGCGTTCAGCAAGGCTTCTCAATTCATTTTCTTCAAATCCGCGATCAAGTTTTAGGTAGAACTCCTCATAAGCCTCACGGATAACATCATCCAATTTTAGTCGACCTTCTGTAGCAGCGATAATTTTAATATCCAACAATGCTGTCAGCATTGCCCCCTTGTTGTAATAGGAAATTCCTGAATTCATCGAATTTTCATCAGGCCTATAATATTTAATCCAGGTATCGAAACTTGAGGCTGCGGCAGACTGTATCGCATGACCCGGTCGGTTCAGTACAATATTGAAATCGTTAGCTAGCAAAGCGAGGTACTCTTTTTCATCATAAAATCCACAGCGTTTAATAATTAAATTATCATAATACGAAGTGAATCCTTCCATGATCCAGAGGCCTGTGGTATAGTTCTCGCCATCGTAATTAAACGGTCCTAATGCTTTTGGACGTAAGCGCTTGACATTCCATAAGTGAAAATATTCATGCGCAACGAGACTCAAATAGTTTTTGTAGCTTGTCTCATTTAAATACGCATTCCTCGACGCTCCCAATACTGTTGAATTGAGATGTTCTAGGCCTCCACCTCCAGATTGGTAATTGTGGGTAATAATGACATATCGCTCATTGGGGTTCGAACCCCAGATGCGGGTTTCCTCTTCGACGATACGTGTGATATCTTTCGTCAGACGGTCTTTATCATAACTACCACCTCCGACCATGGCGCATTCATGCTCGACACCGGCAGCTTGGAATTTCCAGACATCTTGGTTACCCGCTTCGATGGGCGTATCGTATAATACGTCAAAATTTGGTGCATAAAACTTATGTTCTTCAATTTGTTCGAGTCCTGTTGATATACTTGCCCAAGAATCTTTTAGTGCTATGCTGACTGTTGAAGGACTGTCTATACGGCCATCGATATGAAAGAAAGTTGCCGTAGGCACAATAAAAGCATGATCACTATCGAAAAAGTTGGTACGCACAGAAACTTCAAAACCGTATACAGCGTAGATTACTTCGATTTGATCCAAAGATTCTGTGGGTATTCGCCAGGTATTTTTTGAAATTTTCTGATAGGAAATCGTATTTCCTGTTTTGTCAAATGATCGAAATCGTTCTACATTTTTAGCATATTCACGAATTAAATAAGATCCAGGAGACCAAACTGGCATTTTTAGATCGACATAAGGCTGGTTGAGCTTTGTGATGCTCATTTTTACTTCGATGTAATGAGCTTGTGCTTCTGAAAATGATACCTCAAAATGTATTTCGGGTATGTTGAAAGGGTCACTGTCCATGAAAGATGATTTTAGTATGAGCTTACAAAATTACAAGTATCGTACGCTTAACCAAACAAAAAAAAAGATTGTTGGTTCTACAATTATGAATCAGCTGCTTCCTGTCATCANNTGATGACAGGAAGCAGCTGATAGTATCCTCCAATATACATAAATTTATTTAAGAAATGAGGTATAATTCGATGGCAAAATTGCTGCTTTGGATAAAACGACGGTTTTAATTGGGCTGGGGAGATGAAGCAAAAAATCTGTTTTTTATCAGAATTTTTGCTAAGTTTGATACAGTAGTTTATAGGGGAAAAATAATCAAGAATTTGTATGATCTTAGTTGTTGATAGCGGCTCTTCAAAGTCGGATTGGAAGTTGGAATTGCCAGATAGTGCGCCTATCTCATTCAGTACAAATGGACTTAATCCTTTTTTTGTGAATGAAAAGGAAATCACACGTGTTATTAAGGAAATACCCGAAATTATTCCCTATGCCGATGAAGTTACTGAGTTGTATTTTTTTGGTGCGGGATGCATTACGCCCGATCGTCGGGAAATGGTTTCAAATGCATTGACACCCTTATTCGAAAACGCTTACATTTCTGTTGAGAACGATCTTTTTGGTAGTGCCTTAGCGACCTGTGGTAATAAAAAAGGTTATGTAGCGACATTGGGGACGGGGTCTGATTTGAGTTTTTTTGACGGGGAGGAGCTTATGCCCTCACATAATGGAAATGGCTACGTATTAGGTGATGAGGGGTCGGGGGCATATTTTGGAAAAAACCTGGTCAGGCTTTTCCTATATGGCCGTATGCCGAAAGATCTGAACGAAAAATTTGCGAACAAATACAGAATCAATAAAGAGATTGTCATCAAAAATGTTTATCAAAAAGAACGTCCAAATGCTTTCTTAGCATCTTTTGCGCCGTTCATGTCCGATAATATTACCCATCCCTATATTATAGATCTGGTAAAGAGTGGATTCGAAGAATTTGTTCAAGCTTCGATTTTGACCTATCCAGACTATAATAAATATGCATGTCACTTTGTGGGTTCTATTGCGTATAGTTTTGATTTAATCTTGCGGGAAGTCTGTGAAGCACATCAGATACAGGTAGGGACCATTTTAAAATCTCCTATCAACGAGCTTTTTGATGCGGTATTGGAAAGAGAAAGTAATTCATTGTTAAGTCTTTAAAATAATTAAATATGATTATTGCAACTATTATGGTGTATATGTCAATGTTATTTGGCAATCCCAACTTTTATGATTTTAAGTTTACGACACTTGAAGGGCAAGAAGTGAAAATGTCCGATTTCAAGGGGAAGAAAATATTGATCGTGAATACTGCCTCAAAATGTGGTTTCACAAAACAGTACAAAGATTTGGAGGAATTGCACAAGACCTATGGCAATAAGCTCGTTATTATTGGCTTTCCGGCAAATAATTTTGCACAACAGGAACCGGGTTCAAATGCGCAGATTCAAGAGTTTTGTGAACAAAATTATGGTGTTGATTTTTTAATGGCCGAAAAGGTCGATGTAAAAGGAGATCAAATTTCACCCTTGTTTAAATATTTGACCGCTCAGGAGAACCCAGATTTTAAAGGTGATATCAAATGGAACTTTGAAAAGTTTTTGATTGATGAGAACGGCAAACTTGTCCATCGTTTTCGTTCTGCGACGAATCCGCTGGACCCTGCTATTGTAAACTGGGTGGAAAACAAGAAATAGTAAAAATAACAAAGTAAAAAAGCTGNNCAGCTTTTTTACTTTGTTATTGTCCAGTTGATCCGAAGGCTCCTGGTTTTGCCATAAACCGGGACAAGGCTCTATTTGATGGGTTTGGCTTTCGTTTATTTATTAAACTTTTGCCTATTTGATGTAAGCCGTTGCCTATTCAATGTAAGCATCGTACAGGGCGCTAATGCAGTCTTCAAGCAAAGGGTTGAAGTCATCGCTGTCGGGAATATTGCAGCCGTTTGTAATGACAATAAAGCCATATTTCTTTGCAGGGTTGAAAAATAGTGCACTATAAAGCCCGTAAGCCGAACCCGTATGGCCTGTCAAAGTAATCCCCGGTATAATTTTAGAATTATTCATCATAGCTAATCCATAGCCCGATTCCTTATTTACAGCGGTCTGCATAATCTTCGCATACTTTTTATCGATGATGTTTTTTCCCTGACTATGGCCGTAATTCATATGCATCATCATATATTTAGCTAAATCTAAGGCAGATATTTTCATTCCACCTGTCGGAGAGAGCACAGGAGTGCTATAGCCCAAGATGTACTGATTGAGTTCCTCCCGACGTGGATTATAGGCACTGGGTTCTTCATGCGGTGTACCTTTAGCATCAAAGGAATATAAAGGAACAAATCTTCTTTGGTCCAAAGAGTCGATACAATAACCACCATATAGGTTGAGCGGTTTGAGGATATGGTTAACAATATAGCTGTCGACGCGTGTATTGGTCAGTTTCTCCAGAACAGCTCCTGCCATATTAAAATTGAGATTACAATATTGGTATTGTGTGCCGGGTTCATAAAGATTGTAGGAATCTTTCCAATTGGGGTTCTTGGATGGATTGATGACATCTAGGTTGAAGTAACCGTTTTTATCATTGATACTGGAGGTATGGGAAAGGATCATCCGGACGGTGATTTTTTTGCCTGGAAAATTCGGATTTCTGATTGGGAAACCTATCAAATCCCCGAAGTCGTCGTCGAGTTTGCATCGGCCATCCGCTATTAATTGCATCAATGATGTTGCGGTGAATGACTTTGAAATCGAAGCAATCCGAAAGAGGTCATTTTCTCCGAGAGGCGTTTTGGTTTCCAAGTTTTTGTAACCATAATTTTTGTGATACTCAATTTTATTGTTTTTGACGACGACCACACTGAGCCCTACGGCATTATAGCGACGCATAATTTCTGTAAGATCATGATCAACCTGTGTGTGCTGGCCAAGCAAAACTGTGGGAACGAATAGATAAATAAAGACGGCGAGTAGGAGCTTATACTTTCTCATTGGATTGATTAGTTGGGATGTTAGTTCTGGTATAAATGTAGGAAATACTGATGAATAATAGAAATAGTTACAATGAATCCGTGCAGCATATCATAGTTGCTATACAGCTCAATCATGCTTTATTAGCGTAATAAACTATTTTTATTTAAAACTATTCTAAACAATAAAATAATATCGTATGTTTGCGCCGACAAATAATTTTTACGAACTCACAATTTATTAACATGAAAAGAACTTTTCTAGGACTTGTTTTAAGTCTAGGATTAGTAGGAGCAATTCATTTGGATGCATCGGCGCAAAGTAAGGGGATACATGGCCGTGTTAAAACCAAAGATGGTGCACCAATTGAATCGGCTACAGTAACCATAGTTTCTTTAGGTAGGTCTACTTCGACTTCAGGTGATGGAAGCTTCCATTTCTCTAATCTTCCGGATGGAACCTATACTATTCGGATCAAAAGTATCGGAAATGGAGTCGAGGAGCGTACTATAGAGGTTAAAAATGGAAAGGCGATGGCCGTGAATGTTGCTTTGAATATTTCTGAATCTCAATTGGAACAAGTGGAAGTCGTGGGCTACAACTCGCACAACAGCAAAACAGTGAATGTGGGTAAAGCAGGGATTATTGACCGGGATTTGCCGCAGAGTGTACAAATTATAAACGAACAGGTAATTGCGGATCAACAGGTTAATCGCCTGAGCGACGCGCTAAAAAATGCAAACGGTGTCGCGATGGGAGCGAACCGTGGTGGGGTCAACGAAAATTTTTACGCAAGGGGCTATAGCTTAGGCGGAAATAATATATTTAAGAATGGCGCGCGAACCAATAATGGAGGTTCGATTGAGGCGAGCACCTTAGAATCTGTCGAGATTTTAAAAGGAAGTTCTGCTTTGTTGTATGGCGGTGTATCTGGTGGGGCCGTTGTAAACCTAGTGACGAAAAAGCCTAAATTTTATTATGGAGGCGAAGCGTCAATGCGTGTAGGAAGTTATGACTTTTATAAACCAACAGTAGATGTGTATGGTCCAATCTCCAATAAGGTTGCATTCCGGGTTATCGGAACTTATGAAAAAGCGGGTAGCTTTAGGGATCAGGTCACATCAAAACGTACATATGTAAATCCTTCTGTTTTATATAAAATATCCGATAAAACTGATCTCAACTTTACATTCGATTACTTAAAAAGTGATTTTACGCCGGACTTTGGAATGGGGACCGTGGATGGTAAGTTGAATAATGAAGTTGGAAGAAACACTTTTATGAATGTGCCTTTTGCTTTCAACAGAACAAATACCTCAAACGGGCAGATCAATTTGAACCATAAGTTTAATGATTCATGGAATTTAAACGCAATAGCAAGTTACCAAACCTACGATCGTGATTACTATGGATCAGATCGGATTCAAGCGAATAAAAATGGAATTGCTCCACGGAATTTAACCCGATCCAAATCAAATGAGTTTACAGCCAATCAGCAATTGAATCTAACAGGAACTGTAAAAACAGGGGCGATCAAGCATAAGATCTTGGTGGGAGCAGATGCCGATCAGTCGCATTCAAATGCGTATGCCTATAAAATTGATGCATCTAAAAATGTGGGCGGTGTATACGATTCTATTTATGTCTTTAATCCCTCGCAAACTGCGCAGCATTTGGCTTCGGGAAATGGACTTCGGACAGATATGCCACAAGCGGATTTATTAACCAAAACAACGACGGATATCTTTCGTTATGGCGTATTTTTTCAGGACCTAATAGAAGTTACTGAACAATTTAAAGTGTTGGCTGGTATTCGCTACACGTATCAGCGTACACCTAATTCGGAAAAGTATACTTATGCGACGAATCAATCGGAAGAGATTATTAATCTAGATGGTCAAAAAAATCCGATTGGAGCAAAAGTGGATAAAGCATGGTCGCCTAAATTTGGATTGATCTATCAGCCGATCCGCTCATCAAGTGTCTATGTCACTTATGCAAATAACTTTACATCGAATTCGGGATATGATGTGAATTACCAACCGATGGCTCCCTCTATCATCGATCAGTATGAGGCCGGTGTGAAAAATGACTTTTTCAACGGTAGGTTATCCGCAAATGTTGCTTGGTATAGAATTAACAACAATCGCTTTGCCCAACAGTTATTGGTGCTTCCGAATGGAACAAGCAATAGCGATGCAAATATGAAAGAATTTTCTGGAAAGACGGCTTCAAGCGGATTGGAAGTTGATGTTACTGGAACCTTACTCCCAGGACTGAATGTAATTGCAGGTTATTCCTACAATTATATGCGTTATACCGAAACCAATCCGATTTCAAGTTATACAACCATCGTTGATGGTAAGGAGAAAGTGACTGAAATTTCTGGGAACGAAGAAAATGTACGTCTGGTAGGAACCACAGCACATACGGCTAATGGGACCGTGTTTTATACCATTCAAAATGGGACAGTTAAAGGACTGAAATTAGGTTTTTCCGCATTTTATACAGGTCGACGTAATGCAGGTTGGAATAATACTAAGATCAATGTACGCGATGGCCTCAATCGTCTGATCTCTGTTAGTCCATTTACGACCATAGATTTCTCCGCTGGTTATGCTTATAAAAACTGGAGTATTTTGGGTAAATTATCCAATATTACCAACGCGTTTAATTATTATATCCATGAAAACTATAGTGTGAATCCGATTCCACCGCGTAGTTTTATGGCAACGCTAGCGTATAAATTCGAGAAGAGGTAATATTGCTCTTCGATCCAAAAAAAAGGAGTCAGCAACATGCTGACTCCTTTTTTTATGCTGGAATTTCAATAGATGCCCCTTTAGGACGCATTGAAATCAATATACTCTTTCTGGATACAGGCTATAAATTCGCCTAATGCACTGTTTTTACTTTTTATATTAGAGACCAGGATCACTTCTGTTTTGCTATCCATATCTTCAAGCTTCATGATTTTTAGGTTTAAATGCGGGTATTGTTTGATGGTGGAATAGGGGACGACTGCCAGGCCCAACCCCTGTGCTACCAACTCAAGGATGGAAGACATCGAATTGCTCTGGTGTACAATCTTAGGTTCGAAGCCCATGCGATTACAGGTGTTAATAACAAGCCGGTGATATTCGGAGGCGTATTTCTGATTGAAAGAAATGAAACTTTCATTAAAAAAGTTGATCGCATTAAATTCCACCTGTGAAGGACCTACAATCACCATAGGGTCTTCGAAAAGAGGAGTGGTCAGCAATTCATTTGAATAAATTGGAGCGCGCATGATGCCTAGATCCAATTTTCCATTTTCCAACGCCAGCTTTTGCTTCTGTGTCGAAGTTTCAAAAAGACTAACCCTTAAGTATGGAAACTTTTGTTGAATTTGCTTCAATACTGTAGCAAGCATCTTTTTTGGTGTTGAACTGATATAGCCTAGTTTGAATTCTCCGGAGATATTGTTGTGAATCTGTTTGGTGATCGTTTTGCTGTGCTCTATGTTCTGCAGAATCTCTAACACTTCCTCCAAAAAGTATTTACCTGCTTCAGTTAGCTCGACACGTTTGTTGGTCCGGAAGAAAAGAATAACACCCAATTCGTCTTCTAGATCTTTAATCTGCCGGCTTAATGGGGGCTGGGACATAAATAAGCGTTCTGCTGCTCGGCCAAAATGAAGCTCTTCGGCTACTGTTTTGAAATAAATGAGATGTCGGATTTCCATCGATACTTTTTTGGTATGAATTGATGACAAAATAAATATTTTTAATGAATTCCAGTTAGTCCTACCTTTAAATTATTAAAAATTAATGGATGAAATGCCCGATGGACTGTAAGATACAGCTGTAGGGGGAATCTATCTGAACTTTAGAGCATAAACAATTTAGAGATGAACAAAGCTACACTACAGGAGATTGAAACACGGTTTGACAATGATGTCGAACGGTTCTCAAATTTAGAAACAGGTCAAGCAACCACATTGGATGCGGTATGGAATATGGAGCTTATTACGGATGCCATTGTCAGTCTTTATCCAAACGCTCAAAATATATTGGACATTGGATGTGGGGCTGGCAATTACGACGTAAAACTATTGCAAAAATTGGAGTCTAATCCAAATGTTAGTCTGTTGGACCTGAGCCAGCCCATGTTAAATAGGGCAAAGGAACGCGTTGGAAAATTGACCAACGGAGAAATTCATTTGATTAAAGGCGACTTTCGTACTGCTGCTTTGGAAGAAGACAAATTTGATGTCATCATCGCAACATCCGTTTTACATCATCTTCGAGATGATAAAGATTGGGAAAATGCGTTTGGCAAGCTGTTCCGCTTATTGAGAACCGGGGGAAGTGTGTGGATTTTTGATTTGATTGAGCAAAATAATGAACAGCTTCAAAAATTAATTTATAGAGAAAAATATGGTGAATACTTAACTAGCCTGAAGGATGAACAGTACCGTGATCATGTTTTTGACTATATTGAACACGAGGATACACCAAGATCGCTGATTTATCAACTCAACTTATTGACACAAGTTGGCTTTAAAAATGTTGATGTTTTACATAAAAACCTTTGTTTTGCTTCTTATATGGGATTCAAATAGGCCCTGGAAAAAAGTGTAAAATAAATAAGGCGATACGGGGAGTATCGCCATAAAATCACACTAACTATTAAAAAACCTATAGGACTAGGAATTTACAAATTCAATAAACCAATGTATGTCTCATCCCACGCTCCTCTACTTTTATTCCTCGTCACATGCGAGATGTCAAATAAATAATAAAATGTAATTATTAAGGTCAATACTTTAAAAAAATCAAGTATTTCCATTGGTTTACGTAAAGATATGTCTTTATTTTTTAAATACAAATAAAAATGATGAAAATTGAAAAATTATTATTATTTGACCGTTTTTAAGAATTCTTCCCAGGCGATCTGATCTGTTTTGAAGGTCAAATCTTCCGTTAACACCGATTCAATCGGTACCCATCGAAAAGACTGAAGCTTATTATCTTCAGGTTTCTGATCAGGATCGAAGTCGAAGGCTTTGGTAGTCGTTCTGATCTGAATAGCTGAGGTATTCTTGACCTGATAGTAAATCGATATGATTTGGCTATCGTTAAAACTTGATTTCTCATAAAAGTCTGTGGTGTAAATATGTTTAACCACAGCAATGTCAAAAGCACATTCTTCCTGATACTCCCGGATCAAAGCATCCAATAAGCCTTCCCCGTATTCTAAGCCCCCACCAGGGAATTTGGTAAATGAAACATTTTCCGTTCTTTCGTCGCTGATCAATACCTCTTGATTTTCATTGATCAATATTCCGTACACTCTTACGTTAAATGGAAACATGGGTTAATTATGTTTGTATATATTTTAGTTTCTGTCTTTTACAGTGGCATAAAACCATTGTCTACTGCAAATTCATCCAATCCGATATAAGAATAATGTCTCGGAAGAAACCAGCCAATTGCTTCCATGATGTTGGTGAATTCTTTTTCAGTCCTGAATTGGTTCGCAGCGATATTGAATGCCAAATCTTGTGAAGCATTTTCTTCATCTTTATAATTACGCGCAATGAGCATCACCTTTGCATTCTTTACGCCATAATAATCTAAAAATTCACGTAATTGGTTGCGGACAGCCTGTGGAAGAATGGTCTCGGCAGGTTGCCCCACTAATATTTCTTCATCTTGACCGATAATCGTTTGTTCATTTTTCTTTGAGAAAACACTTTCATCTGTATAAAACTCTCCGTTTAAAAAGTAGTTAACTAAGTCGCCGTAGGTGAATACCCAGTCGGGGTTTTCATTTTGTGTATTGATAGCAATACCAAAACCTTTTGGCAACACGTAATCCTTCAGCCGATTTTTAATGACAAAGGCCTGAAAGTTCTGATCTTTCGGAACACTTTCGAGTTGAAAATAGGGGAACCCATCAGGACCAACAACCACTTCTGTTTCTGCTAATTTTAAGGTGCATTCAGCAATATTAGCCAGAAAAATATCACGCCACTCTTCATCCCGCTCTTCAAAGGGAACTTCCATCAGGCTATTTATTATAATCGTTTTTTCCAGGTCTCCCAAACGATTATCATTCGCATTGTTGCTATCGTCAAATAAATGTATTGTACTCATCTCGGATTGTGATTTTTTGATTTGCTGGTAAAAGTAAAAGAATATTTATTAATTAACGACGTTTTCTTGATTTCGAGCCGCCTTTTCGTTGATTGTTTTGGCTGCTAGAACGCATTTTCTCCCAACTCAATAAATAAGGATGTTGATCGTCAATTTTAATTTGCCGTTTTAAGGATAACTGTAATTTTATCCACTTTTCATTGTCCTCCGCATCGCAAAAGGTAAATGCTTTTCCCTCTGCTTCCGAACGACCTGTTCGACCGATTCGATGCGTATAGAGCTCGGCGGAATCCGGAATTTCGTAGTTGATGATAGCTTCTAGGTCCGGAAAATCTACCCCTCGAGCCAAAAGGTCCGTCGCAATTAATACACGTACCTCTTTTTGTCTGAATTTAGCAATAATCTCTTCTCGTTTTTGCTGCGCTATATCGCCATATAACGCCGAGCAAGAAATGCCATTTCGATCTAAATCTGTTGCGATGCGTTCGACAGCATGAACTGTTCGCGTGAAAACGATTACTTGCTGTGCAATACGGTTTTCAAGGAGATAACGCAGAAGGGTCTTTTTATCATTTTTATCAACATAGAGGACAGATTCTTCTATTTGACCCTTTTTGGCCGTTGTTTCTAGGTTGATCTCAACAGGGGTATTTAATCTTTTTCGAACAATTTTTTCGATTTCAGGGGTTTTCGTAGCTGAACTGAAAATGGTTTGTCTCTTAGCAGGCAATGTGCTGATGATTTTATTGATTTCTTTCGTGAAACCGAGATCTAACAATTGATCGAATTCATCGATCACCAGGATATCTATCGTTTTTAGATCGATAATGCCTTGTTCAATAAAATCCAGCAAACGTCCTGGAGTCGCAAGGACCATCTGGGCTTTCGGATAAACGTCGAGTTGACTTTCATAAGTTCCGCCACCATAGAAGCTGGCGATAGTCAACTCCATTCCATCGATAAGCCCCGATATGCGCTGTTTGGTCTGTATACAAAGTTCCCGTGTAGGAAGGAGTATAAGGACCGATAAGTGATCTGGGGTAATCTTGGTTCGTAAGCGCTGAATAATAGGGACGGCGAAAGCCTCCGTTTTTCCCGTGCCGGTTGGGGCAATCGCCAAACAGTCTCTACCTTCTAAAATGGCGGGGATAGCTATTTCTTGAATAGGTGTAAGCGAAGAAAGCTTTTGTTTTTCAAGATTAGCGATAAGGATTTTATCGAGTTTAAGTGCTGAAAAATTCAAAATAATGAATGTAAAACCCAAAAATAAAAATTAAAAAGGACAATGGTGTTTTTGCCTGCTGATTGGAATTAAAAATCTGTAAAAATTAGGATTTTTTGTCAAAAAGTACTAATTTGAGAAATTAGAATATTCTATTTCAAATCTGAATTATTGATTATCAATTTATTTGATAAACACCAATTATATAGAATAATATTTTTGTTAAATTTGTTGAAACAAAAAAGAATATGTTTGATACTGCATTTGACCAAAACAATGAATCTATTTCCACTTTGAGCTTTGACGAGTTCAAAAAGATTATTGTGAATGATTATCGAACTGCCTTAGAAAGTCGTTACGTGAGTTTATTGGGACGTAAAGAAGTGCTTACAGGTAAGGCTAAGTTTGGTATTTTTGGCGATGGAAAAGAATTGGCACAAATCGCGATGGCTAAAGTTTTCAGAAATGGGGACTGGCGGTCGGGATATTACCGTGACCAAACATTTATATTTGCTTCTGGCATCAGTGATGTCTATCATTTTTTCTCTCAATTATATGCCCATCCCGATGTTGAGGCAGATCCTTCTTCTGCAGGAAGGCAAATGAACTGCCATTTTGCCACGCGTGTTGTGGACGACCAAGGTAACTGGTTGGATCAAATGGTTCAGAAAAACTCGTTTTCAGATATTTCGACCACTGGCGGTCAGATGGCAAGATTGCTGGGCTTGGGCCTGGCTTCTAAGTTGTATAAGCAGAATAGAAATTTAGACTATCTATCTTATTTTTCAAATAAAGGAAATGAAGTTGCATTCTGCACTATCGGAAATGCTGCTACTTCTGAAGGCGTATTTTTTGAAGTCATCAACGCCGTAGGTGTTCACCAGATTCCAACAGTGATTTCTATTTGGGATGATGGGTATGGGATATCTGTGCCTAATGAAATTCAAACAACAAAAGGAGATATCTCCGAAGTCCTCAAAGGTTTTCAGAAGGAAGACCTAACAAACGGGATCGAGATATTCAAAGTGAGGGGATGGGATTATGCGGGTTTATGTGAAACCTACGAGCAGGCCGCCCAAATTGCTCGCGAAAAACATATTCCATGTCTGATTCATGTGACCGAATTGACGCAGCCTCAAGGACACTCTTCTTCAGGTTCACACGAACGGTATAAATCGCAAGAAAGATTGCAATGGGAAACTGATTTCGATTGTATCGCGAAAATGAAAGAATGGATCGTAAGTTCTGGTATTGCTACCACAGAAGAATTGGATCAATTGGATCAACATGCTAAAGACCATGTTCGTCAAGAACAAAAACGAGCTTGGGCCGATTATATTAAAACATTGAGCATCGAAGCTCGGGAAGCTATTGATTTACTTCAGGGTATTCCAAATGAGCGGGCTGATTTTGCGTCAAAGAAATTGCAATCGATGGTTGAGCCTTCTTTGAAAGAAGTTTATGGCCAGGTTCGCAAGGTGTTGCACGAGCTTAAAGGTCAGCATAGCGATGGGCGCCAGCAATTATTAAATTGGTACAAAGAGAAGCAGGAACTGAATGAGAAACGTTATAATTCAAAATTATTTACAGATGGTGTAGATTCACCTGCTCACGTGACGGTCGTACCTGCAGTCTACAGTGAAGAAGCTAAAGTGGTCGACGGACGTGAGGTCTTGAATCTATGTTTTGAAGAGAACTTCCGGCGTGACGAACGATTATTGGCGTTTGGAGAGGATGTCGGTAAGATTGGAGATGTGAATCAAGGTTTTGCAGGTTTACAAGAAAAGCTGGGTGTGCATCGTGTATTTGATACCGGTATTCGGGAGAATTCAATTATAGGAAAAGGACTAGGTTTGGCAATCCGTGGACTTCGCCCAATTGCTGAGATCCAATACCTGGATTACCTAATCTATGGTATTACAGTAGCAAGTGATGATTTGGCAAGTTTAAGTTATCGCACCTTTGCAGGTCAGAAAGCACCATTAATTATTCGTACACGTGGCCATCGATTGGAAGGTATATGGCATTCCGGATCGCCCATGTCAGTAATTTTAGGATCTTTGAGAGGTCTGCATGTATGTGTGCCGCGTAATATGACCCAGGCAGCAGGTATGTACAATACGTTGTTCCGCTCTGACGAACCTGCTATCGTTGTCGAATGTCTGAATGGGTATCGTCTAAAAGAGCGTCTACCAGAAAACGTTGGTGAATTTACTGTGCCAATCGGTTATGCCGAATGTGTTAAAGAGGGGCGGGATATCACGGTGGTATCCTATGGGTCAACTTTACGTGTTGTTGAAGAAGCGGCCGTGGAATTGGAACGTTTGGGGATATTCATCGAAATTATTGATGCACAAACATTGCAGCCTTTTGACAAAGGAAAACTTTGTGCTGAATCGCTGAAGAAAACAAATAAACTACTTATTGTGGATGAGGATGTGCCCGGTGGGGCCTCAGCTTTCATCTTGCAAGAGATATTAGAGAAACAAAATGGCTACTATCTATTGGATAGTCAGCCGAGGACACTGACTGCAAAAGCACATCGTCCGCCATATGGCTCAGATGGGGATTATTTCTCGAAGCCATCTTCTGATGATGTTGTCGAGACAGTGTATGCAATTATGCATGAAGCTAATCCAGAAAAATATCCATCTATGTTTTAATAGATGGATATCTTTTTGCTTTACTAAGCTAAATATTCCAACGGCTGGGATGATATTTTAATTGAATATACTCGCAGCGCCAATCATAGCGGCTTTTTCACCAAGTATTGCTGTATAAATTTGAAATCTTTCAAATTCACTTCGGTCACCAATGAAAATAGGTAGCGCTTTGGCGATATTGCCACCGACTATAAATATTTCAGCAGCATGTTTCTCTGCGAAGAACTGCATAAAATCAAAGAGATGTTTAGCATATTCATCTTTGATGATTTGAAATTCCTTAGTTTCCCGATGATGATCTAAAATATCTTTAAGTCCCGTAACATCTTTTCCTGCTACTTCTTTGAAACGTTTGATGAACCACCGTGTGACAAGAAATTCTTCGAAAATACAATCTTCGTAAGGGCTGTTCCATAGGGCGGCATCATAGGCTTTTTCACCTTGATTCCATACCGCAGATCCAAGTCCAGTACCCAACGTAATTCCTAATATCCGCTTGTTTGTTTGCAAGTTCTGTACGAATATTTCACCTTGTAGGAAGGCTGCTGCGTCATTGATAAAGTGGATAGACGTAGGCGGAAGTCCCAGCTCTTCAGCTAAAAGCGCTTTGACATCCATGTTGTACAGATTGTCATATTTGCTTTGTCCCTGTATCTTAGATATTCCATTTTCGTAGTCAAAGGGTCCCGGCATAGCAATGCCGATAAACTGAATAGGAGCCGGTGAGGTGGCTATGATATCGCGTATAGCTGATGCCCAGGTTTGTAAAATCGTTTTAGCATCTCCTTGAGAAAAAACGTGGTTTCTGGCCACGTTTTCTAAGTATATATTCCATTGTTTTGTGTCAATGATACAGGCAGAAATATGTGTGCCTCCAATATCAACACCTACGACATAATTATCTTGCAGCATGTTTGTAACTTTGATTTTTAAGTAGATGATCCGCGATTACAAGTGCTGCCATAGCTTCCACAATAATTACTGCTCTCGAAACAACACAAGGGTCATGTCTCCCCTTGCCACTTGCAATAGCAGGGTTGCCATGGATATCCACTGTTTCTTGATCTCTCATGATAGTGGCAACAGGCTTAAATGCTACTTTGAAAGTAATATCCATACCATTTGAAATCCCGCCCTGAATCCCTCCAGAAAAGTTGGTATGTGTGTGCACTCGATTTAAATCATGGTCATCTGCTACAAATATATCATTATGTTCGGAACCTCGCAACTCCGAACCTGCAAAACCTGAACCATATTCAAAACCATGTACCGCATTGATGCTCATCATTGCTTTAGCAAGGTCTGCATGGAGCTTATCAAAGACCGGTTCGCCTAAACCAACAGGGACATGTCTGATGACAGCCGAAATACGTCCGCCAACCGTGTCACCCGCTTTTCTGACCGAGTCGATAAACTCAACCATTTCATTTGCTGTTGCTGGATCTGCACAACGTGCAATGTTAGCTTCCCGTAATTCAAGCAAAGCTTTTAGATCTTTGGTATCGACATTTGGTGCCTCGATGGTGCCTACCCCCGAAACGTGGGCAAAGATTTCGATGCCAAATTGATTCAGAAAGCTTTTTGCTACAGCACCAGCAGCAACACGGGCAGCGGTTTCCCTCGCCGAGGACCGTCCACCGCCACGATAGTCACGTATGCCATATTTCATCTGATAAGTGAAATCAGCATGGGAAGGTCTGAAAATATCTTTGATATGGGTGTAATCTTTCGAACGCTGGTCTTCATTTGGAATAACAATTGCTATTGGTGTTCCCGTTGATTTGCCCTCGAATACGCCAGATAAGATTTGTGCAGTATCACTTTCTTTTCTTTGTGTCGTGATCTTAGATTGACCGGGTTTTCGTTTGTCGAGCTCAGACTGGATAAATTCCTCGTCTATTGTTATATTTGAAGGGCAACCATCAATAATTACACCTATAGCTTTGCCGTGTGATTCGCCGAAAGTGCTAATTCTGAATAAATCGCCAAATGAATTTCCTGCCATAAAAATTAAATTTCAATAAACTTAGATAAATTTGCCTTTAAATGCAATTCTAAAGCACCAGACTGAATACAAATTATGAGTCTGTAACTCGAAGATGGCCTAGTAGATTACATTACAATTTTTGTCCCAAGCTAAAAGGCTATCTGGGAGATTGTATCATAAAACAGAGATTAATATTGATGTTAATCCCTGTTTTTGATATGTTAGTCAATTATAAAAGCTTGCGCTTGTAAATGTTTCCAAAAATCAGGATATGACTTTTCTACAACTTGAGGTTCAGCAATCTTGATTTGGTCAAAAACTAAAGCCAAAGGTGCGAATGCCATCGCCATGCGGTGATCCTCGTAAGTCTCGAAGGTCACATCTTCTGGTTGATATACACCTGCAGTTTTCAGATGGTATGTGTCACCATCTTCGATCAATTCAGCACCGAACTTCGCGATTTCGGTCTGCAATGCAGCAATACGGTCGGTCTCTTTAATCTTTAAGGTTTCTAGACCTGTAAAGGAAACATCACGTTTTAAAGCAGCTGCGACAACGACTACTGTTTGCGCAAGATCAGGGCATTCTTTAAAGTCGAACAAGGTTTTGTCTGAATTGATTTCTTTTTTAGTTAAATGCAATCCATCCGATTCAAAGCTCGAATAAACCCCAAAATGTTCCATAATGCTTATGATGGCAATATCGCCCTGTAAACTATGTTGTCTTAGCCCGGGCAATACGATCGAGGCATCTGCATCAGCTAGTGCTACAATAGCATACCAATAGGATGCTGCGCTCCAATCTGGTTCGACATATATGGTTTGCTTTTCAAATGCTTGCGGTGCAATTTTAATCGCATTCTCCGTCCATTCATATTGGATCCCGACACTTTTAAGCATATCCAAAGTCATGGATACATAAGGTCTGGAAGTTAATTCGCCTTCAATCTCTAAGGTAAGTCCCTTTTTTAATGCCGGAGCAATTAATAGCAGGGCCGATATATATTGACTGCTGATATTTCCTTTAATCTTAACACGGTCTTTTCCTTGAAATAATCCGCCTTCAATCTTCAAAGGAGGGTAACCCACCTTTTTTTCATAATGGATTTCGGCACCAATTTCTTTCATGGCATCGACCAATATCCCAATTGGACGCTGTTGCATGCGCTCTGTCCCTGTCAGGATAAAATTGCCTTTAACAAGGTTGAGGTAAGCTGTAAGGAAGCGCATAGCTGTTCCTGCAGGGCCTATGTCAATTGTATTATAACCAGGTTGCGGTTCTGACGCGATTTTTAATACGCGGTTTAGAGTAACCGTATCTGCAGCCTCAGAGAGGTTGGCTATTTCAACTTGTCCTTTGCTCAGCGATTGGATAATAAGAGCACGGTTGCTCTCAGATTTTGAACCTGTGAGTTGGACCGTGCCCTGTATCTTTTTTGCAGGATGCGTCAGCGTGATGACTTGTTGATTCATTATGCTTCTGCTGTTGGTTGCTCTTGCGTATTCATGACCGCATTTTGTTTGCGGATAGATTCGTTGTGAATTAATTCCAGGAATTTCGTCGCAAATTCGCTACCCAAAGAAAGCGCTTCCGCTAATTTTGTGCGTTTTTGAACAATTTCATCCCAACGGTTAACTTGCAAAATTGTCACGTTGTTATCGCGTTTGTATTCGCCGATTTTCTCAGCAATTTTCATGCGTTCACCAATTTTTTGGATGATCAAATCATCTAATTTGTCGATGTTGCTACGCAATTCTGCTAATTTATCTTCAAATGAAGGGTTGTCCGAAGCAGCTTTACGTAACGTCAAGTGGTCGATCAACTCGGCCAATGCAGCTGGCGTTACTTGTTGTTTTGCGTCAGTCCAAGCGACAGATGGATCGATATGTGATTCGATAATCAATCCTTGCATATCCATATCCATTGCTTTTTGTGCGATGTATGGTAACAATTCGCGGTTTCCACAGATGTGACTTGGATCGTTGATGATCGGTAGGTTTGGACAAGCCGTTTTTAACTGAATCGCTAAATCCCACATTGGTTCATTACGGAATGCTGTTTTCTCGTACGATGAGAAGCCTCTATGAATAGCACCTAATTTTTTGATACCAGCACGGTTGATACGTTCCAATGCACCGATCCACAGCGATAAATCGGGGTTTACAGGGTTTTTAACAAATACTGGAATATCTACGCCTTGCAAAGCATCAGCAATTTCTTGTACAGTAAATGGATTTGCCGTTGAACGTGCACCTACCCATAGTACATCCACACCAGCAGCCAAAGCTTCTTCCACGTGTTTTGCTGTAGCAACTTCAGTAGCTGTTAATAAACCTGTTTCTTCTTTCGCTCTTTTCAACCACTCCAAACCAATTGAACCGATACCTTCAAATTCTCCCGGACGTGTACGTGGCTTCCAGATACCAGCGCGTAAAATATTTACTTTTCCGGTATTTGCCAACAAATGCGCTGTTGATACCAGCTGCTCTTCTGTTTCTGCGCTACAAGGACCTGCGATAATTAAAGGTTTGTCTCCTGTATCCAACCAAGATTTTAAAGGAGTGATGTCTAATGTATTTTTCATGTTAAGTTTGATTATCTATTTTAATATTGTCTGCGTAAATTGTTAATTATAGTTTTTCGTTTTTGACATACTCGCCCATAATATTGAAATTGACACTATGTTTGAGTACTTTACGTATAGCTGCTTCGTAGTCTGTTTGTTTTTTCCATTCTACGTCGACGAAAAAATCATATTCATTGCGTTTTCCGATTACCGGCATTGACTGAATCTTGCTCAAGTTGATATTCTGTTCAGCAAAACATTGTAAAATAGTCGCCAGAGATCCCACTGTATTTCCTGTTTGGAATGATAATGACGCTTTATTGGCATTTTTATGTTCGACAACCTCATTCGATAGTACGAGGAAACGCGTTGCGTTCTTTTTATTGGTTTCGATTCTCTTTTCTAATATTTCAAGACCATATATTTCAGCGGCCAATGTCCCTGCAATTGCCGCAGTATCCGTCAATTTTCGCTCGGCAATCATTTTTGCAGTTGCAGCCGTATCAGATCCCTCGGTTATACGTACACCTTCAAGTTCAGAAAGAAATTCTTCACATTGGCGAATGGCAATCGGATGCGATTCGATGTGTTTGATGTCCTTTAATTTTACGCCCGGCAATACCATGAGATTCTGTTGGATGTTTAGGTAAACCTCCCCAGTGATATGGAACTTGTAATCTCTCAATAAATTATAATTCGGCAATAAGCTTCCCGCAATTGAATTTTCGATGGCCATAACGATATAGTCGACTTTTCTTTGCTTCAGCAATTCACAAGTTTTTTTAAATGAATCACATTCTACAATCTCAACTTCTCTTCCGAAAAATTTAAATGCGGCCTCTTCATGAAATGAAGCCTTTGCTCCCTGTATTGCAATTTTTAAACTCATTGTTTTTTGTTCGCTATGTTGTCTCCAAAAAAAAGAGTCCCGATCATTTGAACCGGGACTCTTCTTGTTTGTATTTTTTATGATTTATACACAATCTAATCCCGGCTCTTATTTTTAAAATAAAAGAAGTTAAAATAGAAATATGTATATGTTCTGTTCATCCTGTTGTTGTTTGACATTTCAAATGTACGAATGTTTTTGAAATATCAAAGAAAAAAATAATTTTTTATTAAAAATATCTGATTTATTTAATGGTTTTTTGACGCATTTTTAATGTGTTTTTCTAGCTTAATTTTATTGGTTTATTGTTATTTTTTTTTGAATATTTATTTTGTTATAATGTTGTAAATAAGTTATTTGTATTTTTTTTACAACAATTTTATTCTCTAATAAGCTTTAGTTTTTAGCTATTTTATGCACCAAAATTGATTAGTTTTTTGTGTGTTTTTTAGCTATATTTTTATATTAAATTTATGTGTTTTTAATGTTAATATAATCGCTTTTTTTAGCTGTTTTGTTAAAGAAGTATTTTACTACCTTTGGGCAAACGCTGGATTTTATGCTAAAACGAATTAATTTTTATGTGTGTGGCAGTGTGATCTGTTTGTTGTTGACAGGTTTCACTTTTAAAGGAGAGGAAAAGGACGCGAAAGTAAAGCGTGTTATTGATGGCGATACCTTTGTCATTGAAAATGGAACCCCAAAAGGGGAGAAAGTTAGGTTAATAGGGGTAGATGCTCCGGAAACGAGACGTACTGCGCGGAAGGAAATCGGGTACTATGGTCAAGAAGCGAAACAGTACTTAACGGCGATGTTGAACGGGAAAAGTGTGAAGTTGGTCTTTGACGTCGGAAAACGGGATCGGTATGGAAGACTTCTTGCCTATGTGTACGTTGGAAAGAAGTTTATCAATCGGGATTTGGTTGAACAAGGGTATGCAGTATCCTATACGCTGGCACCAAATGTACAATATGCAGAATTATTTGTAAAATTGGAACGTCAGGCTCGTCAGGAGAAGCGTGGTCTTTGGCGATAAATGAAATTTGAATCATGATTTTTGTTTTATTAAGTGTCATCTGCAGCGTTACCGTCGCTGTTTTATTAAAATTGGCAAAACAAAATGGAGTCGAAACCAAACAGGTTATCGTTTGGAATTACCCCATGGCAGTTGCACTGACCTATTTTGTCTTACAACCAGATCTAAAATCGTTCGTATGGGATGCAATGCCGATGACGTTGTATACGAGTTTGGCGGTATTACTTCCGGGAATGTTTGTTTTTATTGCTTTGTCCATTCGCTATAGCGGTCTGGTCAAGACAGAGATCGCACAGCGCCTATCGTTGTTCATTCCCTTGCTTGCATCATTTTTCTTTTTTCATGAAAAAATGGAAGGACACAAGATGCTGGGAATAGCCCTTGGTTTATTGGCCATCCTGTGTTCTATTGGTTGGCAAAAGAATCAGCATGTTAGCTCGGCAGACAGCCGTTATAAAGCGCTTTACCCGTTATTGGTATTTATCGGTATGGGCATAATTGATATCCTCTTCAAACAGGTTGCCTTGCATGTCAATATACCTTATATCAGTTCCCTATTTATTATCTTTGTGATGGCGATGTGTATTGCAATGGTGCTATTGCTGTATTTCCTTTTTGTGGAAAAGCAACATTTTTCAAAGCAAGCTATGGGCTATGGATTGGTTTTGGGTGTATTTAACTTCTTTAACATCCTTTTCTATATGAAAGCGCATCGTGCGCTACCAGAAAATCCATCAGTTGTATTTACGGGGATGAACATTGGTGTGATTTCATTGGGTGCATTAATCGGCGTCTTATTTTTTAAGGAAAGGTTATCGTTGTTGAATTATTTAGGCATAGCGCTTTCTATTGTTTCAGTTTTAATCATAGCATATCTATGAGTTTATTTGAAGATACTTACCGGACTATTGAAGCAAAATATGAGGGAATTTTTAGGGATAAAGGCAGTAAGTTTATTGCATATGCTTTTCCTTTTAAATCCGAAGATCAACTAAAAGATCTGATTTTGGAAGTGAAAGCGATTCATCCGAAAGCGAGGCATCATTGTTGGGCTTATCGCCTCACACCAGATCGTGCGGTCTTTCGTGTGAATGATGATGGAGAACCTTCGGGAACTGCAGGACGGCCTATTTTAAACGTTCTGCTGTCTATGGATGTCACCAACGTTATCGTAATTGTCGTTCGTTATTTCGGCGGTACCTTGTTGGGGGTTCCAGGCTTGATCAATGCCTACAAATCAGCAACCCAAGATGCTTTGACCGAAGCCGAGATTATCGAGCGTACAGTGAATGACCATTATAGTATTACCTTTGATTACCTGCATATGAATGATATTATGCGGATCATAAAGGAAGAGGGCGTGGAAATTGAAAAGCAGGAATTTGATAATCGGTGTTATTTGGAGTTTGAAGTCCGAAAAATGCAGGTCAATCGAATTGTGGATCGGTTTTCCAAAATAGAAGGCTGTCAGTTAACCTATTTGTATACAATATGATCAACGAATCGGAATTGATTTTAAACGCAGATGGAAGTATATATCATCTGAATTTGCTGCCGGAAGATCTGGCAAGTACAGTAATTACTGTTGGCGATCCAGACCGTGTAGCCAAAGTATCGAAGTACTTTGACCGGATTGAACTCAAAAAAGGGAAGCGTGAGTTTATTACGCATACCGGCTATCTGGGAAATAAACGGTTGACGGTAATCTCAACAGGTATAGGTACTGATAATATTGACATTGTGTTGAATGAACTGGATGCACTAGCAAATATTGATTTTGCCAATAGAACAGTAAAGTCGACGCTCAGCTCATTGCATATTGTACGCATTGGAACATCTGGAGCAGTACAACAAGATGTCGAGATGGGAACTATTTTAGCTTCTGCTTATGGAGTAGGTCTTGATGCCTTGATGAACTATTATCGGGGATCTTACGACGGCGAGGAGCAGGCGCTTCAGGTAGAACTAGCCAAATATTTCTCTGCATTAAACCTAAACCCCTACGTTGCGAAAGCTGGTGCAGGCCTTTTGGATCGAATTGCCTTTGATTTACCGAAGGGAGTTACGTTAACTGCGCCCGGATTTTATGCTCCGCAGGGAAGGACTGTCCGCTCCACGAATACGATTCCTAATTTTATAGATTTGATCAACTCCTTTCAATATAAAGGTCAGCGCTTCACCAACCTGGAAATGGAAACAGCTGGTATTTATGCGTTGGCTAATATGTTTGGACATCAAGCTTTATCCATCAATGCGATCTTGGCAAGTCGGGTAGATGGCCGGTTTTCTTCCGCACCTGAAGAAGTTGTTGATAAGGCCATACAGCTCGTTTTGGAACGCATTTAACAATTTTTCTGCGTCATGCAGAGGCGATGATAGTTTTTCTCAATGATGCGGTAAAAGAGTTGAAAAGAATTAAATATTGATTCAAATAGAAAAGGAGNNCTCCTTTTCTATTTGAATCAAATTTAAGCATGATAAACAGTAAAATGGTGAAACTCCATAAGGATGAACCACCATAACTAATAAAAGGCAGCGGAATACCGATAACCGGAACAATACCGATGGTCATACCGATATTGATGAATAAGTGAAAAAAGAGAATGGACGCTACACCGTATGCATATATCCTGGCGAAGGCTGAACGCTGTCGTTCGGCTATATGAATAATGCGAAGCAGTAGGGTGAGATAGATAAGTAATAAGGTAACCGATCCAACAAATCCCCATTCTTCTCCAACGGTGCAAAAAATAAAGTCCGTGCTCTGCTCAGGTACAAAGTTGTATTTTGTTTGCGTTCCCTGAAGGTAACCCTTGCCTAGGAGCTGCCCTGATCCAATTGCAATCTTCGACTGATTCAAATTATATCCTTTTCCTTTAGGGTCTTCCATTTTACCCAGGATAATGTCAATACGGTCACGTTGATGAGGTTGTAGCACATGCTCATACACCAGGTCCACACAGAGAATAAATACAGCGCATGCAGCAAAAAGTATACTGAGATTGATAATGTATTTTCTTCTCTTGCGGTAGTTCCACATGACAAGGCCAATAAGCAATGCTAAAATCAAGATAAGTATCCAAGGATTGACCAATAAAGAAAGAACAAAAAGTAAAATGCAGAGCCCGCCAAATATAAGCAGTTCATTATTTACATAGCCTTCACGATAGAATACAAAAATCAACGAAAAGAACGCAAGGGCAGATCCCGTATCGGGCTGCAGCATAACTAAAAATACAGGAAATAAGACAATACCGGCTCCCATGGCCAGTGTCTGCATGGTCGGTGCTTTATTGCTCTGAGCGCTCAAAAAGTTAGCTAAGAGCAGACAGGTCGAAAGTTTGGCAAACTCAGAAGGTTGTAAGCGGAAAAAACCTAGGTCAATCCACGCTTGGTTTCCGCCGACATTTCGCCCTACCACGAGCACGATGACAAGCAATACAGCTGTTATACCATAAAATATCGGTGAGGCGGAACTGAAAAATTTCGCGTCTATGATGAGAATGGATACCCCTAGAATAATTGCGGAAACAAGATATAAAGACTGTTTTCCATAATTGGTTCCTAAGGTAAAGAAATTGGGCATTTCAGGATTAAACACCGCTGCACGGATATTGAATAAGCCGATTAAGCATAGCGCAAGCCAAAGCGTGATGGTTAGCCAGTCTATCTTTCCAAAAAAACTTGTTTTTTGATTATTCATATCTTCTCTTTATCTCGCTATGGTGAACAATTGTTTCCTTTGGTTTTGTTAAAGCTGCCAGCTGGCGTTTTGATTTTAACGTGTCAGTTTTCGATTTGACTGAGTCTGTCTTTTTTACATCTTTAGTCTTTGGATCCACAACTTTTTTGGGTGCAGGAAGAAAATTTGCTTTATAAATGCGGTCCTGAATATATTTTGGCGCAGTTATCGTGTCTTTGAGGTATTTCTCAACCATCATACTTGCGATAGGTCCTGCCCAGGTTCCACCGTAACCCGCGTTTTCAACAAAGACAGCAATAGCAATTTTAGGGTTTTCTCGTGGGGCAAAAGCAAAGAAAACGGCATGGTTTTCACCATGTGGGTTTTGCGCTGTACCTGTTTTTCCGCACATTTCGATGCCCGGGATACGATTGGCCCAAGCGGTACCTTCGGGTGTATTAACAGCATCACTCATCCCTTGGATAACAACAGGATAGTACCGCTCATCCACTCCGGCACTGACTTTTTCGGTAAATTCCTTCTTGGCAATTTTCTGTGCACCAATACCTTTAATCAAATGGGGCCTGTAATAAAAGCCTTTGTTGGCAACGATAGCCATAATGTTGGCCATTTGCAACGGTGTTATTCCCATTTCCCCTTGTCCGATCGATAAGGAGATATTGAAACTTGAACGCCATTTATCGTTACCGTATCTTTTGGTATAAAAATCTGATGTCGGCAGTAAACCCGGCTTTTCACCCGGTAGATCAATGCCTAGTTTATGGCCAATTCCAAACTGTGTCACGGCATTGCGCCATAGATCGTAGGCCTTAGGTCCCGAAAGCCCACGTCCGTCGATCATCTTAGCATAGGTAAAACCATAATAGGTATTACATGATACGGCTACAGAGCGCTGTAATGTGGTTGATCCATGATAGTGCGTACAGCCCATCCAGCCGCGTCCACCACCATAGCTGTATCCATGTGGGCAGAAAAATACGGTATTACGATCAATAACACCAGCCTGCTGCGCAGTCAATGCTGAAACAACTTTAAATACAGAGCCTGGAGGGTAGGAGGCTTGAATAGGGCGGTTAAAAAGTGGTTTGGTTTCGTCTTTCAATAATTTCATATAATTATTGCCGGACTGCCTGCCGACCATCATGTTGGGGTTGTAACTCGGGCTACTGACATAGGCCAAGATTTCACCCGTTGCAGGCTCAATGGCAACTATGGACCCCAATTTATTTTTCATGAGGTTCTCCCCAAGAATCTGAAGGTCTTTATCCAACGAGGAAACCAGTCCTTCCCCTGCAACAGCAAGTGTGTCGTATTTCCCTTCCATAAATACCCCTTTCGGACGGTTCAGCGCATCAACCATTAAGTTGTTGACACCGCGTTTTCCACGAATAAGGTCTTCATAAGAACGTTCTACTCCACTGCGACCAATGTAGTCACCACTACGATAAAACCCATTGGAGCGTTCAATATCTTTATCATTTACCTCACTTACATATCCTAAAAATTGAGCTGCTATGCTGTCGGGGTAACTTCGGATTGTTCTTTTTTGAACATAGAAACCACGAAATTGATATTGGTATTCCTGATATTGAGCCCATGTCCGTACAGACAGCTGTTTTTCAAAAATAGATGCACGGTAAGGCGAGTGCACTCTTGCCTTTTCCATCCGTTTGATAAAGCCTTCCTTGTCAATGTCTATCAATTTGCAAAACAAAGCGGTGTCGATTTCTTTCACCTCACGCGGAGTAACCATAAGATCATATACCGGTTCGTTCTGAACCAATACCTTTCCCTTTCGGTCCAAAATAACCCCTCTGGCGGGGTACACAATGACCTTGCGCATGACATTGCTGTTTGCGGAATGTATATAGGAATCGTCTATGATCTGTAAATAGAATAAGCGGGCCACCAAGGTCAATGTGATGGCAATAAAGATTCCTGAAACGACGTACTTACGCGCAAAAAAACTGTTCATAGAAATGAATTTCTATCCATCGATTTACTACAACCGATCTTTCTTTTTGTAGAATAATATGCTAAATAATAGCATGATAATTACTGTAAATATACAACTTAAAACGATACTCAATAAGGTGTATTGGATGTGCTGGAAGGAAAAAGATTCCAAGAGATACAAAAATGTATGATGAATCAATGTTCCGAAAAAGATGTAGGAAAAGAACCAGCGAATATTCATGAAGCCCAACATCGGGGTAAAGAAAGATTCGCGTTCTTCAACTTCAAGCGTAATTTTCATGAAGAAAATACGGAAGGCTGCCAGTGCAACACAGGCTGCGGTATTGACCCCAAGGGTATCATAAAACGAATCTACGGTAAGTCCCGTGAGAAATGCGATCAAATACACCAGGAAATTAGGTGTTCCTGTAGGAAGTAAAAAAATAAATAAGATATAAGGAAATGCAGCGACCAGATTGTAATAACCGATATTTTGAAATAGGAAAACTTGCATCCCTATCAAAACGATAAATCGAATAATATTAAATATTAAAATCCTAGCCATTGTCCTTTGTCGATTCTTCTAGTGTCTTTAATTCTTTATTTAACAGGTCTTTTACAACGTAGACATGTTGCAAGTTGGAGAAATTGGTACTCAACAATAGTCTAAGATCCAAAAAAGCGTCTCCTGAAGAGATCCCCGTCTGAATGACCGTTCCAACAAAAATTCCTTTTGGAAAATGTCCTGAATATCCTGAGGTGTACACTTTATCTCCTTTGTTGACTTTGATATGGTTTGGAATTTCCTTGACCATTGCCGCGCGGTAATCCATGCTATTGCCCCATACCAACGAGCCGAAAACCTCGGTGTGGCCTAATGTTACGGATATACGCGTATCGGGATGCAATAGGGATTGCACTGTCGAGAAGTTTTGGGAAACATTCAATACGATACCAACTACTCCGTTGGGAGCGATAACACCCATACCTCGCTCTATACCATCTTTGCTGCCTTTATCGAGTGTGATCGTATTTGCCTTTTGGTGAATGCTATTGTTGATGACATTTGCAATAATAAATTCGTAACGCCCAAACTCACTGCTATCGATTGCCGGGACAGGACCGATCTTGATGCTGTCTGTTGATCGATAGGCTTGTAAGTCCTTTCTCAGTTGTGCATTTTCCTTTGCAAGTGCATCGTTGGTCTCCCCGAGGTGCAGGTAGCTTTTCCAGGAATTGACCTTTGCATACAGGCCTCCGATGATACTATTTGAAGAATTTAAAACAGAATTACGTTGGAAAGAATTGTTGGTGATCACCAAAAATAACGAGAATCCAAAAAATAGGATAAACCAGAAGAATGCATTGTATCGTCTCAGGAATAACCAAAGGTTTCTCATTTTTTAATGTGGGTATTTAATAAGCAAGCGATATAATAGTTTTGCATATTATATCGCTCTTTAATAAAATATTGTTATTAATTATCGAACGTTATGATTGCATCAAGAATTTAAATCGTCCAATATTTTTAAGTGCAATACCAGTCCCTCTTACGACAGCACGTAACGGATCTTCGGCAATATGTACTGGAAGTTTAGTTTTCGCTTGTATACGGCGGTCCAAACCACGCAACAATGCACCACCACCGGTAAGATAAATACCTGTTTGATAAATATCCGCTGATAATTCTGGTGGGGTAATTTCAAGTGCTTTTAAGATGGCTTCCTCAATTTTTGATATGGACTTATCCAGACAATGCGCTATTTCGGTATAAGAAACAGTAATTTGCTTAGGAACACCTGTCATCAAATCACGGCCTTGAACAGCGAAATCCGCCGGTGGTTCCTGCAACTCTGGTAGAGCAGCACCGACTTCAATTTTGATTTTTTCAGCCGTACGTTCACCGATCATGATGTTATGTTGTCTTCTGATGTATTGAACGATGTCAGAATCGAAGTTATCACCAGCAACACGAATAGATTGGTCACATACAATACCCGATAAAGCGATGACAGCAATTTCAGTGGTACCACCACCGATATCGATAATCATATTACCCATTGGTTCTTCCACATCAATTCCGATGCCGACAGCAGCAGCCATGGGTTCATGAATTAAGTAGACTTCTTTCGCACCAGCAATTTCCGCTGAATCGCGTACAGCTCTTTTCTCTACTTCCGTAATACCGGAAGGAATACAAACCACCATACGTAGGGAAGGGAAAAACCAGCTCTTACCATTGTTTACCAATTTGACCATACCTCTGATCAAGTGTTCAGCTGCCGTAAAATCAGCGATTACTCCATCACGTAAAGGACGTACTGTCTTTATATTATCGTGTGTTTTACCTTCCATTTGCATGGCCTGGCGACCAATGGCGATCACTTTGTTTGTGGTGCGGTCAAATGCAACAATAGAAGGTTCATCCACTACTACTTTGTCATTATGAATTATTAGGGTATTTGCAGTACCCAAGTCAATCGCAACTTCTTGCGTAAACCAATTAAATAAGCCCATCTGCTAATCCTTAAGCTATTTTAAAATAATATGCAAACCTACACAAAAAAAATTAATCTTTTTGAGGTTATACATCAAAAAAAACTATATTCTGAAAGTAAATTCTATCTGGAAAAAACTGTCTTTAAATTTAACGAATATAATCTGTAATTCTTACGTCCCGGCTGAAGTTATTTTTAATCGGACGCCGTGTTAAATTAAGAAATAAGTGGGTGTTTTTTAAATCATGGAGCACAAGGAGCAAGAATCCAAAAGTGAAAAGGTGGTTTTGGAAAACTAGCTAAAGACTCAAATGCTATGAAGAGCTGATAAGCGAAGCCGTCACAACGTTTTAGAAGCCTATTCAGTAGGTTAATATGGCGAAGAGAAACAGCTTCAGAAGGTTAATAAAGATAAAAGAAACAGCGGCATTATCGTTTGGGATAATGCCGCTGTCGGGCTACTGAAATATGTTTATTTAGACTCCAATAGGAAGTTAGTGGGCAGTTTCTGCTTGTTTTTCCTCTGGAGTTGGCTCATCATATTTGTGGAAGATCAAACGCACACCACTGTTTTTGGTGAAAAATTTGATCGACCAGTTGACGAATGTGATCAATTTATTTCTGAATCCATAGATGGACATCAAGTGGACAAACATCCATGTCATCCAGCCAAAGAATCCATTGAAATGGATTTTTCCCATGTCGACGACAGCTTTGTTACGACCTACCGTAGCCATGGATCCTTTATCAAAATAGTTGAATTTCTCTGTTGGTTGATTGGACATGGTTTGGAGAATGTGTTTTGCAACATATGCTCCCTGCTGTTGCGCTACCGGTGCAACACCAGGTAAGCCACGAGGAAGATCATCTGTGATAAATGCCGAAACATCACCAATAGCATAGACCCCTGGCATATCAATAACACGGCATTGATCATCTGTCTGTATACGGTTACCACGTTGGATAATCTCCTTTTTGAAACCATTCGGATACTGCCCAGCTACACCTGCTCCCCAGATAACAGTTTTTGTTTCAATGCTTCTGCCATCGGCGAAAGTAATTGAATTGCCATCATATCCAGTTACCTGAACATTCAATAATACTTCTACACCCAAATCTTTGAGGTACATTTCTGAATCTTTAGAAGATTTTTCAGATAAGTTGGCCAATACTTTTGGAAGTCCTTCAACCAGGTAAACCGACATCTCAGATTTTTTCAATTCTGGATAATCTTTCTCAAGAACATTGTTTTTAATTTCTGCGATTGCTCCCGAAAGTTCTACACCTGTTGGACCACCCCCAACAATAACAAAGTTCAAATTAGCTTTACGATCAGCAGGGTTTTCTATTCGCACTGCTTCTTCGAGGTTCTGTAAAACATAGCTTCGAATATTTAATGCTTCTTGTATATTTTTCATCGGCAAAGCATATTTCGTGATTTGCTGATTTCCGAAGAAGTTCGTGGTAGCACCTGTCGCAACAATTAAATAATCGTAGTCAAAATCACCAACATCTGTTCTTACAATCTTAGCTTCATTGTCTACGCTTTTTACGTCAGCAAGTCTAAAATGAAAGTTGTCTTGACCTTTGAACATTTTGCGAACAGGGAAGGAGATGGAGTCCGCTGAAAGAGTACCCGTGGCAACTTGGTACATCAATGGTTGAAAAGTATGAAAGTTATTTCTGTCCAGCAACAGAACTTCAACTTCCTTATTTTTAAGCTTTTTAGCAACTTCAATTCCTCCAAATCCAGCACCAATAATGATTACTCTTGGGAATTTTCTATTTGAACTATTGCTTGGCATATTTTTAATAGTTTGTTGTAAAAATTCGGTACAATCGAATTAAGCTGCAAATATCTTAAATTTTGGCTCAAAAAGCTAAAAAATATTTATTTATTATGCTGATATGTTGTGAATTTTATTGTAAAGAGGCTAATTCTTTCAATAATATGTTTTGTAGTTGTTTGATTTTTAGCTCTTTATAGTGTACATTGTACCCTTTGAAAAAAAACGATGTATAGTATCATCATTGTGTATAAAATACACAATGATGATACTATTGTAGCGCACCTTTGATCTTGATTTTCATGCCGTTGTTGTTATTCTGTAGATACAGCTGACAGGCAAGTCGACTTTGATCATCGGCATCCGGAAGCGTGTCCAGCATGTCGAGTTCTTGATCACTCGCTTGGGGAAGTGTATGCAGTCCTTCGACAACTTCGACATGGCAGGTAGCGCACAGCGCCATACCACCGCAAGTGGCCAATATTTCATAGTCGGATGCCTTTAAAATCTCCATGAGTGAAAGATTGATATCGGTCGGAACTTCCAGGATATTTTCGGTCCCATCCCGATCTATAACAGTGACTTGAATTAAATTATCGTCCATGGCTAGAAAGTATTTATACCGTTTACTGTTGTGTATTTGAATGTCAATTTTTGATCTGGATACACAAATTTGAACGCACTTTGACACATTAGTGCAGCCTCATGGTACCCACAAAGAATGAGTTTCAGTTTACCTGGATAGGTGTTGATGTCTCCAATAGCATAGATTCGTTCGATATTGGTCGAGTAATCGAACGTATCGACCGCTATGGCATTTTTATCGATATTTAATCCCCAATCTGCAATTGGACCAAGCTTCGGTGTAAGACCATATAAAGGAATAAAATAGTCTGCATCTGTAGCAATGACTTCTTTTTCTTTATTTGTGGTTTCAACATGGGACAAGTAGCCATTGCCATGGATATTGGTCAGATTGTGAGACAATAATAGGTTGATCTTACCCTGCTTGGCCAATTTGAACACTTTCTCAGCCGAGTCTGGGGCACCCCTGAAGGAGTCACTTCGGTGGATTAAAGTGACCTGTTGCGCAATATCTGCAAGATGGAAAGTCCAGTCGAGCGCGGAGTCACCGCCACCGGCAATGACGATTTTTTTATCCCGGTATTTGGCGGGATCTTTTACCATATAATCGACGCCTTTTCCTTCAAAGAGATGAAGGTTTGGGATTTCTGGCTTGCGCGGTTCAAAGCAGCCTAATCCCCCGGCAATGACAATGACCTGTGTATGGACCATCGTATGATCATTGGTTTCTACGATAAAGGAACCATCGTCCTGTTTTGTGATATGTTCCACTCGCTCGCCTAAGGTGAATGTGGGGTCAAAGGGTTTAATCTGTTCGAGCTGTTTATCGATCAATTCCTGCGCAGTGATACTTGGATAACCGGGAATGTCGTAGATAGGTTTATGGGGGTAGATCTCCGAAAGCTGACCGCCCACTTGAGGTAGTACATCGATCAAATGGCAGCGCATTTTTAAAAGTCCAGCTTCAAAAACTGCGAATAGGCCAACAGGTCCTGCTCCGATGATACAGATATCCGTATTTATCATAGCTATTCTATATTTAAGTTGTTATATATTGTATTCAAAATTCTTGTAAAAGCTTCGAAATCTTCGTCTGCTAGATTTTCCCAGGCCTTCATGCGAATCTCTGTAACAAGCGGCGTTAGCGATGCTACTTTTAATTTTCCTTCTTCTGTCAAATGAAGGTAGAGACTTCGACGGTCAGTTTCGTCAGTAATCCGCTCGGCCAGGTTTTTTTTAAGAAGGATATCAACGATCCGTGTCAGTGTGGGCTGGTCTTTTCCGCAGCGCTTTGCCAATTCTTTTTGTGAAAGTTGATCTGTTTCGTATAAAGCCTTTAAGATGGTCCATTGGTCTACAGTAATATCAAATCCTTTCTCCGCAAAAGAAGATTGGGCGAACTGTTTTACTTTCTTGGCCGTTTGGTCCAAGATGAAAGAGTAGCGGTCAAATTTTTCGTTTAGCATACAAATATTTAGTGTAACAAATATATTTAAAATATTTAGTGTGACAAGTAATTTGAATGCAATAAAAAAAGGGCGTTCATTCGAACGCCCTTCTTTATTTTATTAACATTAGCTATTATGGTCTTACGACTTCAGCTTTTTTAGCTGTATTACCTTCTGCTAAATGCTTTCCTTTACGTAAGTCATATACCGAAGGTGCCGCTAAGATAATCGATGAATATGTACCTACGATAACACCGATTAAGATTGCGAATGAGAATCCACGGATAACTTCACCACCAAAGATAAACAATACAGCAAGCACAAACACGATTGTCAATGATGTGATGATTGTTCTACTTAAAGTAGAGTTTATCGCATGGTTTACCACATCGCCTAGATCTTCATTATGCGCATTTGGTTTCGATACGAATTCACGTAAACGGTCAAATACAACCACTGTATCATTCACCGAGTAGGCAATTACAGTTAATATCGCTGCCACAAAGTGTTGGTCAATATCCAATGAGAATGGTACGATACCATCCAAAATTGAGAATAATCCCAATAAAATAATCGCATCGTGAATTGTTGCAATAGCTGCTCCAACTGAATATTCCCATTTATGGAAACGGATCAGGATGTAAGCTGCAACAATGATGATAGAGAAAACTGCGGAACTGGTTGCTCTAGATTTGATGTCGGTAGCGATACTTGGTCCAACTTTTTGAGACGAAAGGATCTCATGTTTATTGGAAGCATCTACTTTTGATAAACCTTGGTTTAATTTGTCCAATACCTCTTTATCAGCAGTGTCCGAAGTTTCTTCGATATGGTAAGTTGTTGTTATACGCAGTTGGTTGGATGCACCAAAGACTTTTACTTCAGTTGTTTTCTGGAAGATATCATCCAAGTTTGTACGTACAGCTTCCAAGTCCACAGGTTTATCATAACGGACAGTATACGTACGGCCACCTTGGAAGTCTACACCTAAACTGAATCCTTTTGTGAAAATTGATGCCGCAGAAATTAACACGGCAACGATTGAAATCGCATAAAAGATTTTACGTTTCTGAACGAATTTAAAGTTTGCATTATGCAAGGTATTTGCAGACCAAGGGAAAGAGACTTTGATTTTGAAATCTTTCGCCAACATCCATTCGAAAATAACACGAGTAACAAGGATCGCAGTAAACAATGAAGTAATGATACCCACCATTAATGTTGTTGCGAAACCTAAGATTGGACCGCTACCAAATAAGAATAAGATAATACCGATCAAAAACGTTGTGATCTGCGAATCCAGGATGGAAGGTAAAGCGTGTTTGTAACCATCTGCAACAGCCTGACGGATCGATTTTCCTAATCCCAGTTCTTCACGGATACGTTCATAAATCAAGACGTTCGCATCGACCGCAGTACCCATCGTTAATACGATACCCGCGATACCCGGTAAGGTGAGTACAGCATTTAAGGATGCCAATACCCCCATAATGATAAATACGTTTAACAACACCGCGATGTTTGCCACGATACCTGCAGTATTGTAGTAAGCGATCATAAAGATCATTACTACGATAATACCGATAACAGCAGAGTTAACACCCGCATCGATGGCAGCCTGACCTAGAGTAGGTCCCACAATAGCTTCTTCAACGATTTTAGCAGTTGTCGGAAGACGACCTGCTTTCAATACGTTTGCTAAATCTTTGGTGTCTTCTACCGTAAAGGATCCAGAGATTGATGAACTACCATTTGGGATTTCACCGTTTACAGAAGGAGCAGAATAAACCACATTATCAAGAACGATCGCAATTGCATCTCTGTTTTGAGCCGCTTTTGCAGTAATTTTCTTCCATTCACGTGCACCTTCGCTGTTCATTTGCATACCAACCACAGGTTGATTTTTCTCATCAAAGTTTGCTGTTGCATCCGTAATGACATCTCCTGTCAATACAGCACCGTTGTCTTGTCCAGCCCCCTTAATTGCATATAATGATAGTTGCTCAGGTGTCTTTTGCTCAGGTTTTACAGCCCATAAAAGTTTTAAGTTTCCAGGTAGGATTGATTTTACCTCTGGACGTTGTAAATAAGCATTTACTTTTGCTGTATCTTTTAAAGAAGCAATACCAACCATTGAACCTGGCATAAGCGCCATTTGTTGGTTTTCGCCCATATAAACTGCTGGACGTAATACTTCAAATAATGGATTTTTCTGACCTAGATTTACAGCAGCACTGTCTTTCTTAGCATCTTTCTTACCACCGGTTAGATTAGACAATAAATCATCTGATTTTTTGCTTGTATCTGCAGCAGCATTTGTCGTAGCTGCTGGAGCAGCTTTTAACGTTGAAGCTAAAGTTTTGTCGATATTTTCTAATATTGGATAAACTTCCTGATTCGTATAGGTCTCATAGAATTCCAATTTAGCTGAACCTTGTAATAGGTTACGAACACGGCTTTCATCTTTTACACCAGGTAATTCGATTAAAATACGGTTTGTACCTTGTTGAATTTGAATGTTTGGAGATGCAACGCCAAATTTGTCGATACGCGTACGAAGTACTTTGTAAGAATTTTGGATGGCATTGTCTGCTTCTTTTTGAAGGAATGATTCAACTTTTGAGTCTGAATCACCCGGTTTAATTAAAGAAGCATTGTCTTTTGTTGAGAAGAATGTTGAAAGTGGCGTTGTCGCACCGATGGATTTGTATTCCTCCATAAATAAAGCAACGACTGTTTTTGCACTCGTTTTACTTTTTGCCACTGCCTGTTCCAACGCTTTGTTGAATTTCTCATCTTTTGGATTGTTCGCCAAATTGCGGATCAATTCGTCCAATGAGATCTCCATGGTTACGTTCATACCGCCTTTTAAATCCAATCCCAAAGCGAGTTCATTTGCTTTAGCTTCCCGATAGGTGTATTTTGCAAAACCTAAATTGTACACTACTTCACCTGCCATTGAGTCGAGATAGCTTTTCTCTTTTGCCAAGTCTCCTTTGGCAAAATTCTCAGCATCTCGCTCCACATTGCGGGTCACCCAAGTAAATGATAGGGAGTATAGACACGCTAATGACACCACTATCACTAAAAGTTTAATCAGCCCTTTACCTTGCATCGTCTGTTATAATTGTATTAATTTTAATGTTAAATACTGTTTATGTAATTGATAATTAGTTCTCGTTTAATCACATTTTACCAAGAATGGCAAAGGTATAAAATTTTTGTAGAATGAAAAGTTTTATTTATGCCAATTAGGTCAACGGCATAAAAATAGGAGAATTGAAGAAAAAAAGAAATATTAATTGATTTTATTTATAAAAAAAGGCCCTACTCAAGACGAGAAGGACCTTTTTACACTGTTTAGTTGCTTATATTATTTCAATGTGTATTTGATACCAAAAGAAAATGTTGATGCATCAAAATCACTATTGTGATTCAATCTCCAGTCTGGTTTCCAGTCTGCGTGGAAAGCAATCGGAGCAACTGGAATTTTGAATTCCAAACCTAGTTGAGGACGTAAAGCAACATTTGTAATATTATCTCCTACGTCGATAGATGTCAATTGTGCACCAACGCCGGCATACCATCCCAAACCATTCACGCCTTGGAAGGGTCTTGCATATTGGTAGTCTGCACCTACAGCAACCACGTGGTCGTCAAACATCACCTGTGCTTGTCCCATGTTGGCACCGCCAAAAGATTGCTTATATTGAACACCCCATAAGTCAGTTGTTGTACCATCGAATACAACACCTATCGCTGATCTGAATGGAGACTGAGCTTTCGCTTCCTGTGCGCCAAATGCTAATGCTGCGACGGCAGCTAATGAGAGTAATGTCTTTTTCATAATTATCTTATCTTTATATTTTCATTAATTAAAATAACTTTTCGTGTTACACAAAAGCAAATAGCTTGCCAAAAAATGATATTGCCAACATAGGGGCCGTCATGTAGTCTTAATTCATAACGTTTCTAATTTGTCTTCCGATTGTAATTTGTATCTTTTATTTTTTATTATTGCTTATTTTTCTTAAATTTGCCTGGCAAATAGAAAACCCAATACATATTTGCCATGCAATTAGATCCACAAAAATTCGTAGCAGAAGGTCTCACTTACGACGACGTCTTATTAATTCCAGCTTATTCTGAAATTTTACCCCGTGACGTTGATACGAGCACTTCGCTAACAAAAAAAATCAAATTAAATATTCCATTGGTTTCTGCAGCAATGGATACGGTAACCGGTGCTGATTTGGCGATTGCGATTGCACAAGCTGGCGGTATTGGTATGTTACATAAGAACATGACTATTGCAGAACAAGCTGCTGAAGTACGTAAAGTAAAACGCTCTGAGAGCGGTATGATTCAGGATCCAGTTACGTTATTGGCAACAGCAACGGTGGGTGATGCCTTCAATATTATGAAGGAGCACAAGATTGGTGGAATCCCTGTTGTGAACGAAAAAGGTCAATTGGTCGGTATTGTGACGAATCGTGATCTTCGTTTCCAAAAAGATATGAGCCGTCCCATCAATGAATTGATGACCAAGGAAAATCTTGTGGTTGCTCCCGAAGGAACGGATTTAGTGAAAGCGGAAGAAATTCTTCAAAACGAAAAAATCGAAAAACTTCCAGTAGTCAATGAAGAAGGTATTTTGAAAGGCTTGATTACCTTTAAAGATATACAAAAATATAAGCATTACCCAAATGCTGCCAAAGATAGCCATGGTCGTTTATTGGTTGGTGCGGCAGTAGGCGTTACACCAGATACCCTTGACCGCGTGGAGGCTTTGGTGAAAGCAGGTGTGGATGTGGTTACAATCGATACAGCACATGGGCATTCTAAAGGTGTAATCGATAAGTTGAAATTGGTGAAATCGCAGTTCCCTGACCTACAGGTAATCGTTGGAAATATTGCAACAGGTGCAGCAGCAACAGCTTTGGCTGAAGCAGGTGCAGATGCTGTAAAAGTAGGTATCGGACCGGGCTCTATCTGTACAACCCGTATTATCGCTGGTGTCGGTGTTCCGCAGCTTTATGCCGTATATGAAGTTGCCAAAGCCCTTAAAGGAACTGGCGTGCCATTGATCGCAGACGGAGGTATCAAACAGACTGGTGATATTGCGAAAGCAATCGCAGCCGGAGCAAGCACAATTATGGCTGGTTCTCTATTCGCAGGCGTGGAAGAAGCTCCTGGAGAGACAATTATCTATGAAGGACGTAAGTTTAAATCTTACCGCGGCATGGGCTCAATCGAAGCCATGGAAAAAGGATCGAAAGATCGTTATTTCCAAGACGTAGAAGATGATATCAAAAAATTGGTTCCCGAAGGTATTGTGGGACGTGTTCCCTATAAAGGTACATTGGCTGAGGTTGTTTATCAATACATTGGTGGATTACGCGCTTCTATGGGCTACTGTGGTGCTGCAACAATTGAAAAATTACAGGAAGCACAATTTGTCCGTATTACAGGAGCAGGGCTGAGAGAGTCCCATCCACATAATATTTCCATTACGAAGGAAGCACCAAATTATAACAGCAGAGGCTAGATGTTGCTTGGATGATATAAAAACCGATAATCTTGATTATCGGTTTTTTTTGTGTAAAAATATTAGCAAAATAGCCTGAGTGATCAACAGGAAATTTGTACTTTTATACCCTATTCTCAGGTTTTAAAATTTAAGGAGTTAATTTGGATTATTTAGCGGGTTTAAACCCTTCACAACGAGGAGCCGTAGAGCAAACAGAAGGTCCTGTGATGATTGTTGCGGGAGCTGGTTCAGGAAAAACACGGGTCATTACCTATCGTGTCGCACACTTGATTCGAAAAGGTGTTGATCCATTCAATATCTTGGTATTAACATTTACCAACAAAGCGGCCAAAGAGATGCGCGCGCGTATCGTTTCTGTTGTTGGGAGCGAAGCGAAAAATATTTGGATGGGAACATTCCACTCGGTGTTTGCAAAAATACTCCGTGTAGAAGCTGAATTGATCGGTTATCCCAGAAACTTTACCATCTACGATACGGATGATACCAAAAGTTTGTTGCGTGCCATTTTAAAGGAAATGAATCTCGATGATAAGCTGTATAATGTCAATCATGTGTACGGACGTATCTCACAGGCAAAAAATAACCTGATCTCACCGCAGGAATATAATAAGAATGAAGCCATATTGGCCGAGGATATTTCCAATGGTCGTGGTCAACTGGGACAGATTTATATGACCTATGCACAGCGCTGTTACCGTGCTGGGGCAATGGATTTTGATGATCTGTTGTTTAAAACGAATGTATTGTTAAATAAACATCCAGAGGTACTGCATAAATACCAGCATCAATTTCGTTACTTGATGGTCGATGAGTACCAGGATACCAACTTCTCGCAATACCTTATTGTCAAACGCCTGGCAGCAGTCAACGAAAATATCTGTGTGGTTGGGGATGATGCACAATCAATCTATGCATTTCGTGGCGCAAATATTCAGAATATCCTGAATTTCCAAAAAGATTATCCGGATGTGAAGATCTTTAAACTGGAGCAGAATTATCGATCTACGAAGATGATCGTGAATGCGGCCAATTCGGTGATTGCCAATAATCAGAATCAATTGGAGAAAAATGTTTTCTCGGATAATGAAGAAGGCGAAAAGATCAAGGTTTCACGTGCTTTCTCTGACAATGAGGAAGGTAAGATCGTCGCCGACCAGATCATTGAAGAGAAATCGTTAAAAGGGCTTAATTATAAGGATTTTGCTATTCTGTATCGTACCAATGCCCAATCCAGGGCTATGGAGGAGGCCTTACGCAAAATCAATATCCCTTATAAAATCTATGGTGGTACGTCTTTTTATCAACGGAAAGAAATTAAAGATCTGATCGCGTATTTCAGACTTACCTTCAACCCGAATGATGAGGAAGCACTCAAGCGTGTGATCAATTACCCGCGTAGAGGGATAGGGGATACGACGATGGAAAAGATCATGATCGCTGCAGATCAGAATCAGTATCGTATATGGGATGTTGTTGCAAATGCAGCCCAGTTTCTAGATGGGCGTAGCGCAACGTCTGTCGGTGGTTTTGCACAGATGATTCAGAGTTTTCAGGCCCTGGCCAAAAACAATAACGCATTTGATACCGCAATGCATATTGCGCAGCACTGCGGTATTCTGAAAGAATTGTACGAAGACAAATCGGTAGAGGGGTTGGCACGTTACGAAAATATCCAGGAACTCCTCAATGGTATCAAGGAATTTTCGGAACGGGAAGATATCGAAGAACGTGGACTTGATGTCTATATGCAGGATATTGCCCTGTTGACAAACGACGATAATGATAAAGATCCAAATGCGGATACTGTATCATTGATGACCATCCACTCTTCCAAAGGCTTGGAATTTCCGATTGTTTTTATTGTAGGCTTAGAAGAAAACCTATTTCCTTCCCAGTTGTCGTTGAATTCCAGGTCGGAACTGGAAGAGGAACGAAGACTTTTTTATGTTGCCGTTACGAGAGCTGAAAAAAAATTACTACTTTCGTATGCTACTTCGCGATATCGTTGGGGAACGCTGAATAACTGCGAACCCAGTCGCTTCTTGGATGAATTGAATCCGGCATGTCTTGCATTGGATTTTAAACCACGACAAACTTCTGCCTCAGCCGGAAGTTTTCAAGGCGAACGAATTGCATGGCAGCAAAAGGACAGTGATGATACGTTTTCTAAACCTAAGCCTAAGCCCATGGTTAAAACGACATCGATACTGCCGAAAGCCCACAAACCTACTGCGGGTTTTGCTCCTTCAGATACATCAAATCTTCAGGTCGGCATGGAAGTTGAACATGAACGCTTTGGATTTGGCAAAGTTGTGAATCTCGAAGGAAACAAAGGAGATATAAAAGCAACTATTTTCTTTAAGGAATTGGGACAGAAACAATTGTTGCTTAAATTTGCAAAACTTAGAATAATTCAATAATAAAATACCAAAACGATATCTTAATCGTTTAATTAGGTACTTATATTAGCTATATGAACTTTGACTACAACAGCACTAGACCAAAATTGATCCTTGCAGAATATGGTCGCAATGTGCAAAATATGGTAGATTACATCTGTACTTTACCCACAAAGGAAGAAAGAAATAAACATGCGCAGATTGTAATCGATATGATGGGGGTATTGAACCCACATTTGAGAGACGTGTCTGATTTTAAACATAAACTGTGGGATCACCTACAGATTATCTCTGATTTTAAATTGGATATCGACTCGCCTTATCCAATTGCCACAGCGAAAAGTGTGAAACACGAAGTTGAGCATTTAGGCTATCCGCAGCATTCCATTAGATTCAAGCACTATGGTTTTACCGTAGAGAAAATGATTGAAAAGGCGTTATTGGCCAATGACGAAGCCAAAAGAGAGCAGATGGTCATCGGTATCGCTAATTTTATGAAAATGGCTTACCTGACCTGGAATAAGGATTCTGTTTCAGACGAGTTGATCATCCAGGATCTCAAAGAGTTGTCAGGTTATCAATTGACCTTACCAGAAGGTACCGTATTGACCAAACTTGACTTTAAAACTCCGCCTCCGGGAAATCGCGTTAAAGGTCCGGCTAACAGTAACTCAGGCGGAAATAATAACAATAACAATAATAATAATTCCGGTCACCAGTCGAAAGGTGGAGGCAAGCCTCGTATGACAAGTAACAACAACAATAATACGAAGCGCAATAACTACGGAAGCAATAACAACAGCTATAGTCGAGACAACAATAACAACAGCTACGGTAGGGACAACAATAACAACAATAACAGAAACAGAAAGCCGCAGGGTAATTATAATAATAAACGAGGCTAGTTCTTAAAGATTTTGTTTAAAGAAGCAGGCAATTGCGAAGTGATTAACAGATTTCTTTACAATTGCCTTCTTTTTTTAAGAATCGCGCTGTTTTATAAAAAAACAAGGTTCTTTGGTCTCCGATCCCGGTATGTTGGGCGGAAGGCTAAATATCCCGAGACAAATACAAGAACAGGGGTATGACACTAAGAAGATATCACTTATATATAAATGAACGCATTTGAAATAATCGGTGGAAAACCGTTAAAGGGAGAGATTATTCCTCAAGGAGCAAAAAATGAGGCCTTACAGATCCTTTCTGCAGTTTTACTGACAGAAGAACCTATGACCATCAGTAATATCCCAGATATTAAGGATGTCAATAAGTTGATCGATCTATTGGCTGCTTTAGGTGTTAAAATTGATCGCATAGATAAGGACACATACGTTTTTGAAGCTAAAGATATAAATATAGACTATTTCCAGTCACCCGAATTTAAAGAAAAAGGCGGTGGGTTGCGTGGCTCTATCATGATTGTCGGTCCTTTGTTGGCTCGATTCGGAAAAGCCGCTATTCCGAAACCGGGGGGTGATAAAATCGGACGTAGACGATTAGATACCCACTTTTTGGGTTTTGAAAAATTGGGTGCTAAGTTTGTGTACGATGCGACTACCCATTTTTTTAACGTTGATGCAACGGAGTTAAAAGGAAGTTATATCCTTTTGGACGAAGCTTCTGTAACGGGTACGGCAAATATCGTGATGGCTGCTGTATTGGCAAAAGGGACAACAACGATATACAACGCTGCTTGTGAGCCTTATTTACAACAACTATGTAAGATGTTGAATCGCATGGGGGCTAAAATATCCGGTATTGGATCTAATTTGTTGACCATCGAAGGCGTAGAGCGTCTGGGGGGAACTTCACACCGCATGTTGCCTGATATGATTGAAATAGGTTCTTTCATCGGCCTTGCAGCAATGACAGGTTCAGAAATCACCATTAAAGATGTCTGTTTTGAAGAACTGGGTGTTATTCCATCTGTATTTTCGCGCTTAGGCATCAAGTTTGAATTACGCGGTGATGATATTTTTATTCCAGCGCAAGAATCGTATGAAATCGATACATTTATCGATGGATCTATCCTGACGATTTCAGATGCACCTTGGCCAGGTTTTACGCCCGATTTATTAAGTATCGTACTTGTTGTGGCGACTCAGGCAAAAGGAAACGTATTGATCCACCAAAAAATGTTCGAGAGCCGTTTGTTCTTCGTGGACAAATTGATCGATATGGGGGCTCAGATTATCTTGTGCGATCCGCACCGCGCAACCGTTATTGGACTGAATAAATCACATCATCTGAGAGGTATTGAGATGACTTCGCCAGATATTCGTGCCGGGGTTTCTTTATTGATTGCAGCCCTATCTGCTAAAGGAAAATCTGTGATCCACAATATCGAACAGATTGAACGTGGCTATCAAGATATCGAAGAACGCTTGCGTAAATTAGGAGCAGATATTAAACGTATCGATGCCGAACCAAAAGGTCATTAATTAAAGCGAATAGCCTATGTGCTAGTGTAAGATAAAAGAAGCTCCGGATATAAATTCTGGGGCTTTTTTTGTGATATCTGCGTCAAATAAGGTAAATTTGTCTATACTACATTTAAACAGCTATAGATATGAAAAAATATCTAAAAAAGTACGCCTTAGTTTTCCCATTATTAGGCATAGTGCTTCTTTTTCACAATTGTCAATCCTCTACACCTAAAGAGGTTAAGCTACATGAAGAATCAAATACAACAACGGATATCCGCTCTTCTAAACGGATCAATGCTGCGGTAATCGTACAAAAAGTTACTTTTCCTAATATGCCTTTTGCTGAACTGATCAAGTTGATGAATCTGACCAATGATAGTTCACCTGCTGCATTGTGGAAAGCGATATCCGCACTACCTCAGGCGGAACAGATAAAGAAAGATAGCTTTGATATTGAAAATCCCCTGCAGCGCATGGAGCTGATGCTTGTTCCTTTACGCAAGATGGAAATTAAATTTGATCAACAGCAAGCAAAATCGAATGCTGAAGGCCTGACTTACCGCCTGGAAAATTATGTGAATTATAACAAAGGCTTAGGCGAGGTTTTTCTAGCAAATAGCGAAAATGAGGCTATCCATGTAGGGCTGAACTATCCTGAAGGGAGACTTAATGGATTGGCGAAAGTGCAGATACGCATAAATCCCAAAGAGTATATGATCGATAAGACCGGAAAAACAAAAGTAATTGCCGGAATTACCTGTCAGCAGGCTATTTACAATAAAATTGATGCAAGCGATAAGACGCTCCCTAAATTTGTTGTCTGGAAAAGTCCACGTATTCCGAAAGGAATCAATGTGTTGCATCCTTATGTGTTTGACGAAAACGAAGGCATACTTGAAATTGATGCCTATCTCAATGCGGATGAAAATTCCCTTTTGCGCTTTACGACCACTGCCGTTGTCGAAAAGAAATTTGAACCCAAAGAATTTGAGGTAACAAAAGCACATGTTAAGCTTGATGGGGCCAAGGATCAAAAGAACATCGAAAAAAATGTACTTTATGTAGTGTTTCATTAGGAAACAACACATCAAGGAAACATCATTGAAAAGAAAACACCATAAAAAAGGAGTTGATCATTTGATCAACTCCTTTTTTATTTGGGCTATATGTAAAAGTTTACATTAAAGGAGCTGGTGCTTCTTCTTCAAATAAAGGGAATTCCTTGATAATGTTGTACCATGTGATTACCTTTTTAATATCCGAAGAATAAACACGTGATTCATCATGGCCAGGAGCTACTTCACGGAAGAAATTTCTTAAAGTAGCGCCATCAGATTTTGTATCTGGTAGAGCGATGCCTTTCTCTTTGATTGTTTCAAAAATATTCAATAGACGAATTTCTTCTTCTTCACCATAGATTGTGATATCTTCCAAAGTCGCCATTTTTGTAGAAGATAAACTTACTACAGTTTTAATTTTTGCTTGATCAAGGGTTTCTAGAATAAAACCACCTTTATTTTGTCCAACCAATTTGAACAATCCTGGTTTACCAGTTACGGATACTAATGCTCTTAAATTCATTTTAATATTATTTAAATCTCCAAGAATTAATCTTCGATAACTTCAATTGATAAAATACGGTCACCTTGTCTGATATCGTCAACGATGTCTACGTTTTCGATTACTTTTCCAAAACAAGTATGGTTACGATCTAAGTGCGCAGTGTTGTTACGGCTATGACAGATGAAAAATTGCGAACCACCTGTATTACGACCTGCATGAGCCATAGACAATACACCTCTATCGTGGTATTGGTTTTCGCCTGTTAGTTCACAGTCAATTTTATAACCAGGTCCACCTGTTCCAGGGATTCCAGCAGCACCTTCACGTGAATTTGGACATCCACCTTGGATAACGAAATCAGGGATCACACGGTGAAACGCTAATCCATCATAATATCCTGATTTAGCAAGTTTGATAAAATTGGCTACTGTATTTGGAGCATCAGCTGTGTAGAACTCCACAGTCATGTCGCCTTTTTCTGTTTTAATAATCGCTTTACTCATATTCAAAAATTTTTATGAAATACAAAGATAACGTTTCAGAGTGAAATGTGAAGTAAATCGCGATTGCCAATTTTTTTTAATTGATAGATTGTGTATTTCTCAGGATATTAATTAGCTATTTTTTGTATATTTATGTACGCTAGCCAATTATAATTAACTTTAGATGTCAAATCCGTACAAACTAGTCATTCGGGAGTGGGCAGAGGCCGACCGCCCGAGAGAGAAGCTATTGAGCCAGGGGCGTAGGGCGCTTACAGATGCCGAATTATTGGCTATCCTGATCGGCTCTGGTTCCAAAAATGAAAGTGCTGTCGAATTATGTCGACGCATATTGGCTGATGTCAAAAATAACCTGCACACCCTTTCGATGATGGAGGTCTCGGAACTGAGCCTATATAAAGGGATAGGTGAAGCAAAAGCCATCGCCATTATTGCGGCATTGGAGCTCGCCCGCCGCAAAAACGACCTGCCTGCAGAAGAACGAAAGCTGGTAAATAGCAGCCGCTTCGTTTACAACTTGATGAAACCCATCCTGCAGGATCTGCCTCATGAAGAGTTTTGGACTCTGTATTTGAATACGGGGTATAAAATATTGGACAAACAGCTCATCGGCCGTGGTGGTAATGATTTTACGCCGGTCGATGTCCGGATAATTTTACGCTCCGCACTCAGCCTTAAAGCACATGCCATTATTTTAGTTCATAACCACCCATCGGGCACCTTGTATCCCAGCAATGCTGACAAAATTCTGACGCAAAAAATTGTTGAAGCCTCTAAAATTATGGATATTAGAGTTGCCGATCATTTAATCTTTACCGATAACGGCTATTATAGTTTTAAAGACGAAGGTATAATCGACTAGTTACAGTAATTCTTAGTATGAACAAAAACAGTATTGATAGATTCACAGACCGGGTTGTCGATTACGAGAAATTTAGACCTTGTTATCCAAAAGAGATTATTCAAGTACTTAAAGAACAGATAGGGCTGGATAAAAAATGGTTGGTTGCCGATATTGGTAGTGGCACTGGGCTATCTACGCAACTTTTTCTCGAAAATGGAAATGACGTTTTTGCTGTTGAACCCAATCGGAAAATGCGTGAATCTTTATTGCATCATTTTAAAACCTATCGGAATTTAATCGCGCTGAATGCCACCGGCGAAAGTACATCCATTGAGTCTGGCTGTGTCGATCTTATTTTTGCGGGTCAATCGTTTCATTGGTTTGATCGGGATGCATGTAAAAGGGAGTTCGCCCGCATCCTCACCGAAAATGGACATATTGTGTTGGTTTGGAACCAGCGTGATCCGGACGACGCTTTTCAACAGGAATACGAAGATTTTCTGCTCAGCCATATACCAAGCTATCAATCTGTCAGTCACAAAAATATCAGTGACGATGATCTCAAACAATTTTTTTCACCACGTCCAATGATCAAAATAACCTTGCCAAACCAACAGATATTGGATCTTCGGTCGTTCTTGGGAAGAGTACGTTCATCATCCTATTTTCCAAAAGAGCAGGCTGAAAACAAAACGCTCTATGACGATCTCCGTACACTTTTCGATAAGTACGCAATCGCTGAGCGTATCGTATTCAAGTATATTACTGAAATTTATAACAGTTAACTAAGAAATAGGAATTTGCAAAGCTTCTTTCGTTGCATTTTTTCTCTTCCAGTCGAAAACTCTTCGTATAGGCGAAGAATGAAAAGGGAAGATTAAGATGAATAACGTTAGGATTACCCCGATAATAAATAGCCCGGAGTAGGCGTCGCGTATGGATAGTAGCGAGGCTTGGACTTGGACCGATTTCATTATATTTCCTCTTTGTAGCACCAAGCTATTTGTTCGATCGATTATACCAGCAAGATTATTGGCATTAAGGATCTGTAGGTGGTAATACCAATTGGCAATGATGTTTGACCAGACTACAGGCACCAAAAATGAACGTGTAAGAATCAAAAATACTAAGCCAGAGAGGTAATATTTACTGGGAATATTGCCGGCCATATATACGCCTATTCCAATGTAGGAAGTGATCACGCCCATTCCTCTTAATGTCAAAGGGAGATAGAACAAAGCCGAGTTTGTATGTTGGTCAATAATCCTTGCAAAGAAAAAGCAAGATAGGGCATAACACGCTGCGGAGAATGCCAAAATGAACTTGCATTTCTTTGTTATTTTGAAATAAATATAAGCGATTACTGCGCCGATCATATAACCAGGAATTACATAGGTATTTATTTCGGCGACTTCCAAGGGGTTTGTACCAAGCGTAATTCCCAAAAGGGAGGAGTACAGCGAGGTCGAGCTATAAAAAATGCCGAAAATAAAAATTGTTCCAATGGAGATAGGCAGAATCCGTGTTGAAAAGGCTTCAAAATTTAAGAGTGATTTTCGGATTAGTACACTTCTATTTATAAAAAGTATAAAAAAACAGAGCGATGCGATTCCGGTGACCAAAATAAACCTGGAATGAAACCAATTTTGTGTCAGACCATATGTGCTGAAATAGGCAAAATTCAATAATGAAATACAAAGTAAAATACTTCCAAACCAGTCATATTGATACAGCGGTACCTTTTTAAAATCTGACGATTTCATAAAGATGATGCAGATTAACAACGCTACTGCAAGTAGTATATTTTGAAATAAAAAGACAGTTTCCCAATAGAAACGTGTTGCAAATAGAACAGATACATAACTTGCCAAGGCAGGAATGATCATTGTCATGGGGTAGTAGACTGCATATAATTGATACCGTTCTCCACGTGGCATGAGAAAAGGGATCATTTCCCCAATGATAGCCATCGTGACAATAATCTTGGCACTCCCGATAAAAAATGTGGCCATACAGATGTTAACACCATTATTAGCATGTTCCAAAACCGCATTGGAAGCGAGGATAATGAAGATAGATACAATTAATATCGTCTTTTTGGAAAATAATTTCAACAACCTAAATACCAGTGGTATGGCACATACCATTCCTGCATAATAACAATATGTAGCCATACTCAGATCTGCAGTGATACCGGCGTATCCATTCATGACATACGTGTTAATGGATGTTGGGATTCCATTATTGAACGAAAATAAAATATTGAGTACAAACAGAAAGAACAATTCCCAACCTGAACTCAACCAATCTCTGAATATACGATCTTTCATGATTATTTAATACGTATGATAGCATTCATACCTACGCGAAGCATGGCGAGATCTTTTGGGGTATTGGATGCTGTAAAATTAATTCTAACCGGAATGCGCTGTTGTACCTTAACAAAGTTCCCCGTAGAATTGTCAACCGGAACAGCAGAATACTTAGATCCTGTTGCTTCGGATATGGCGGCTACTTCACCTTCAAATGTCTTCCCGGCCAATGCATCAATTTCAATGTTGACTTTTGCCCCGAGGGCAATATTTTTTAGTTGACTTTCGGTATAATTTGCGGTAATCCATTTCTGCTCATCACGTACAATATTGACCAATGGCGTACCGTTTTGCACCAATTGACCCTCTTCAATCGTCCGCCGTCCCAATACACCGTCGTACGGTGCCGTGATAACCGTATACGAAAGGTTTAACTTGGCTAGATCAATCGCAGATTCGGCCTTTAGTAATGAGGCATCATTGACCGACAGCTTCTGTTCAGACTCATGTGTGTTAAGTTTCGATACACGCTCTTGCGCCAAAAGTGCCTTATATTTGGCTAACATGGCCTCATAATCTGCTTTTACCTGATCGAATTGATATTGCGCTACTGCTTCATCTTTCACCAGACTCTCGTAACGCCTATAATTCAATTCCATATTATCTAGCCGGGCTCTCATCTCATCGATATTGGCATTTGCTATCGCAGTACTATTGCTGGCAATGGCAATTCCAGATTGCGATATAGTTTTACTTGCTTTGGCATCGGCAAGAGTGGCTTGTGCATTTTGTAATAAAATTCTGTACTCCGCATCATCAATAATGACGAGTGTATCGCCTTTGTGAACTTTTTGATGCTCATCAAATCGAATTGCTTTGATATAACCGCTGATACGCGAATTTATAGGGGTAATATGGGCATCTACCTGGGCATCATCTGTATAAACAGATTCGTTGATGTGGAAAAAGACTAAGATACCCCAGATAATGGTAAACACAATGACGACTGCAGATAGGATGTTGATGATCCATATCTTCCGCCTTCGTTTTATTTCTTTCTCACTTAATGTTGAATTGCTCATGACTCAATTATTTATCTTCTTTTTTTCTGAAAATCAAGGCTCCCGATACTATTGCTTATCAATAATTGCGGTCAATTTTTCGAGAGTTTCTGTAATTTCCAATACTTTTTTTTCTGATATCTCCTGCAGGATCACACGGTAGAGGTCTTGTTGGACAGGGTCTAATAATGTCCTATATTCGTTTCCCTTTACCGTTAATTCGATTAAATTATTTCGCCTGTCATTGGGATCGCTGACGCGTCTAACCAGATCCCGTTTACAAAGATTATCGATCAACGGAGTGACACTTGCTTTGTTCTTCTGTATTGCTGTGGCTATATCTTGCTGATTCATTTGCTCCTTTTTCCACAGTGCTGCCAATACTTGTAACATTTCATAGGTGATATCCAATTGCTGTTCCTTTATTTTCTGGATATAGTATTGTTTTAAGCTCGTTCGCAAAGCAATGATACTATCCACTAAGGGTTTTACTGGATTCATGGATTCGTTTTTCATAGTACAAAGTTAAATATAAAATAGTTAAATATCAAACTAAATTACTTTAGTTAAAAATGTGTTAAAGATGAATGCTTTAGAGAGAGATGGCATTTTATTTGGGAGCACCTAAACGAAAGGAAAAAAAGATATGTTAAGAGTTGAATTAATCTTCTTTAGACGTTGCCTACTGCCACTGCTGATTTTAGGAGGCGGGATAAGTGTTGTAAGAGCGCAGCAAATGCATGCTTTTAATAATTTAGAGACTGATTATCATTTTGTATATCGCTGGGTAGATCCATTCTTCCCTTTAAGCCCTCAGATAGATGTGATGAGCTTAGACGTTGCGCCAATCGATAAAGGGCCGGAACAGCAGGAGAAAGTAAAAACGTCATCGGGAAAACAGCGTTTTACGGGCAGGGTGAGTGAGCGCGTATATGAAGGTTCGGAAGTAATCGTGAGCCCTGGAGAATCGGTTGGAAATATAACCTACAGCTCCACTAGTTCACCCACCCGGTATCGTGTTGCCATTGATCGAAGGAGCAATGAGCACTACCATGGAAAGCCCGTATTTATAGATGCAAAGGGGATAAAATATATAATTGATTCGAAATTTAGAAAACAAGTTGTCGAATAATTCCTTGGCTAAGTTAAAAATTTGTAAAAAATATTTTTTCAGGTAATTAAATCGAAATATGGCATTTGTATTGTGCTTTTATTTACAATTATTTAAATAACAATTGGGTTATGAAAGCAATAAATCGTTTCAAAAAAATCACAGCTGCATTAGCTTTGATCGCTGCAGTCGGATTGGGACAATCCTATGCACAAACGGCTCCTAAAAAAATGGAAAAATAAGCCAAAAAGTCTGAACAAAAAGTAAAGACTAAAGCCAACGAGGCCGAAACGAAAACGAAGGCAGCGCCGGTGAAAGCTACAGCGAAGAAGGAAGTTGCGGTCAAGGAAAAGTCAACGCAGACGAAAAAGATGGCTGATACAAAAACAGCGCCAGCAGCACCAATGGAAGCGAAGGAAAAAGCCGTGAAAAAAGAAAGTGCTAAAGCTGAAAAACAAGCCACTGCTGTTAAAAAGGATGCCGTAGCAACAACTGATAAAGCAACAAGTGAAAAATACAACGGCCATACAATATATCTCGGTCCAAAAGGTGGCAAATATTATATCAACGGAAATGGTAACAAAACGTACATTTCTGACAAAAAATAAAGAGCAGCTGAAAACGAATTATATCAAAAAAGGGGACATCGATCGATGTCCCCTTTTTTGATTTCAATAGTTTAGCGTAGCAAATTCATTAAATAGCTTTTGTCGAGATAAAAGGCATCTAAACTTCCGCCCTCATCCAGAATACTGTTGCTAATTTCCTTTTTATTTTGCTGTAAGGTCTGAATTTTATCTTCGACCGTGTTAGGGCTGATTAATCGAACAGCGGTAACCGTCTTTTGTTGCCCCATGCGATAGATCCTGTCGATCGCCTGTTGTTCAACAGCAGGATTCCACCAGGGGTCTACCAGGTACACTACATCGGCTGCGGTAAGATTAAGTCCGGTACCACCAGCTTTTAGACTAACCAGAAAAACGGGGATATCCTTGTCGGATTGAAAGTCACTAACCAATTTACCTCGATTTTTGGACTGGCCCGTGAGCATCAACGCGCGAATCCCCTGTTTATCCAAAGCCTCTTTAATCAGGTTGAGCATACTGACAAACTGTGAAAACACGATCATTTTGTGCTGGTCTTTTTTATGCTGAATCTGCTCGATAAGCATTTCGATTTTGGCAGAGTCCGCAGCGGTAGTCAGATCTTCGTTTTGGAGAAGTTTGCTTGAATTACATATCTGACGCAATTTTGTTAGACCTTTTAGGACATGCATGGGGCTTTTCTTGATTTCATCGCCATCTTTGGCTGAGATAAAATCCCGAAACTCTTTTTCATAAAGATCATAAATTCGCCGTTGGGCGGTTTTCATCTCACAGTAAAGGATCAGTTCATTTTTTGCAGGAAGATCACGTAATACATCCTGTTTTGTTCTACGGAGAATGAAAGGCTTTATTTTCTCTTTCAGCATTTTTTTTCTCTTGCGGTCATGGAAAGCATCAATAGGAGTCGTATAGACATCTTTGAAATATTTTTTGCTTCCTAGTAGCCCCGGCACAATAAAGGAAAGCTGGGCATAAAGATCCATCGTATTATTCTCGATAGGAGTTCCTGTTAAAATAATGCGATTTCTTGATTTTAATAAATTTACCGTTTTGTATCGCTGGGAATCCGGGTTTTTGATTTGCTGCGATTCGTCCAATATGACATAATTGAAGGTTATTTTTTTCAGCATATTGATATCCGTCAGCAGGTTGTGATAAGAAATTAAAACAAGGTCATATTGTTCAAACTGCATCCCTTTTTCCATTCTATTTGGACCATCTAAAACCAACGTCTGGAAAGATGGAAGGAATTGCTGGATTTCATGCCGCCAATTAAAAATTAAGGTCGTGGGAAGTACAAGTAATGTTGGTGCAGATTGTCCCTTTGCTTTTTGAGTAGCCAGAAAGGCTAATATTTGGATCGTTTTGCCAAGTCCCATGTCATCGGCAAGACAGCCGCCAAAGTTAAGCCCATCCAAGAAATGCAGCCATTGTAGTCCTTGTTGCTGATAAGGGCGTAAGTTTCCGACAAAAGTTGGAGGTAGCTGGACCTCGGATAGCGAAGAAAAATTAGCGAGCTGCTTTCTCAACGTGCTGAGCTCCGCCAACACGATGGGGTCTAGCTCCGCCTGATCAAATAGTTGATCGATTTCATTGAATTTGTATTTTGGAATTTCAATGAAATCATCAGCTATCGATTCTGCTGCATTAAAATAGGCTTCAAATTTATCGAGCCACTGTTGCGGTAAAATGCCCTGGGTGCCGTCATCCAAGGTGATGAATTGCGAGCGGTTCCGTACTGCCTTTTCAAGTTTTTTTAGGGAGACACTTTTGGGGCCAAATTTGACCTGTATATTGGCGTTGAACCAATTTTGTCCACTGAGGACCTCCACATGTATTTTTCCCTTAAAACGGCTTAATTTATTTCCACGTAACGTATTAAATCCGATGATCTGTATACCCTGATGTTGCCACTCCTCAAAAGCATCCAGAAACCAGTTACTGTCCAGAAAGTATTTGCGATGCAAATAAAAATGCTGAAAGCTTCCTTCATCCATTTGCTCCTGAAAATAGGGATGCTGCTTCAGTAACAGGGAAATAACTTTTGTTTCAGCTTCACGTTTCCGATCGACCAAAAATTGTGTACCCTTGCTGTCTGTACCAAATATATTCCGCTTACTTAAAATAGGAATTTCGACCTCACCATAACGCATGACAGGAATAAGGTTGACAAAATCTTCCGATTCTTCCAGAAACAAAAATGGCTGCATGTCCTGATAATACAGATTTTCCTTCAACTGTGGCTTGCTTGCTTTGGGAATATCTTTAAAATTTAACTCCACGGAATGTGCTATCTGTTCCAAAAACAACCTGTTGAATTCTTCGAACTTACGCTGATGGATCAACAATTGCTCACCTTTGTTGCCAAACAAACGGATCAACTTGAGGTGAAATCTATTTTCAATCAGAAAAAGCTGATTTTTGATGAGAATGAAATGGTCCAAAAGAACGACTAAATCCTGTAAATTGTAGGCTATCGTATGAATATGAATTTCTCCTTGAATGGTATAAAACGCACCTTTTTTTGTAATGAAGAGCTTAATTTCACCTTTGTTTAGGTTAAATTGAACCGGCGATAAGGTGGAGGCTGTTATATTGTCGGATTTTTCATAGTCATGCAGATAAAAATCGAGGTGTAACGGATTTTTTGCAACCGCCTTCAGACTGGAGCTGATTTCGATATCCTGTTGTACAGCTTGAGAAAATTGGTAAACAGCGGTGTAAAATTGCATTTCCTCAATCGAGCTGCTTTGCCAGATACGGGACTGGCTCTCACTGGCGGAAATCGGATTTTTAGGTAGGCCGGATTTCGTCATTGGAGCTTGACACAGGAGTATTTGTAGATTTTTGTAGTACCGGTTGCGCGTTAACACCACAAAATAATGCTGCTGTTCGGCCGTCGTCTTGACCTTTTTTGGGATAAGAGATTCCTCCACTAGATCAAAGTCATCAATAGAGGTTAGCTGTTTGTCTTTTAATAGAAACTCAAGCTTCCCTGCTTTGATCTGGGCTGAAAAATAGTTTTCTAAAGACGATTCCTTTTCCAGTCCATATTGTGCCGCAACCTTCTTGAGGAGATGCTGATAGCGGTTGTGATCAAAAAATGCCAGCCAATTCTCCTGTGTAAATAGTTTACCTAAAGCCGCCTTTTGATGACGGCAGAATCCTGTTTGTGGACAATTGCAAAAGACGGCTGTTGTGGGCAACGTATGGATGATCATCACTTCAAAATCGGTATAATTCTCCAGTACCCGAAAAGTTGCCTGATTGACCTCCATTTCCATCGCATTGACCTGAAAATGGGCCAGTGTCAGGTCCATCCAAGGAAAATAAGAATAACGGCTCACCTTGGTGAAATCGATATCGGTCAATGTATACTGATGGAATTCCATGATGCTTGGTTAAAAATTAAAACTCATTCCGCCATAATAATTACGTAAAGGGGCAGGATTAAAATACCGTCCTCCAAAAGCATTGATATCGTTTCCAAGACTATATTTTTCATTGAGCAGATTGTCGGCCCCAACAAAAAGCCTGATTTTATGCCGTGAACAGACAGATTTGCTCCAAGATAATTTGGCTTGCAAAAGATGATACCGTTTGGCATAAACAGTGTTTGCATCATCCAGTGGTATGGCTGCTGTTAAATTGGAAAGAAGATCCAGTTGGAATTCATTCGGGAAAAGTATATTCAACGAATTTACCCATACTGTTTTAGGAACTGCAGGGAGTTTATTGTTCTTATAGTTTTTGTCGCCTACCTGATAGGTTTTGAAACTGTAGTCATTGAAGGAAAAATTGCTGGTCAGCTGTAGGCTACGGACCATACCGGTTGTTTGAGGCCTAATCAAATACATGAATAGCGAGGCTTCCAATCCCTTTTGGTTTATTTTACCCGCATTTTGAAAATATTCAGCACCATTATCCCGTACCTGTCGGATGATGGCATTGTTCATTTGATACGTGTAGGCCGCTGCATCTAAAATAATCCGGCGATTCCACAAATGCCAACGAAGCCCAAATTCATGGTTTGTACCTGTTTCTGGTTTCAGCATCGTATTAATTGTATTGTCTGACGAGCGGACTTCAGCAACAGTTGGTGCAGAGAAACCTTTAGAAATCGATGCTCTAAGTGCAAGCATTGGAGTGATCAAATAGGATAGTGCTGCTCGTGGCATCCATGTACTCCCGAAATCAATATTTTCTTTGTTTTCTTGTGCGACAGGATAACGTTGCTGGTAGCCAATTTTATTCTCATTTAATCCGAGCGACAGCTCTACCTGGAGACGCTCTAGCCATTCCAGTTGGGTGCGTGCAAAAAATGATTGCTGACTGTTTTCCAATTTGTCCTTGGCCTGAGGATCGGTAGCGACACCTTGGGCGTTGTCATAATTGTCAATAGCATACCATCCCTTTTGCGCTTCCAAGCCCAGTTGTACTTCATATTTTAAATCTTGGCTCAACAGATCGACATAAGATAAATACAGGCGCGTTCCCAAATTCTTTTCATCTCTTTTCTCGTAATTGGTGATGAAGGGATTTTTGATCTGATTGGATGAACCAAATACACTGGCGAATAAGGTCATCTTAGAACTGAGATGCGTCTGGTTGCTCAGTCCACCAAAGAATGTTTTATCGTAGATTGCTGCTTTTTGTTCAGCAGCACCAGGGTTTGGTCCGCCCTTTGGCCGGGCTTGCCTGCGGTCGCTTTCCATTTGTGCTGCGGTGAGCCCTCCCGGAGTTTGGTAACCGAGATCCGAATAGAGCCCCGTGAATTTTAATTCGGATGTTTTTGCATATTGCCAATTGTAATTGAGCTGGATATTCTTTTTGTTTAAGGCTGAATTTTGGCGATAACCGTCACTTCTCGTCCAACTCTGATTGACGGCAAGTTGTTGCGTCTTGCTGACGGGTAATATTGCATTGAGCTGCTCCTGGAAAAGACCATAGGAGCCTCCCGTTAATTGGAGATTGACTTCAGGTTTTGCAGATTGATCAAATCCTTTACTATATAAGGAGAGTATACCGCCTGAATTGGCCCCGTAGATCGATCCGTCCGGACCTTTCAAGATATTGATTTGCTCGATTGCATAGGGATCGAGCAAGTTAAGATAGGTGTTCCCGCCGGCGTCAGTAAGCGGAAAGTCGTCCAGATAGATTTTAACATTGCGAACACCAAAAGGTGAACGGATCATACTCCCGCGGAGTGCAAGCCGGTAACTTCCAGGAGAACGTTCTTCCATCCGTAAACCCGGTACCCTGTTCATTGCCGAAACAAAAGAGGGCGACTGTTGGGATTGGATCGCTTGGTTGCTTAACACAGCTGCAGAAGAAGTCAATCGCAAGAGCGGTTGTTTATTGAAGTAGGCTTTAACTTCGACTTGCTCTAGCCGATTAGTTGTAGTATCCACTTCTTGCGCATATAATTTGCTACATAAACCAAGGGTAGCAAGTAGGTAATATCTTTTCATTGTTCGGGTTAGTTCGGCTTAGTCTGCAAATTCCTGACTGAAATAAATTTCAAAAATCTGCTTTTTCTTATTGTATTTTAAGCATTGAAAATTCGCGTATACGGAGCTGGTCGGTACACAAAGACTGTTGGCCATGGCATCTTTTGCGATGTTTTTGTTCAGACAGCCCTGCTGCAAATCGAAGTTTTTGTTCGTAGAAATATCGGTCACCTCAAAGGAGTTGTCGTCAATCAGGTAATTTGAATTGTTTAGGCGAATATAATCCTCTTGGTAAATCAGTTCGGAAGCAACAAGATAATCGAGCGATCCAAAGCTGGATGAACAATCCAAATTTTGAAGGGTATTGACAACTTTTAATTCTTTATACAGTGTGTTGAATGTATTGTTCTTACGATCCAATAGGATGATTTCGATGCGATGATTATCTTTATTGTACACAATATACCCAAGGTCATTGGCACCATTTTCAAAGATATTCCCTTTGGTGATCGCTAAAACAGCTAAGGTAGGATGCCTAAGAAAATAATCCTTCTGGTCCGCCGGTAGTGTTGTCGTTAACTTCTGATGAAGTTTATCGAAGAGGCCGGCATCATTCATTTCCATTAACTGCTGCGCTTGTTCTTTTACCCTGCCTTCAAAACGCGGGCTATCGTAGCTCGACGTATCCGATGGGAGCGACGCGGAGGCAGGAAGGGCTACTTGTTCTTTCTTTTGGTCTTCACTTTTCGTTGATGTTGGTGTTGGCGTCTTTGCCTGATGACAGGAAACGAGACCTAAACATAATGGAATGTATAGAAAAAAGGTTTTTAAATTCATGATGAAGTATCGTCAATGCTTATGCAGTCACTCTTCATGCAGCGAAAGAGCAATAACATCGGCTAATTTAGTTATTTTATGGCAAAGAAAGCTGCCGCAGCCTGGAATTAGAAAGCTTCATTCAGCCCCAAAAAGAAACCACGGGAACCATATTTTCCAAAGGCATAGTCCAGACATAGATTTGTGCGTGTTGCTTTGTTAAAGAGAACTCGCAACCCGGCACCACCCCCAGGTTGCCACCTTTCAAAAAGTTTGGTGCCCAGTTCGTCGCTGGCAGTCTGTAGGTTAAAAAAAGCAGCTCCGCTCAAAAAGCGATTCTTTAAAATTGGGAAGCGGTATTCTGTTTCGGCATAACCGAAAGAAATTCCTTTGAAATAACCGATGGTATAACCGCGGCCGCTTCTGACGGCTACGTCCCTTCCTGTTCCTGGAAGATCAAAATAGGGCAGAGTACCACCAAGTTTATAGGAACCCCAATACCAGAAGGCGAGTACATGAGCTGGGTCGGACTGGGATAGACTAAAGTATTTGCGAAAGTCGGTGGTAAGCTGTACTGCACTTTTGCTGCTACCCAGCAGCGTTGTGTTCCATCGCACACCGATATCCGAATATATACCCTTGTAAGGCCTGTTGGGATTGTCTCTGGTCATATATTGCATATTGAGCAATAGGCCGTTGGAATTGTAACTGTCGGGCTCGAAGCCATGTTTTTCGGTGTAGATGGTGTTGGGCGTAACGTTGCCATTCGGGCCGCTGCTGGTTATTTTCCGTCGTAAGTCAAACGCCAGTCCGGCCCCAACAAATAGCCCGTCGGCGATGCGTTTATAGACTTTTTCATTAAATGTAAATGCATTATATTTTGCGCCGTATTTCTTATGGTCGGGGTTGGCAAGAATCTCTTCATCGGCATTGTTCCATTTTCCATGGGGAGTCATGCCCAGCCCTGCGTCTAAAGCCACCATTTTGACAAGTGCAAAAGCACCCTGAAAATTTAGTTTATTGTTCGGAGTAAATACATTGTGGCTGATATAGAAGACCATAATATTTTTCGTGGTGATCGAGGCGGATGTCGCTGCGATCGACATGGTGGTTGTTTTGGGATCACCTAGTACTTTCCCGGCGACAGCCTTGATTCCAATCTGGCCACCAATGGTTGGGTTGTAGGCAATGTTGGGCATTAAGGTGATGGGAGAACGTTTACTTGCATGTTCCTTTTTTCGTTTGGGATGTATTATTCTTCCGATGAGATCCGATATATCGTATTGACTAGCCAAGGCAGAGTCACGCTGCTGTTTGTACTGTGCAACAGAGTCTGCTTTCACATCATTTTGAGCTGCAAGGAGTGTAGGGATTGAAATTAAAAGTATTCCTAAAAAAGCGTATCGGAAGAAATCGTTATAACGTAAAAGTTGATGCATACATTCGGGCTTATCTTAAAACTAAACGTAAAAAAAAATAAAATGTTTTCTCCGGCACTTGGAGCCTGTCTTTTTGATGGTTGAACAAATGCGAATAGGGTATTGTGTTGGAGAAGTTTATTTTTCTTGCGAAGCTGGAGAATTAAACTTGCAAATCACAGCAAATTTATCTTAGTTTGATTATTTAAACTAGGATATGATAGGACGCACTATATTGAATTACGGATTGACGTTGCTTTTATTGACAGGGGCTGCTCATGCACAAGAACTGTATACCCCAAGGAATATTCAGCAAGCGATCGCAAAGGGGACCCGTACTACAACGGGCATACCGGGAAAAAACTATTGGCAGAATTTTGGAAAGTATGATGTGCGGGTGCAGTTGGATCCGGCTACAAAGATGGTGAGTGGAACAGAGACTATTCTGTACACAAACCATAGTCCTGATACATTGAAACGCTTGGCTATCCGATTTGTGAACAATGTGCACAAACCTAATGCGGTACGTGCGGCATACGCTTCGGACGATTACCTGACTTCGGGCCTAAAGATTAAATCGTTTAAATTGAATGGTCAAGTTTACGACGTAAACAGCAAGGACTGGGGAACGGTGAAGTTAGGTGATTTTGGGCAGAAAATCCTTCCGGGAAGCACTGCAACATTGGACATTAGCTGGGAATATCCGTTATCTGTCGAAAGCGACCGTGAAGGGCTATTGAATGCTTCGACCTTTTATTGTGCTTACTCTTATCCGCGTGTGTCTGTATACGACGATTACAATGGCTGGGATCTTTTGGAACATAATGGCCGACAAGAATTCTACAATGGTTTCAACGATTATCAATTTGAGATATCCGTTCCGAAGAACTTTGTTGTTTGGGCGACAGGCGAATTGACCAATGCGGCTGATGTACTGCAGAAACCTATTCTGGACCGTTTCGAAAAATCAAAAGTCAGCGATACCCCAATACATATCGCGACAGATGCCGAAATGAAATCGGGCAAAGTGACAGCACAAGAAGCCTGGAATACGTGGAAATTCAAAGCAAGCTACGTACCTGATTTTTGTTTCAGCTTGAGTGACAATTATATCTGGGACGGGGGGAGTGTAGATTTGGGAAGCAAGCGCGTGAGTGTGCAATCTAGTTATGTCGCCGGAACGCCAGATTTTGAACAATACATTGTCTGGCAACAATACTGCATTGACTGGTTTTCTAAAAATTGGCCTGGTGTCACCTATCCATACCCAACAATGACAGCCGTTCAGGGATTTGCAGATATGGAATATCCGATGATGATCAACGATTCGAGTGTTCCAGATAATCTTGTGGATGCACGGCAAACAGCAGACCATGAAATTGCACATACTTATTTTCCTTTTTACATGGGTATCAATGAGACGCGATACGGTTATATGGATGAAGGTTGGGCTACTGCATTGGAATTCTGGATCGGAAATGCGGAGATTGGTGCCGAAAAAAATAAAGAACTTTTCAAAGATGCCCGTGTAAAGCGTTATATCTTTGACCCCTCTACAGAAGAAGACCAACCCCTGATTACGATGACCTCTCAGTTAAGTGGTTTAGGTTATGGTAACAATGCTTACATCAAGGCCGCGTTGTCTTATATTGCATTGCGGGATTATCTGGGCGATCAACTGTTTAAAAAAGCACTACATCATTATATGGAGCTATGGCATGGAAAGCATCCGACGCCTTGGGACTTCTTTTACAGCATCAACGCCGGAGCTGGGCAAAATTTAAATTGGTATTGGAAAAATTGGTATTTTACCAATAATTACATCGACCTTAAAGTGAATGGTTTTAAACAGCTTGCCGGTAAAAATACACTTACGATCACTAATGTTGGGGGATTTGCAATTCCGTTTGATGTGTTGATTACCTATACGGATGGATCGGTGGAGACAAAACATCAAACTCCGTCAATTTGGCAACACAATGAAATACAGGTAATCCTGACGTGGACTTCGACTAAAAAAGTGAAAAATATTACCTTGGACGGAGGGATTTTTATGGATTACACAGCCAAGGACAACAGCTGGGACGTTATTAAATAACCCGATCGATCGTGTCAGCCTTTATGTTTGAAAAGGTTGACACGATTAATGACTGAATGCTGTTGTGAAGTTTACCTACAAATAGGTGTCCATTCCTGTAAGCCGTACCTTGGGCCTGTAAGACTACAGCTGATCAATGCTTCGAAATGTCAGATTAATTCGTGCACTGAACGCTTTTTTTGTCGGTGGAAGCCGATGCAACCAATACGTTTGTGTAAGACCTTTCATCACCAATAAACTTCCATGGCCCAAGATGAGGTCTATTTTTTCTTTGCTCGTTTTGTGTTTAAAGGCAAACTTTCGTTCAGCACCAAAGCTTAAAGAAGCAATTGCTCCATTTTTTTTAAGGTCTTTTTCACCGTCACTGTGCCAGGCCATTCCTTCGTCGCCATTGTGATAAAGATTCAACAGGCAGGAATTATACGTCTCCTGTGTTTGTTCTTCGGCAATCTTTTTCAGCTCAAGAAGCTCTTTTGTCCAGGGAAGCGCCCTTTTAGTGGTGTTGGAATAGCTATATTCGAAAGCCTGGTCGCCATACCAAGCCACTTTTCGTTTGGTGACGATTTCGTTTCCAAAAATAATAGCACGGTCATTTACCCATTCGATCGAGTCCATGAGTCTATCAAAATAGTGGTTTGCTTTCTGTGGAGGCAGTATTTTACCATAATAATTGACAGTCCCATCGTAAGGGAGTAGATTTCTATTGCCATCGAAGAGATTGTCGAAAAGTTCCATTTTATCGTATTGTGTGTGTTTATTAAATAGCCGTATGCAAAGTCTCCCATCCGATCATCGCTGTTTTCCGCATTGGATCCCATCGGTAACCACCAAATATACCGCTGTTTTGTATAACACGATGACAGGGGATAAGGTAAGCTATCGGATTGCTACCGACAGCTGTGCCGACAGCACGGGAAGCTTTGGGGTTTCCGATTTGAGAAGCGATAGCACCGTAGGTACTTAAGTTACCCATAGGGATTTTTAATAAAGCTTCCCAGACTTTCAATTGAAAATCAGTGCCTTTTAAATGTAATTTTACCTGGCGGATATCTTTGTCTTGGGGATTTAATGCGCTGAGTGCATTATCGTGCATGCTATCTCCCTGTTGTCGATATGTTGCGTTCGGAAAGCGTTGTTGAAGGGTGTCAAAAGCTGTTAAGTTGTCATCGGCATAGGCAATATGACAAATACCTTTTGAAGTGGATGCAATTAGCATTGTGCCGAATAAGCTCTGATAATAGGCGTAGGAAATCAATAGATTGGAGCCTTCATTTTTATATTCAGCGGGAGTCATTCCCTCAATATTGATAAATAGCTCATGAAGTCTACTGCTGCTGGAAAGACCAAGTTGATAGGTGGTTTCGGCGATATTACTTTCCTTGAGCAATGATTTTGCATGATTTATACTTACGTACTGTAAGAATTTCTTGGGGCTTGTACCAGCCCATGCGGTAAACATGCGTTGAAAATGAGCTTCACTCATGTAAACATGAGAAGCGATCTGACCCAATGTAGGTTGCGTCTTAAAGTTTTCCTGTAAGAAATGTATGGCCTTGGCGATACGTTGAAAATCTACTTCTTGTTGAGTAGTCATGATTGTTCATTTAATTTATACAAAATTGCTAATAAGAAGAAGTCTTTAAAATCCGATTTATGCTAAATTAAATGTTGGATGAAGGAGATTTGTCCGAATGACCCAAGGATTTATCTGGTGCAATTAGATCTCGGATGAGCTGTTTGAGTTCTTTTATTTCGGGGAATCGACCCGCTCTTTTTCGATCGAAAATCTCCTGATCCGCTACCCGTACGGTATAACGGCCTGCAATTTCGCTGGGAACCAGCATCACTCCATGGATCTCATCCGTGAACGAACTCAGTACCTCCTGCGCCATATAGGCGGCGCGCAGCATCCAATTGCATTTTGGACAATATTCAATTTCAATAACAGGTTTTGTTGCCATGAGTTAAGTTCAAGTACGTTGTTTTGTTTCAAACAAATTTATCAATCCTAGCGCTGCAATCCTAACGCTTTTTGTCATGGAAATTTCGAGATTATTTCCAACTCAGCGGAGTCCTGTATACAACAAGACCATTCCATTGGCCTTTTTCTCAGTTAATGGAATGGGCTGGCATTGTTGGATATTCCTGACAGGTATGCTGGAGGCTTAACCGATTTTCAAAGAAGTCATGGTCAGCGATCCAGCCACTGAATTGTCGTTGAAGAGAAACAACTCATCATTTTTCTCCTGTAAACCCAAGGTATAGATTAAAGGGAGGTAATGTTCAGGAGTTGGAATTGCCAAGTCGAACTCTTTGCCCTGTTTTCTGAAATCGATGAGCGCTTGATGGTTGCCGTTCTGAATAAATTTCTTCATTTTTTCATTGGCTATCGTAGCCCACTCATAGGCATAGCCTGCCGTATCGAGTTTGTCCCAGGCGACCATCCGTAAGTTGTGCACCATATTGCCGCTACCGATAATGAGTACCCCCTTTTTTCTTAGCGTGTTTAATTGCTGTGCAATTTCATAATGGTATGCTGCAGATTGTGTGTAATCGATGCTCATTTGAATAATAGGCACGTCTGCATCAGGGTATAGGTGTTTGACTACAGACCATGATCCATGGTCCAGCCCCCATTTGTCGTCGAGATGAACGTCTGTTTTGCTTACGATACGCTGTGTTTCTAAAGCGAGAGCCGGGCTGCCTGGAGCTGGGTATTGGACATCAAATAACGCCTGAGGAAAACCGCCAAAGTCATGAATGGTGGCGGGATGCTCCATCGCTGTGACAAATGTTCCACGTGTTTCCCAGTGTGCCGAGACAACAAGAATCGCCTTCGGTTTTTCGAAAGTTTGGCCAATTTTTTTGAATCCCCGGACAAATTCGTTGTCCTCTATGGCGTTCATGGGACTTCCATGTCCTAAAAATAAGACCGGAAATTTGTCCGTTGCCTCCAGTTCCTCGGAAAATTTATATAAAGAGTTTGCTTTATAAGCTACTCCAGCTAATGCTAATGTTGCCATAATTTTAATAAAATCCTTTCTACGCATTTGATATGATGTGACTGCGTCAATTTTTATTACAAAGGTAGGGGATGGGCTTGGCTAGGCGGTATCATTATCCTGTCAATCTGTTGTACTATTCGGAAATCTGTTATACGCTATTCGGAAATAAGTTTTTGGATTTCATTTCTAAATTCCGAAGGCGTCATGCCTGCTTTCTTTTTGAAGACATTGGTAAAGTAGGCTTTATCTTGGTAACCGAGTTCAAAACCAATTTCCGAGATCGTTTTAGTCGTTGTCAACAAGAGGTTTTTTGCTTCAATAAGTTTCCGTGTTTCGATAATCTCAGAAACGCTTTGTTGTAATATGCTCTGACAAATTAAATTTAGGTTTCGTGTCGACATAAAAAGCTTCTCCGCGTAAAAATTAACGCCTTCAGGACGGCGGTAGTTCTCTTCCAGTATAGATAGAAAGCTTGTGAACGTTGTACTCTGATTTTTCAATTGCTGTTGGCTGTCTGGAAATTGCCTTTTTCGTTCAGATTCAATCATGGTAAAGATGGTGCTCAATAGCTGCTTGATAACCGCATAGTCTACGCTATGTTGTAAGCATTCCTGCTGCATTAGCTCACACAAGACTATCAATCTCCCGAAGCAGTTGGGGCTGGCGAAGGTCAATGTCGCATTTTCATGAAAGTGGGTATAAAGTTGGAAAGTTGTTTCGGGGATAAATTCACTTTTAAATCGAATGACCCAAAATTCAATGCTATTGTTGTGCAAAAGAGGTTTCACACGGTGCGTTTTGCCCTGAGTGACAAAACTTATAAATGGAGCGGTGTAGGTTTTTGTTTTAAAATCGATAAAATGTTCGAGTTTTCCTGCCACACCAATAATCAGTTCCTCGAAATCATGTTGGTGTATTTCGTTTTTGGATTGTTGTATGCGCAGTGCCTCATCGGCGTCAACTTTGTAAATTTTGAAAAGTCCGTTCAAAATAAGGGAAATTTTAATTTGCTATTTACGAATATACGGTTTCGTTTGCATATTGGCTATTCGCAGTGTCCTACCGGCAGTTTACAGTTATTGACTTTTGAATCTATGTTATTTTCCAATACTGTGCCCAAATGAGGCTTTGATGGTTGGCGGTACATTTTTTATGTTGGCTAGTTTATAATATAGATCCTTATATGTTTATCCGTTTCTATGCTAGTTTTTCATTTGAGTTGGTATTCCGAAGCAAGGGCTGCTCCGCTTCATCGTTAAATTGAGGTATTCCCCAGTCTGATGTGAACCCTTGAATCGTTATTTTGTCTGTCTTTATAGCGTGTTTTTCCGAGTTATTTTCGTGTTGCAGCGTCGCTGCGGAATTTTTCGGCTGCGGTTCGGATTGGCGTTGGCCTTTTTTAGGGGCATCCAGGGAATATGGTCGCGTTCGGAGCGTCATTTGCCCGTGTTGGCAGCGGGGTGAGTGCGGGCTTAGACTCGGACTCAACACGGACTCAACACGGACAGAACACGGTTGCAGGGCAAATCTGCCCCGACCATGGTACGAAGCAGGGCTGGGAGGGTAGTCGGAGGTTCCTGCAGACCTTTGTCAGCAGCCGGAGTCCTATCCCCAACCGGAACCCTAGTTGCCCTAAATGAGCCATGCTTCCCCAGTAAATAAAGAAAAGTTGAGGGCTTCTTATTCCTTAGGTTAGCTTTTGTTTATATTTAGCTTAGCAATAAGTTAGGTTTTGTTTAGCTCTAACCTATACTATACCTAAACAAAACCTAACTAAAACCTAAACTAAACCTAAGTAAACAGGTAGGAAAGTATAGCTGCAAAAGAAGGTATCCGGAGTGCTGAGTTCTGCGATCTTCCCGTTCCCGTCCATCTGCTGCGCCGGTGCGCACCATCTTCAATTGGGCATTGAGCCGAGCGGGCTACAAAGTGATCCCGGGCTTAGGAAGATCGAACAATACAATGTCCATCCATGTTTCCGCTGCGGAGCTGCACCAAGTTCCGGTTCCGTGGATGTCCGCGGTACGATCCAATTTCCAGGCCCCCCATGTTTCCCCTGCAGAGCCTGTATCAAGTCCCGGTTCCCACGAAGTCCACGCCAAAACCACTTTTCGGCCCCATTCTGTCCCGGAGCCGACGTTCCCAGCCTTCCGACCACCTGTTTTACAAAAAGAATCTTGCACCGTTACAGGTAGTTAAGGATAAAATGAAATAAATAAGAACAAAAGGCTTGGAAGTTTGTTTATAAACTCCCTATCTTTGCACCACTCCGCAAGGGAGGGACGGTTACTTCGAAAGAAGGAACCCTGAAAAAAAGAAGGGTTTAAGGGAGTTTGGCAGGATTTAAAATCCCGC
>NZ_DLAV01000032.1:0-33083 GCF_002494055.1 Sphingobacterium sp. UBA7038
AGCCGTAGCGAAGTGGTTAAACTATTGAAAAAACAAAAAGGCGAAAAGCTAAACTGTGCAGTAAGCACAGACATCATCGAGGAATCGGCAGACTATATGGTCGCTAAAGTGACTTTGAAATTTGAGACCTTCACAAAAACAGATTTAGTTACCTTGGAGCGTGTGGGCAATGACTGGAAAGTATCCAAATCAATCAATTCGTATTAATAGTATCTAATAACTAGTGGTTTGTCAGTTCAGGCAGACTACAAACCACTAGTGAATCATATGTTTAAGTTTAGTTTAAAGGCCAGGTGTAATCGGTAAATCAGAATGGTTCTTCGCCAATTTTGATGCAATTATCCAGTTTTTTTTGGAAGATAAGCTCTGTAAAGAACTATTTTCTCCTATCTTTTTTTATAGCACCACGATAGTATCGTTTTACTTCTTTTGCAACATTCCATACTTTAGTAACACTACATTTGCTGTTAGCGTTTAATTTATTAACAATCAACTTGCACTGTTACATTGGTGGTGTAATAGTGCAAATTGATTGTTATTGTATGATCAATAAGATTAGAGGGGGAAACGGTATTGCCTGCCTAACAATTAAAAGTATGTCTGTTTAGGGCTATATCTTATGGAAGATCATATATTTTCGCTATTCACAGAGTTTTTCCAACCGTTAATGAAAAATACGTTGAATCTTGGTAAGTTAAAGTTAAAACGTTATCTTGCGGCACTATTTATGGGAGCCAATTATTACTTTAATGTTGATCTGAAAGATTGATTAATTAAGTGTGATAACCTAAAATAATATAAAACTTTATCTCAAATAGGTCGATCAATAAAGAACATGGTAACATTGCAAACAATTGAAGAAATTCATAGATTATTTCCTACTATGGGGAGCAGTCCGGCTTTAGTGACCTGCGATGATTTTCGTGATTGGGTATGTAAATATGACAGGTCACCACTTAATCTTTTCAATGAACTTATAGCAGCAAAGTTTGCCCAAATTTGGGAATTAATGACCCCCGAAGTATGCTTTATTCAAGTGAAACAAGATCATGTCCCACTTCAAAAATTTCCTCAATTACAATATGACTTTTTTAATAAGGAATGTTTTGGTTCATTATATCTAGAAGATTCCAAAGAGATTGACCTTACTACAGTCTCGCTCTTTAAACAAAAAGGTTTTATGGATAAACTTGGCAATAAAGAAGATTTTTTAAAAATAGCATTATTCGATATTTGGCTAGCCAATGAGGATAGAAATCATAATAATTTTAATTTATTGTTGCATGCGTCATCTGAAAAACTTAACTTTCTGTACGCCATTGACCATGTCAATATTTTTAATAGTAGTTTTCTCGATTATGGAATAGCTGAATTAACAGAGGATGATTCCATCATAAAGACCGAGTTGGCTAAAATTCTTTTTGGAGGAAAACGCAAGTTACCAGCGATCGTAGAAAATCTTGTGCAAAATTTTTACCTTTGTACCTCAGAATGTAAAGAGAGGTTGGATGAGATAATAGCTTTAGTGCCGGATTCTTGGAATTTAAATACGGAAGACCTAAGAAAGAGGATTCGTAAGAATGTATTTACAGAGGATTGGAACGAAACTTGCGTCAATTATTTTAGAATGTTTATTCAATCTTTTATCGTCAATTAAATGAAAACAATATATTCAATATTATCCATTACACTGAATACGGCCTTGGAAGAAAGGATAAGTATCGGTACGTTAATGTCTAATGGTACAGAAAGTATGTTTAAGTTTTCTTCTGAAAAATTATTGGCCATTAAGAGTTTGCTTAGTTCTGAGAAGTATAATTTGGTTAAAAACTATTTGAAATCCTTAGAGAACGATATTCACCATATTAGTCTGGAGAAGATAAACACTATTTCTCAAAAGAATGTTGAATGGACTCAGTTTGGTTATCTTAGTTACTTGTCAAATTATGCGAGCAATCTAGTCCAATTTTCAGAGCCTAAAATTATCGATATAGAATTTACACAAAATAACTTTAAACGACTATTTGAAAAGTATATTTTCACTTATGCACAAGATGCTGAGTATTCTACATCTCAAATGATAGTTGAACAAGTGAAGGAGAATCTTTATCCAAAAATAAATACTCGCGTTAATTTAGATATCACGTTGGACTCGAGTAATTTTGAAAATTTGTTTGCACCTATTGAAGTGAATTTTCTTGGTATAAATGGTATGCCAGTAGCGGGGCAGACTATAGACTTCTCCAAGAAGCATTATTTTCTTGAAAATGACGTTACTCGATTTGTTGCATTGACTAAGGTGATTGAGTTAGCAGAAAACAAAAGAGGACAGTTTTATATTCTAGGCCGCGAACCTGAAAATAGTGATGTGAAAAACCATCAGCTATGGGAACAGATTCGTGATTCCGATATTTTGGAATTTGTTGATGCAGATGAAACCGGTATTGTCGAAGAATACATGGAGTCGCATGATGTGCGCCCCTATTTTAAAAAATAATATTCGAATTTCTGTTTATTTAAATCTTATGATTTCAGGAGCTCGTTTTCAATTTCGAGAAATATTGAAATCATAAGATTTACAACTTTTAATTATTTAGGATCCCGTTATCCCATTAGCGAAAGTATCCACAAAGCCAACAATCTTATTTAAGATCCGATCGCCAATTTCTTTGAACTTTAGGACGCTAGGCCTTCCGTCAGCACGAAGAGAAAGAACTTCTTTACGAAGTGGAGGATAACGTAGTGAGTGGAGCTCAATTAGAATAATTAAGTAGAAAGAATAGATGAATTTAGGAGAAGAATTAGGAGAAAGATCAAGCATGAACGCTTTTTTAAATACGTTAACGTCATTTTTAATCGAAATGTTAGGAGTAAGATAAGTAGAAAGAATGGTAATAAGTTCATTAAAAAGAGGAGTTTTTTGGTGATAATTTATCTGATCCTTGTCACAAATATTTACAAAATTTGTGACAATTGTAGCTGTTTTTTAAAGGTATAATATTTTGTATTTTAGATTTTTATGTTTGGTTTTGGTTCTCTATTTTACGCATAGTGTTTCGCTGAACAGTGCCTTTAACTTTAATAATATCCATCAGAGCATATAAGTAGAAAGTTTATGCAATTTTAGGAGAAGAATTAGGAGAAGAGATTAAAGGAATAGAGTTGCTATAATGCTCGTACAATAGGCTGTGAGATGTTTTACAAGGAAAAATGTAAATATTTTAGGGAAAGAACTAGGGAAAGATTGGAGAAGAAGAAGTAGAAAGAAAGTAGAAAAATTAGTAGAAAGATAGTAGTATCGCCTTGTTTATAGATCTTGAATGCACTTGAGTTGATCGTTTAGTTCAATCACACCTTTCCCTACAACAGCTCATACAACGAAGCGTTGATAAACTGGATCGCCTTAGTTTTCCTCTTACCATAGCCTGCATGGTTATGACCAAAGACATGTTATCTCGGTGGTCGCTCCAACACGAACTCACGGATTTCGTCGCTGCACTAGGCATTATTTGCTAAAAACTGCTAATTAGGGATGAGTTTAAATAACTTTTACAGGGGTTGTGTTCGTACCTGCTTCGTATAGCCTTCGAATCAGGACATGTAGGGTTCGATTGTTGACCAGTATCTGAACAGTTTTTCCCTGTACAGAGACTGGACAAGGTCTGTTGGGTGTCTGTACAATATCTATTGATGATCCGAACGTGGTACGAATCTGATACGAAGGAGACTTACCTCCCTATTCCTGCCATTCACCGAGTTTTCCAGAGCGTTAGTCTAAAGCCCGTAGGCTAGGGGCGTATTGTGTTGTAGTTTTGAGTNNTGAGTCAACAAATAAGAACAACAGAACTAACACAATAAAATAAAGACATTATGAAAGCATTAGTAAAAACATTCGCAGCAGCAGCTTTAATCGCAGTATCTACTTTCGCTATGGCAGCTGAAGGACCAGGAGCAAAAGCAGCAAAAGCTAACATTAACCTTTCTACAGCAGACTTCGCTTTAGAGCACTATGTTGCGGTAACTACAGAGGGAGAATCAGCAGGAGTAGAGCAGTTATTTGCAGCTGATTTTAATCAAAAGATCCAAGCTATCAATGCGCAGTCTAACAGCCGTAGCGAAGTGGTTAAATCCTTGAAAAAACAAAAAGGTGAAAAGCTAAACTGTACGGTAAGCACCGAAATCCTTGAGGAGTCGGCGGATTATATGGTAGCCAAAGTGACGTTGACGTTTGAAAACTTTACCAAAACAGACCTAGTGACTCTTGTACGTGAAGGTAATGACTGGAAAGTATCTAAATCGATCAATTCGTATAAATAAGAGCCATCTCAAATAAATATATAAATGTTGTAGAGCCATGTCGAGAGATGTGGCTTATTTTCTAGCTATTTCATGATCGATCATCTCTCATGGCTTATGCTAATAGCATCATTTGCGTAATTGGGTTTGCGTTATCCTGTAGAGGCTGACAACAATAATAGCTGCAGCGACCGTCAGCACATGATGTGTTCCCCTGATAGAATAATGTATAAATCCACCGAGCCCCTGCAACATTAACACAAATTCATTCAAAAAGATTCCAACAAGTAAGCCATAAACGCCATAGTGAATGCCTTTTTCGATTTTTAACATACAAATCTGAAAAGCATACCCAATTAAAAAGAGTGATATTACCACCAAAAGGACGAGGTGAAGATAAGCAATAACAATTGGTCGAAATCCATAAGCTTGTTGGCTCAGAGCAGGTATGACCGATATGCCTTGCAATATCAGTTTGAGAAAAATGGCAAACAGGACACATAACCAAATTTTAGATGTATCGGGGCTTAAGCGGAGTGAAATATTGCTTCGGACCAGTCGGACGACTCGTTGTGCTAATGTTCCCCACAGGACAAATTGCAATCCGACTGTAATGACTATAATAATATATAGCCACAGGGGTAAACCCTTCCACCATAGAACAGATAAGAAATAGGTTGGTATAACAGTCATGACATACACGAGCGAAAAACGCGGACTTATTGGTATTTTACCAGTACGTTTATACAGCCAACTGGCAAACAGAGCAATACAGCCAAAGAAAAACCAGCCATTATACTGAAAATGAAGATAAAAATAGACTGATGCAAGCTGTTTTAATGGATCCAGTTGGTGGCTCACTTTGAGATATGCCAGAAAATAGGTCCCTAGTGAACTAAATATATTGAAAAATAGTGCCGACTTAATTAAGATCGAAATGGCCGGAGGAAGCGTCGATGATTTAAGATCCCGCACTAATTGAAAGCAGAACCAATAAGAGACAAGTATCGATAAAAAGGATAATATAATCGAACATAGGTTATAGCCAGCAGCTGAAAAGGAAATAAGCATGCCTATCGAAACCGTCCAATTAGCCCATAGGATATGCTGATATTTCCTGCACAAAATCTGATTGGTTTTTATTCCCAGAACGGTCATTATGAGAAAAATCATAAGAGCTTGGGATACCCAGGCGGAAAAAGCAAAATGCGAATGCGCATGCATGAGGTTTTTCTGGTCGATCCAAGGAATGGGAAATAAAAATTTTAAGCGCATAATCAACCCGAAAATACCTACAATAAGTAAATTGAATAGGGTGATGACGATCCATTTCCTGATACTTAAATAGCTACTGATTTTATTCATACGTTGATTTCTTTCCGATAGCTGAAACATCGTTGTTTCAAGCTTCAATCAATACCATCGGCCGGAACAAAAACTTTTCCGCGGATAATGTTCAATTTATCTTCCTTGTCCATTTGCTTCATTGTCCGGATGATTGTTTCTACTCTTAACCCGGTCATATTAGCCAATTGTTGGCGCGTAAGCATAAGTCGGTTGCATTCCTGACAAACGAGTCTCTTGCTTTCATTTAACTTTTGGATCAGATTGGAGAGGATCTCCTCCGGTGAACGATTGTAAATTAATTTGATCATAAAGAGTTTAAAGTGTAGTTCGCGCGCCATCTTTTGTGATACCAAACGATGTAGGTTGCCATATTCATATATGATTTCGATGAATTTTTTCGAACTGATCTTCAGTAATGTACATGAACTGTCGGTAATTGCCGTCACTGTATAAACGCCATTGTCCAATATCGCTACTTCTCCAAAGCCCTCATTGGCACAGATAACATTGTGGAGGACCTCCCTACCGTCTGATAAGAAATTAGAAAGACGAACTCGCCCGCTTAACAACTGATAATAAAATGTGGCCATGCTATCCTCATGAAAAAGTATTTCACCAATATCGGCATGTAGGCTGCTCGCTCCCTTTTCGAGAAGTATTGCGGTTGGAATCATCGTTCGATATAAGTTAGTTTTTACTACACAGCGTAAAGATATAGTAGTGTCACAAAATAGATCTTGATGTTGATCACGGGAATGAGTGATGAAAATCAATATGGTGTTAATGTGCTTATATATAGTGTTTTATTGTTTTTGATTGATGGTTTGTTCTCACCGGAATCATTTTATGATTTGCCTCATAAAATGGCTACACGCTTCGATAATACCTTTGGATTAAGTAAAACACAATCAAGTTTGAACACAAAACCAAAATAAGATGAGAAAGCTAATTGTATGTTGTTTGATGGGATTATTTATCTATTCCTGTTCCTCAAACAATGGCGAGAAAAAGACCGTTGCCAACAGTGTTAATGAATCTGGGGCTTCGGCAAATGACGCCAGTGGATATGATCCTCACCGCGGTGAGGGAAAATTTGACAAAGTGGAAATCGCTGACCATTTGGATGCACCAATGGCCGCAGCCGGAAAATTGATTGTTGACCTGAAATGTGCTTCCTGCCACAAGCTAACCGACGAGAAACTAGTCGGGCCAGGATGGAAAGGTGTGACACAACGGAGAAAACCACAGTGGATCATGAATTTTATCACTAATCCTGATCCGATGATCGATAAGGATCCGGAATTACAGGCGCAACTTGAACTATGCATGGTCCGGATGCCTAACCAAAATCTAACGGACGAGGAAGCCCGAAAGGTATTGGAGTTTATGCGACAAAATGATGGTGTAAAATAATAAAAGCTGAATAAGAATCAACAAAGCTGCATAGGTATTAACCTTAAAATAAGAATAGAATGACTTTAACAAAATACATATTGACGAGCCTAATGGCGAGCGCGGTGTTATCGACTTTCCATGCCTGTAAACCCAAAGGAGCGGGAGCCGCCGTGAGTGGTGATGCCGCTGAGAAGGTATATGTTGCCCCAGGGAAATACGATGAATTCTACAATTTCGTATCCGGGGGATTTAGTGGGCAGCTCTCCGTTTATGGACTTCCGTCCGGCAGATTATTGCGTGTAATACCCGTTTTTTCACTAGATCCCGAAAAGGGCTGGGGTTTTAGTGAAGAAACTAAACCGATGCTCGAAACGTCCCATGGCAATGTACCTTGGGATGATTTACACCACGTGCAGCTTTCGAAAACCGATGGAAACTACGACGGCCGCTGGGTATTTGTCAATGCCAACAATACCCCCCGTATTGCCCGGGTGGATCTGACAACTTTTCGTACGGCTGAAGTACTCGAACTCCCCAACAGCGGTGGAAACCACTCTTCGCCGTACATTACTGAAAATACCGAATATGTTGTTGCAGGAACGCGATTTTCGGTTCCGCTGGACGGTGAGTCGGGCGATGTACCTATCAATACCTTTAAAAAGAATTTTCGCGGAACATTGAGCTTTGTCAGCGTCAATAAGGATAATGGCAACATGGAATTGGCTTTTCAGATTGAGACACCCGGTGTAAACTATGACCTGAGCCGAGCCGGTAAAGGGACTTCTCATGGTTGGTTCTTCTTCTCCACCTACAATACCGAACAGGCAAATACATTGCTGGAGGTCAATGCATCCAAAAATGACAAAGACTTTATATTGGCCGTCAACTGGAAAAAAGCCGAAGAGTATTTGAAAGCCGGAAAAGGGAAAAAGGTTACCGGGTTGAAGTATGCCCATAACACTTACGACGAGAAATCACATACCGCAAAAACATCTTTTAATACAGAAACGATCGTATTGAAGGCAGAGGAGCTGGAGGGGCTATGCTACTATATCCCTTGCCCAAAATCTCCGCACGGTGTCGACGTTGATCCTACAGGCGAATATATTGTAGGGTCGGGTAAACTGGCTGCGGTCATACCTGTATTCTCGTTCGCTAAGATGCAGAAAGCAATCCAGGAAAAACAATTCGAAGGAAAATTCGGTGGTATCCCAATTATCAAATACGAATCTGCGCTGTACGGCGAAGTCCAAAAACCTGGCTTGGGCCCACTGCATACAGAATTTGATGGCAGAGGAAATGCAATCACGTCATTCTTTGTGTCTTCCGAATTGGTGAAATGGAATATTAAGGATTTAAAGGTGCTCGACCGTACACCAACATTTTACTCAACAGGCCATTTAATGATACCTGGTGGAGATACCAAAAATCCAGAAGGCAAATATGTCATCGCCTATAATAAGATTACGAAAGACCGCTTTCTCCCTACAGGACCGGAGTTGGCTCAGAGTGCCCAATTGTTTGATATCTCGGGAGACAAAATGCAATTGTTGTTAGACTTTCCGACCATTGGTGAACCACATTATGCGCAAGCTATCAAAGCGGAGAAAGTGAAAGACAAAAGTGTGAAGATTTTTAAAATTGAAGAAAATACCAGCCCATTTGTTGCCAAAGGAGACAAAGATGCACGCGTTGAACGTAAAGGTAACCAGGTACATGTATACCTGACATCCATCCGTTCACACTTCACTCCGGACAATATCGAGGGTGTACAACTAGGCGATGAAGTCTATTTCCATGTGACCAATATTGAGCAGGACTGGGATATGCCGCATGGCTTTGCTGTCAAAGGCGCAAAGAATGGAGAATTGCTCATTATGCCGGGAGAGACACAGACATTGAAATGGGTTCCAGATAGAGTAGGTGTATTCCCGTTCTACTGTACGGATTTTTGTAGCGCGTTACACCAAGAGATGCAGGGGTATATCCGTATCTCAAAAAAAGGAAACAATGTTCCGTTGATTTATAGTCTGGGAACCAATCAACCGCAAGAGAAGACCAATTAATATAACCTACAATGATGAAAACTACAAGTCACCTGTCAGCAGTACATCGGATTCTTTTGATCCTGAGTGGCCTGGCCCTGGTAGCAGTCATCTTCCTACCCATCTGGCGTATTGAGCTCGACGCAGCACAATACCCAGAAGGGCTAGAACTACAGATCTATAGCAACAAGTTGGCCGGACAAGTTGATATTATCAATGGACTGAACCACTATATCGGGATGAAAACGCTACATGCGGAAGATTTCATAGAATTTAAGGTCTTGCCCTATATCATCTTATTTTTTGCGCTTGCTTTTTTGCTTACCGGTTTCGTGCAGAATAGAAAACTGCTCTATGGCTTATTCTTTTGTTTTCTGCTTTTTGGAGTCGCAGCCCTGGTTGACTTTTATATCTGGGAATACAACTATGGGCATCAGCTCGATCCATCTGCACCGATAAAAGTTCCCGGAATGTCTTATCAGCCACCACTGATCGGATACAAACAGCTTTTAAATTTTGGCGCCTATTCTATACCTGATATCGGGGGATGGATCTTTATACTCTGTGGAATTATCTTGGCCTTTTGTACAGTGCGGGAGTGGCAAAATAATAAAACCCTAAAACTAAAATCATATGAGAAACTATAAATTATTTGCGTTGATCTGTAGTAGTATATTGCTGGTTCTATGTAGTTTGCAGGCCTGTCAGGGCAACAATAAACCCAAGCCTATTAAATACGGTAGCGAGCAATGTGCCCACTGTAAGATGACAATAACGGACGCGCGTTTTGGTACGCAGCTGCAGACAAAAAAGGGACGGGTCTTTAATTTTGATGACGTACAATGTATGATCGCCTTTGTCAAAGGGAACTCGGTCAAAAAAGAAGAGATTGCCGTTTATTACCTGCCGGATTATGTTAGCCATAAGCTCGTACCGGCTGAAGGTGCATATTATCTCAAAAGTGAAGCCTTGAAAAGCCCAATGCGAGGCAATGTTGCTGTATTTGAAAAACGGGTGGAACTGGATAAGGTCAAAGCAGAGATCGGTGGCACGGTGATGACCTGGAATGATCTGTGGAAATAAATGAATAACAATGAAGAATCTAGCTTTAGCGTTGTACTGTGCAATGGCTTGTCTTTGGCTCGTAAACGTGCCTGTATCGGCGACAACCATCCAGGTAGGAAAGGGGCAGTCGGTCAGAACAATAAAGGCTGGCTTAGCACAAGCGAAATCAGGTGATACCGTTTTAGTAGCGGCGGGTGTGTATAAGGAGGGGAATATTGTTATTGATAAGGCAATTTTCCTGAAAGGCCTGGGAAAACCTGTGCTGGACGGCGAGAAAAAATATGAACCGCTCTCGATCAAATCACCGCAGGTTACTGTTCAAGGCTTTTTAATACAGCATTCGGGACATTCTTCCATGAATGATATTGCCGGTATTAAAATTTACAATACAGCGCATATCAAAATTTTTGACAATGAGCTCGTGGACAATTTTTTCGGGATTTATGCGCAGAATGCTACAAACGTTGAAATACGGGGCAATATCCTCAAAGCTTTTGGTACAGCGGAGCAGCTGATTGGTAATGGTATTCATGCTTGGAAATCAGATAGTTTAAGTGTTGAAAATAATGAAGTGTCTGGACATAGGGACGGTATTTATCTTGAGTTTGTGACCCATACTCGAGTACAGGGCAATCTTTCTGAAAAAAATCTGCGCTATGGTCTCCATTTTATGTTTTCCCATGAGAACAGTTACATCTCAAACACCTTTCGCAGCAATGGTGCAGGTGTAGCTGTTATGTATACCAAGCATGTCCATATGGAAAACAATAATTTCGAAGAGAATTGGGGCGATGCCGCCTATGGATTGTTGCTCAAAGATATTTCCGATAGTCAGATCATCAACAATCAGTTTAGCCGCAATACCACGGGTATTTTTATGGAAGGATCGAATCGTATCCATATTGAACATAACAATTTTAAGAGCAACGGATGGGGGCTCAAGATTCAGTCGAGCTGTATGGACAATGTGCTTAAAGACAATAATTTTCTTCAGAATACCTTTGATGTTGCCACCAATGGTACCCTTACACTCAACAGCTTTGTGCATAACTATTGGGACAAATACGAGGGATACGATCTGGACAAAGACGGATTTGGGGATATCCCTTTTCGTCCCGTAAGCCTATTCTCGATGATGGTTGAGCGCTATCCTTCGGCGATGTTACTTTTTCGAAGTTTTATGGCCATGTTGTTCGACCGGACTGAAAAGCTATTACCAAGTCTGACACCCGAGGGGCTTAAAGACGATAAGCCTCGCATGAAATCAATAAAAGTATGATTAGTATCCAGCAGTTAACGAAAAGCTTTGGAAAATTCAATGCATTAAAGGGCATTGATCTGACCTTGAATGGCGGCGAATGCGTTGCCTTAATTGGCCCCAATGGCAGTGGTAAGACTACTTTGATCAAGTCTGTCCTAGGTATGGTCATGCCGAGTGCCGGACGGATCACTTTTGAAGGACAGGACATTGGACAGCAATGGGCTTATCGGAACCATATCGGCTATATGCCGCAGATCGGTCAATATCCTGAGAATATGTCCATCAAACAGGTCCTGGATATGATCAAAGATATCCGTAAACAGCCCCAGACGGATTCGGATCTTTATCAGGCTTTTGGCGTGGACAAGCTGTTGGAAAAACGGATGGCAACGCTTTCCGGTGGCACAAGACAAAAAGTAAGTGCCTGTATCGCATTTATGTTTGACCCCAAAGTACTCATCCTGGATGAACCTACAGCAGGACTGGATCCTCTGTCTACCGAAATTCTCAAGGATAAAATCAAAAAAGAAATCGGACGCGGTAAACTGATCATCATCAGTTCCCATGTGCTTAGTGATCTCGATGAATTTGTATCGCAGATTGTCTTTCTGCAGGAAGGAGAGCTGAAGTTTCATAAGAGTTTGCAGCAATTAAAAGAAGATACAGGTACTGAAAAGCTATCTAAAGCAATCGCTTATTTGATGCAGAACCGCGACCTGTCTAATTAGAGAAAAGATGAATAAAATTATACGCTACGTTTTTGTGGATCTCTTGCGCAACAAGACCATTTTATGCTACACCATATTACTCTTTGTACTTTCCATGACGGTCTATAGCATGGAGGACAACTATGAAAAGGGATTACTCAGTCTACTGAATATTGTGTTGTTTGTAGTTCCGCTGATGAGTATCATTTTTTCAGGCATCTATATCTACCAGAGTTCCGAGTTTATCAATTGCCTTGTCAGTCAGCCTTTGCAACGGCAAAGCATTTGGGGCAGCCTGTATGTGGGTCTGGCAGGTGCACTTAGTTTAGCTTTTTTTATTGGCGTTGGCATACCAACTTTTATCTATGCATTTAGCTCTTCGGGAATTACTTTGGTCGGTTGCGGACTGTTACTTTCTTTGATTTTCGTTTCGATCGCGATGTGGACATCTGTATTGATCAGAGATAAGTCGAAGGGGATAGGATTGGCAATTTTGCTTTGGCTTTATTTCACGCTGCTTTTTGACGCACTGGTGCTTTTCATCCTATTTCAGTTTGCGGATTATCCCATCGAACATGGAATGGTTGCACTGTCCATGCTCAATCCCATCGATATCTGTCGCATCCTTATTTTATTACAGGTCGATCTATCCGCGATGATGGGCTATACAGGGGCGATATTTCGGGATTTCTTCGGTAATACATTCGGCATTGCGATCACCCTGTTGGTCATGTTGCTCTGGTGCCTCATTCCTCTAGGGCTATCTATTCGCTATTTTAAGAAAAAGGATTTATAATAATTTATTGACCATTTAATACTATTATCATGATTAAATCACCGTTATTGGAGGTTTTCAATATAGAACCTCGACTTAAACACCCGACCATATTTGATCACTTCGATGCCCTGGATTCGGGCGAGTCATTTATTATCAAAAACGATCATGATCCTAAACCGCTCTATTATCAGTTGCTGGGTGAACGTGGAAAGGATCTCATTTGGAATTATCTTGAATCGGGGCCCGAATACTGGCAGGTTCGCCTTGGCAAACCGCTCGAAAGCGAAACACTGGAAACCGTTGGCCATATTGCTGCCAAGGATATCCGCAAGGCCGAAGTTTTAAAACAGCTTGGGGTAGATTTTTGTTGCGGTGGTAAGCAGACGCTTAAGGAGGCCGCTCATAGTGTTGGTCTCGATGAAATTGAATTGCGCAGACGGTTAAACCAATCCGAAGAGCTTCCTATAGCCGGCCCACCGCTAAATTTTAAAGATTGGGATATCGATTTTTTAAGTGATTATATTAAGAATGTTCATCATCGGTATGTCCGGGAAAAAGGACCGATTATTCAGGAACTTGCACATAAAGTGGCCGATGTGCATGCACAGCAGCATCCCGAGCTGGTCAACTTGTCCCAAGAACTCGATGCCTTTCTTGATGACCTTTACCATCATTTGGATAAAGAGGAGAAGCAGCTCTTTCCGGCAACCAAGAATGAACAAGAATTGACCAGCAAACAGGTAGAGCAGCTCATTCAATTTTTGATTTCCGAACACGAAGATTCAGGAAAGGAACTTCAGCAGTTGCGCAAAATTACCCAAAATTACACATTGCCAGCCAATGCCTGCAATTCCTACACGTCATTATTTTCACAGATCGAATCTTTCGAATCCGATCTTTTGCAGCATATCCACCTGGAGAATAATATTTTATTTCCAAAGTTGCTCGCGAGCTACGGTGTTCAAATGAATTAAAAACTAGAAAAGCCATGCGGATAAACCAGCATACCAAGATTTCAGAACTGATCAGCTATAATGACTTAAGCATTGAAGCCATTGCAGCTATTGCCAAACCCTTGCGTAAGATCCGGATCCCGGTGTTGCGTCGGATACTGGCCCCTCGGGTCTCCATAGGCGAAGCAGCAAAAATTGGCGGATGTTCGGTTGCAGATTTTCGTGCTGCGCTGGTACCGCTCGGCTTTATTTGGATGTCAGATGGAGCTGAGAAAGTCAATGATCCATTCGATGCAGCAGAGCGGCCAAGTTGGATGGATGATGCAGCAGTGACGGTTGTATTCGATGTGAGACCCCTATTGGAAATGGGGCAAGATCCATTAAAAGATATTTTTCAGTTGTATCGCTCACTCGTCGCAGGAGGGATTCTTTGCATCAGCAATTCATTTGTCCCCATTCCATTGATTAGGCGTATGGAGGAGCGTGGAGTGCCAAGCTATAGCCACGAATGGGCGGAGGGCGAATTCAGAAGTTACTTTTATAAAAAAGATACAGTGCTGTCCGTTCAGCCTGCCGAGGGCGATCATATTTCATTTGTGCCGAAACGACTTTTTGAGCAGAAATTAGCGCGACTTTCCGCGCTTCAACTTGTTACATTGGATGTCAGGACATTGCCTATGCCGCAGCCCATGGAATCAATTCTTGAGGCCCTTGCTCAACTGAAAGCCGATGAGGTTGTCTATGTAAAACATCGGAAGGTTCCGCTCCATTTACTAGAAGAACTGGATCATTTTTCTTATCGGATTTTCATCCATAAACAACATCCTGGAGATGTCCATCTGTTAATTTACCCCGTTAAATAAAATGGCACATATTGCTATTCATAAGAGCCCAGAAGCGTATGCTGTATTGCCGTTTTTTATCACTGCGGGCATTTTTTTTCTACTGTTCAGCTTCCTCTTGGTTTTTAGCGGGGGGCAGCTCTTTGGGCACCATTTTCAACCAAAAGTGCTGGCAATCGTCCATAGCCTAGCACTAGGTTGGGGCACGATGGTGATTTATGGAGCGGCGTATCAGCTGGTGCCGGTTATTTTTGAACGTTCACTTCGCTCTTCCAAATTGGCATTTTTCAGTTATATCCTATTGACATCGGGAACCTGTGTGTTGATTTATAGTTTCTGGTATTTCAAGATCGGTTTACTCATGTGCGTTGGAGGGCTATTGATTACGCTCAGCTCCTACCTGTACTTCTACTTGCTGTGGATGACGACTAAAGATGTGGAGCATCTATTTGAACTACGCCTTTATTTTACGTTCTCGGCCTTCTGGCTTTGTTTTACAACCACCTTAGGCCTTTTGCTTGCCATTAATTTAGCCCATGGTTTTCTAACAAAAAGTCACCTCGATATCCTAAAGCTACACGCCCACGTCGGTATTGTTGGTTGGTTTTTGCAGTTGATCCTGGGAGCGGGAGCGAAGATGCTGCCGATGTTTCTCTTGGGACAATCCACCAAAACAAAGTGGCTTTATGTTTCGGTCATTTTGATAAACCTTGGATTGGTACTTTTTTTATTGGACGGATACAACCATCCTGTGGGATTAAGATCTCTTACCTTTGGAGCAATAGTGCTATTGGGAGTAGTTTGCTGGGCCGTTTTTGTCGTGGATTGTTTTGTGCACCGGGCGCGTAAGGTACTGGATATTCCGATGAAACATAGTTTCATTTCCTTTTTGAGTTTATTGTTCGCGTTTCTCACCTTACCTATGGTTGTCCGGCAGGAGTCTGGTAATTGGGTGAATTTATATGCCGTATGGGTGTTTTTTGGATGGTTAACGGGTATTATTTTAGGGATGACCTATAAGACCCTGCCTTTTATGATCTGGAATTGGCGCTATAAAGATCTCAATGGCATCAAAAAAATACCTTTGCCCAAGGAACTTTATAGTCAGCGATTACTTTCTATACAATATTATCTTTACCTAGTGGCGCTTGTCGTCATGGCGGTTGCTGTAGCCGGTCAATTCAGGTGGGCATTATACTGTGCAGCCTGGCTTTGGGCAGCACTTGCTGCTGTTTATGTTGTCAATGTCGGAAAAGTAGTTTTTCATCAAAGAAAAAGTAAATAAACTACGCACCTCGCCTATATATTTAATGAAAGATACCATGAAAATTGATCTAACAAAACCGGAGGCTTCCGATCAGTTAAAAGCTGTTCAGGTATTGATGCTTGTGATGGATCCCGAATTGGGGATCAACATCGTAGATATGGGCTTAATTTATGATATTAATTTAACCGATCCCAGTCGTATTGTTGTTACCATGACGTTATCTTCATCCTATTGCCCGATGGGCGACTCTATCGTTCATGGCGTTGAAAAAACATTGCAACAGCAATTTCCACAGCGGGCAATAATTATCGAGCTCGTTTGGGATCCTATTTGGACTCCCGATCGGATCAGCGAAGAGGGAAAGAGCCTATTGGAACGAGAATGATTTCTTGAAGAATAAATTCACCTCCCTATTTCCGCTATTCGCCGAGTTTTCCCGATCGTTAGTCTAAAGCCTTTAGGCTAAGGGCCTATTGTGTTGTAGTTTTGAGTCAACAAATAAGAACAAAAGTACTAACACAATAAAAAAAAACATTATGAAAGTATTAGTAAAAACATTCGCAGCAGCAGCTTTAATCGCCGTATCTACATTTGCTATGGCAGCTGAAGGACCTGGAGCAAAAGCAACAAAAGCGAACGTTAACCTTTCCACAGCTGACTTCGCTTTAGAGCACTATGTTGCGGTCACTACGGAGGGAGAATCAGCAGGCGTAGAGCAGTTATTTGCAGCTGATTTTAATCAAAAGATCCAAGCTTCCAATGCGCAGTCTAACAGCCGTATCAAGTGGTTAAATCCTTGAAAAAACAAAAAGGCGAAAAGCTGAACTGTACAGTAAGCACAGCTATCATTGAGGAATCGGCAGACTATATGGTGTCTAAAGTAACCTTGAAATTTGAGAATTTCACCAAGACTGATTTAGTTACTTTGGAGCGTGTGGGCAATGACTGGAAAGTTTCCAAATCAATCAATTCGTATAAGTAGTATCCAATAACTAGTGGTATGCCGTTAACAAAAGACAAACCATTAGTGAATCATATGTTTATTTAAGGCCAGGTCGAGAGATCTGGTTTTTTACGTCAAAAGGGCCTGATTCTCATCAGACCCTTTCTCTTAGCGTTTATTTGTACAGTAATTTTTATGTTTCTGATCGTTTCCTCTTTTTTGTTTCGTCATCCAATGTTTTTAAAGACTATTGGATTTTCACTGTACGACGCCAATTTTTATGTTGAACCTTTCGTTCGAAAGGCAGCTTGTAGCCGTTTTGTATGGTAAGAACAACGGATATTTGAAAATAGTTTTATTGGAGTGATTTTTTTTTTGATAAATTATATTGGCTTATTTAAACTGTATGAAGATCTTGATTATTCTAATGTCATTCTTGTTCGCCCATTCTCCGCAAGAAAATACCTGCAAGTTAGATATCACTGATCTAGTTGTAAACGCAATGAAAATAGGTGAAAGGGAATTTGACAAAGACTTTACAGGGCAGCTGTACCAAAAAAAAAGTTGGAAGGTATACCATACTTTTATTGACCACGAGATTTATCATGATATCCTTTCTTGGTCTATTCCTGGGTTTTCAATGGCAAATGATTCATGTGAATTCACTTTAACACAGACTAATGGGATTGGACTGGTCGAAAATAGACTCGTATATGCTAAAAATGACTTTAACCAAGTTGAACTACAACGACCATTCTACAACTTTGAAAAAAATGCTTTTTCGACAATAATCTGGATCAATCTTGGATGGGAGGTTTTTGTGTCTTAGTTTATTTTAACATTGATAATGGAGTATGTAGGTTTATAAAAGGGGAGCCATTTATCGTATCGGATGTTCAGTATTGATAGTTCAGAAAGGCTTACATAGGATATTGTCTTAAAAAGTCATAAATTTATTAAAGAACTTATCTGTAGAGACATCATTAGATCATATAAAAGATTTTTTTATGAAACATGTTTATTTATTATGGCACACCTATGTTGATGAAACATTGGCTGGGGGTGAGGACGTTAAATTGATCGGAGTATATAGCTCCAAAGAACTTGCTGAGGCAGCTTTAGTAAGGACCTCGAAATTTAGAGGTTTCAGCGATCAGATTGAAGGTTTTGAGATTTCACCATATGAGGTTGATACAGATGGCTGGAAAGCGGGTTTTACTCTTGTATAAATTCCATTGTCTTATGATTTTTACAAAATGATGTTAGGTGTATAGCACTAATTATCGTCCGTCTGAAACATCAATTCATGATGCAAGATCTTTTCTGACAATAGCGAATTCTCACCACAGAAGGGATTGTCAATTTAATCTCTAATGCCTTGATTAACTCTGATCAATAGTTTTCATAAAGTTGTTCCAATAAGAAAGGATGTTTGTTTTGCCTACGGGGTTTTGCGAGTGACATAGTAATTGAAGCGTTATTTCGAATGATAGCTTTCTAAAACTATGTTCGTTTATTTGTTTTAGCCGTGTCGTGGATATATGAGGCCAATTAGAATAATTAAGCAGAAAGAACACATGATTTTATGAGTAGAGTCTATAAATAGATTCCCAGAAATCCTCCTTAGGCCATTCAAAATCGCTTTTAATGGAAAAATCAAGATTAATTTTATTAGTAAGATTATTAGAAGACGTATTAGAAAGATTAGTAGAAGAATGATAATTAAGAGCTAAAATAGCCATGCTTATCATAGCTTCCCCTCCAACAGCTCATACAAGGAAGCGTTGATAAACTGAATAGCCTTAACCTTTATCTTACCGTAGCCTGCATGGTTATGACCGAAAATATGGTAGCTAGGGGATCGTTCCAACACGAACTCACGGATTTCGTCGCAGCAGGTGATCAATTAATAGATATTACACTTAAGAATAAAGCGTCATGGGATCTGTTTTGTCCAGCTGTATGCAATTACCGACATGCAACAGAGTTATATTTAAAGTCTGTGTTTGGCTCGGCTAAGCAAGCTCATAATCTAAAAACACTCTTCAAAAAATTTAAGAAAAGTATCAAAGAAAAATACGACCAGGACTGTCCCGATTGGTTTACAAATATTATTTTGACTTTCGACACGTTTGATATTTATGGCACAATTTTCCGTTATGGCGGAGATATAAACTCAAGCGAAGTATTCGTTGATTTTATCGAGATGAAGACTGCTATGAGGTGGATAGCCGAATCATTTCAAAACATCCGGAGACACCAAGGACTTCAGGATGTTTGAGATAGATATTATTGGTCCTGATAATCTAAAGCCTGCTGAATTAATTCTATAATGATTTGATGAGAACTTAGAAACACACTTTTAATACTGTTTTGACCAAACAATTACTTCCAGTAAACTATTGATTAGGCTTTTTATAGTGTAGGATGATATAGGATAGCCAGTTCTTGACGAACCATGAAGATATTCGCTACAGGCGCCATGAATAAATTTGGTATGTGACGAAATTGTACTGTCCTGATAAACTGGAGTACTTGGTCGGTGCCCATTATTATGATCCGGGTTTCCAGTCAGATGTTTGTGAAAATGAGAGGTGAATTTTGGCGAGCCATTTCCATCTATAAATATATCAGGTACAACATTTTTGTTTCTATTATTAAGAGCCTTGTAAATCTCCTCATGGGTCTCTCTTATATCACCAATAATACCGCGGAAATTAGCAGTATCGGTTTCTGCGTAACGTTTAATAATATTTATAACAGTGATTTCTTTGTTGGCAGGCAGTAAAGATCTATCGAACGCATCGAAAACTTCAGTATTCTCTCGTTTTATCCGCAATGGTTCGGCATTTTGAACGCAGTATAAAAGTTCATCTAATAGCTTCTGTTGATCATCCGGCTTCTTAATAAACATTCTTTCATCAGTATAATATCTTTTAAGTGTAGCAAATTCTGATTCGTCACCAGTCAAAATAAATCTTGGAAATCTAGGGACAGTGGAGTCTAGATATTTAAGTGCAGCTGTTATAAAAGAAGGATCTTCTTTAGCTTGATCATCTTTTAGAAGACATTTGATATCCAAAACAACAGCTGCATATCTATGTACGTATTTGGGTAATAGTTTTTGCAGCCCTTCCAGACTATTAGCAGGAGCGACGGTTATCCCTCCGGCAAATGCTTGGTTTTTAAAGTCTTCAATAAAATCTTGATTGTCGTCTACTAAAATAATACTATTCATATATTTTGCTATCTGGTGTAGGTAATTCTATGGTTAGCGAGAAACCTTTTTTATTTTTTTCTTCTATATTAAGTCTTCCTTTGTGAGCTTCAACAACTCTACTTATATAATTACCTCCAATGCCTGAACCCTTACTTTTGCTTCCTTTCTCGAACGCAGTTACAAAATCTTTTTGGGTTAATTCATAAGCATTTCCATTGTTAGAGTATTCTATTGCAACGACGTTTCTCCTGCTTGAATGCCGGATGTTAAAAATGATCTTGTTGGCTTTGCTATTTTTACTAAATGCATGCTTTTCGGCATTGATAAGCAATTGATCTAACAATTCTTTGAAAGAAGGCTTGTGGATAAGAACAGTAACTGGATCGCCTTTAACCTCAATACTAAACTTAGCATTTTGTTCAACAGCTTTTTGCTCTTTATACTTTTGTAGGAAATCTAATAAATTAGCTTCAGTGAGGTCTTCTGGCAACAATTTAAAGTTCATCACTTTATCAACATTGGTGAGGATATCGCTTATATGTTGTGTTTCTTTAGACAGTTTGTCTATTAATTGATTTAGCGTATAATTATCAGGAACAGCTATTTGCTGCTCAATTTCCGGATCAACATCTAATTCAATTTTGTCATATTCTTTTAAATCACCAATGTCCTCTCTTCTTACAATCCGTTCAATTCGTCTTGTAATACCGTTTAATCCTGAAAAAGTTGGCCTTAATTGATGTGTTAATATCTTAATAATATCCGCCTCAGCCTGTTTAGTTTCCTCTTTATACCCTAAGGCTTTAATACGATCATCAACTCGTTTTCTTTCCTCTGAGATTAGATTAGCTTGTTGTGACTGTACAAACTGATTCTGCGCATCCAAAGTCATATATGGTATAACAGTTTCCTTAAGGCCCGCTATACTGATATAAGGCATTACCGCACCTAACTTGCGTCTTTCGATTTGATTTTGAATGAAAGTGGAGTGAAGTTGATAATATAAATATTCAACACTTAATTCCATTCTATTATTTGGAATAAGCACGTATACATTGTTGTGAGGTAAAATTCTCGGCGTTTCATCTGTAGGCTTAAAAATTGTTGCCTTTAAGTTGTCACCAATACGAGCTACTAATATACATTCCTCAGATACTATATTTCGTCCATATCGAATGGTTTCACTTATACCGTCAATATTCTGAGTATTTAGATTACTGTCTAAAATATCTTTCGATAACCTCTCTACTTTAATTAAGGGAATATCCCCATCTGTATGAATAACAGATTTTTCTGGACTAACACCAGCTTTCACATATACCAAATCAGCCAAAAACTTTGCTTTCCCTTCTTTAAGCATTGTATTGGCAATTAAAAACTGTGCGTCATAAGATTCTACAAGTAAATTTGCATTTGGTCTTAGATCTTCAAAATATACTAATTGTGCATTCTTATCAAACGTATCTTTTGCAAGATATAAGCGAATAATTTCGTCATTATCCAAAATCACAGATTTTGTGGTCTGATCGCTAATATTGGCTGTTATAAAGTGGATACGATTACGTAATTGTCTAGCCTTGTTTTTGTTAAGGATAAGTATTGAAGACTTAGCATCAGTGTAGGGGCGCAACGTACCATACGGGAGGCTAATCACCGTTTCTATAACATCGTTTTCGATTAATAATTCTCTAATTCTTTGCTCTATCCCTTTTTTTACTAGAAATCCATCAGATACTGTTAGCACTGCTTTACCAGTATCTTTCAATTTAGACAAAGCAAATAACACCATCGCCCCAAAACTTTTTCCTGATTTAGGAGCAGGAAGATTATATTGGCTATAAAGTTCAAAGTACTCCAAAGAATTTGTAATACCGTTTGCGGGTAAGTCAGCTATGATATAATCGAATTCTTTTTGGTTATTTATTTGACCGAAACAATCTTCAGCCTCAATGCGCACGTTTAAACCGTGCATTGCAAGATTCATATTGCCCAGTTGAGCTATACGTCTGTTAATTTCTGATCCATAAGCATAAAAACCATCATATGCTTTAAGTGAGGCTTCAATAAGTAAGCCGCCTATTCCAGCTACAGGATCATATAGTGATGCCCCATTTTTTACATCTAACAACTCGACCATTAATTCTCGCAAACTATACGGCGTATGGTTGGGAGATGATTTATTACCATCTAAAGATACTGTAGTGATTAAATATTCAAATATGTTACCGAACTCATCATCACTTAAATGTTTTGTATCTATTTGGCTGACCACAGACCATATTTCTGTAATTTTTGATTTGTCAAGTTTTGAAAGCAAACGAGAACATTCCTCGAAGACTCCTTCGGGAGCAATGCAATAATCTTCCAAAGAATGAAGCCAATTTATTAGTGACCGACCACCATCGATAAGCCCGTCTAAAGAATTTAATAGGTGCTTGTCAAAGGCCAATGGATAATTTCGGCCCGAACGGTGATTAATATCTACCAACCTTTTGTAATAGAACAAGACAGCTATAATAAACTGTATGTCAGCTTGAATAAATATACCCCTTAGGACATGAGTAAGGTAATCATAGCTTGTCAATATATTTTTCCAATAGTAATCATGCACTAGGACAATATGTCCATTTACATTCTGTAAAAGAGATGGGTAGTTTTTTACACGAGCGTATATTTGATTAACCTTTATGGGCTCTCTATCGCTACGCAAATAATATCCATTGCTATTTATTGCAGAAGCAATTTCTTTCGCCCGCATAGGACGATTATTTTCGCTTAATACTGTTTGTATCGCTTCATGTAAAGTCATCATGCTAATTATTTACTTTTCGCCTTCTTTATTAACTTGCCAAACCCTCTTGGCTCCAAATTATTATCCCTTAACCACTTTAACCCGGCCAATATTTGATCGCTAGTATATTGCTGCTTTCGATCGCTCCACTTATAAAAGTCTTCGACCAGTTCATTGTCAGATATCGATGTATCTTCAATAATTCTGTTATTCCACACAGCATAAATCGTCGCAATTATTTCGGCTTCAGCTTCGGTTGTTTGATATAAGAGACCAAATAACTTATCCAAAGAGTCTTGCATTGAGCGATAATACCCGTGGTAATATTCTTCTATCTTTTCCGCTTTTTCCAAAGGAACAAATCTTTGATTTTGTGAATCAAACCATTTCTGTGCTTTGAAATGGCCGTATATCGATTTCATAAAGGTATTATCATATGGACCAGCTGCTTGGTAATAATAATTTTGACCCAAGTCTACTTCGATGAGATTTTCAGCCAAAAACTGTATTTTTTGAAATTTGATATTAGAAAAGTTTGAATCATCTTTAAATACTGATACTACTTTTCCAGCCAAAACTTGCCTCGCAAACCCTTTTTTGCTTAAAGGGATATCTAATGGTTCTATGTTACCATACCCTACGCAGGGTTCTGCAGCTATTGAAAAACTACCATTCCCACTCTCGCTATCACCCACAACTTTTACCTGTCCATTCATCAACATAGGCAATAGCCAGTCGCGAAGCTGAGCAAGCTCTTGGTTTTGTTTTTCAAGATTATTTTGTTTGTCAAATAATAGTTTGATACGCTTGATGAAATTCTTAACAATTTGATGATCGGGTTTTATTATATCGATAGATTTTAAAACAGATGCTGATATCTCTTTAAATGTAGAACCTGTAGCATTTGCTTCAATAATAGGCATATATCTATATAAAACATAATACACATATTCAGATGAATATGTCCTATCACAAACAATAGACTTAAACCCTTGATTGGTAGTACATTCAATCCTATTAATGGCCAGATAACCAACAGGTGCTCGTGAAGACATCAAAACAGAATTTGCCGGAAGTATTTTTAGAGATGCATTTTTCCTTCCTAAATCCGTGACATCAAGTTCACCTCTTGTGATAAATTTATTTCCTGCATTTTCTGATAAATCTTTAGGAGTAATCCAGGGGATTCCATTTGTTGCAAAATAACTATCAATTAGTTTTGATGGTGTACTTCCCCCAATTATTGTACCTAAGTCCCCTATCTTTTCATGTCCCCATCCCTCTGGAATCTCCCTTTTCAGAACGGTATCATAAACCATTTTACCGCCAGAAGATTTATAAGGCTTTCCTTCATCATTTGGAAAATCAAACTGTACAAACCAGTAGTCATACAGTGTCTTAGCCATTTGTTCCAGTTCAACATTAATTTTATTGTTTAGCTCGATTTTATCATCTAATGCAGAAAGCACGGATCCTATTTTGTGCTGCGTAATGAGATTAAAGATAGGCACTTTGAAATCCTCGATTTGCTTTTTACTAATGTGTGGTACAGAAGATCCCGTTTGTGTTTTGAATACATACTCTTCAAATCTAGGGTTGTTTATTAGATAATATAAAAAAACCTGATCATTTCCTTTTTTAGCTCTAACGCAGGCAACACGTTGAGCCAATAATAAAGGTAAATCACTTTTTCTTATTCTAGCCTTATTTTTGCCTACTTTGGATCCGTCCATACCAATTACAATATCATCTTTTTTTAACAAGTAATATTCCTCTTGGTTGAAATGTTCATTCCAACATTTAATAGTATCCCATCTTAATTTTCCTTCAGTTACATTTTCGCCTCTTACTGTTCTAATCCCGGTTGCAGAATATTTTTCACCTTTAAATGGAAATCCAGTAATAATATTAGCGATTTCATTAAGACCTATGACCTTACTCATACCTCAATCCTTTCAGCTGTTTCTGAATATCAGCATCCAACTTATTCCCCTCCTTAAAAAGCTCATCTAGCCTCGTCTCAAAGCCATTCATTTTATCAGCAAACTCTTCTGCTGTAATATCCACATACTCAATCTTCACTTCAAAATATTGCCCTGCAGAGAAGCTATAATTCTTCGATTTAATCTCGTCAGCATTTACAACCACACTGAGATTTTCTAAAGCCTTTTTATTAGAAAAAGTATTAACAATCTTCGCCTCTTCTTCTTTCGTAAGTACCGTGCGTTGATTTTTACCTTCCTTGACAGTGTCGCCCAACTTACTGGCATCCATCAAGACGATCTGATCTTGCCCAGCTTGCTTATCGATGAATATCACCGAAACGTTAGTACCCGTGCTCGCAAAAATATTACTAGGCATACTTACCACACCGCGTAGCCATCCATTGTCAATTAATCGCTCCCGTATTTTCTTTTCAATACCACTTTGCGCTGTAATAAACCCTGTTGGAACTACAATAGCTGCTTTACCCGTATCATTCAAACTGTACATGATATGCTGAATGAATAATAAATAAATAGCCATGGATTCTTTTTTTGCTTTTGGAACATTAGGGATGCCTGCAAAAAAGCGCTCTTTAAACCGATCCGTATCCAAGTCCTCTCTAAAGTCAGAAAAATCCAATTTAAAAGGAGGATTAGATACAATATAATCAAACACTACTTTTTCTAAATAAAACGGCTGAGCAATGGTATTAGTCCTGATCACATTTGGAATACTATGCGTCAAATTATTCAAGATCAAATTCAAACGCAACATTGTACTGGACTTCTGTGAAATATCTTCAGAATAAATCATGCAACGGTCTTCACCAATATTATGAGCTAAAGACATTAGAAGCGAACCTGAGCCTACACTAGGATCATAACAACGGACTTTTTTCACATCGCCTTGCACAAGTATATCTGCAATAATACGTGCTACAGCATTTGGGGTATAGTACTCGGCGTATGTACCTCCTGCATCGGAATTATAATCCTTTATCAGGTATTCAAATATATCTTTAAAGAAATCGTATTTCTCTGTAAAATAATCTTCAAAGCTTTCCTCAAAACTAAACTCAAACAATTTGTTAATAATTGCTCTGCAAAAGTTATCTCTTTGAGACTGATCCTCTATATACTTGCTCAATTCATTAAAAAGCTTATCTTTTTCACCAGAAAAAGATTTGATAGAAAATACATTTGCATTTTCCATACTAATATCACGAAGTGTATCATCAAAGGTCTTAGCAAAATCTTCCGAAGTCTGATTATTATACAAGTGAGAAATCAGTTGGTGAGGTTTCAATTGCGGAACATTCTCATCGAGCAAATCCATCAATAACTCATACTGCCCATTTTCATTTTCGTATAGGTTTTTTAAATTTTGATAGAACTCTTTATTATCGGCTAACTCCGGCTTAAGTCTTTTGACTTCAAAACGAAATTTATCATTCAAAAATTTATATAAAAATACCTGAGTAATAATTTTAAACTCATTACCATCATTTCCCAAACCATAATTGGCACATACGCTTTTCAAGCTGTCAATTAGCTGTTTGGTTTTAATAGTATATGTAATATCTTGTGTCATTTCTTATTTACTATCTCGTAATTGGAAATACTCTTTTCCAATCAGATTACTTATTTTTTGACGCGTTACTGCATCCAACTCTATTTTCTCTTTAACTACAAATTGTTGGGCGACCAATTTAACCAAATAGCGGTCAAACCAAGCTTGGTTTTCCAATATATCTTCTTGTCCTTCTAACTTATCATCTACTTCTTGTTTTACTTGCATCAAAGCTCTGTGCAACTGGATTTCTTTTGCGGAGAGATTACCTTTTTCAGTTAATCGCTTATGAATACGTGCATATTTTTCATCGTGGTCATATTTAGCTCTTAGCAAGGCATTTTTACGATTTAGTTCTTTAGCTTGATCATAAATTTTGCGGAGTAATTGCATGTTTTCGACCATATCTTCTTGATTAGTTTCGGAAAGATTCTTTTTTCGGAAAATACGTTCCAACTCTTCTTTCAAACTGATAAACTCCGGATCTCCTGTGTCAAAATTTTGCTGCAATGCCTCCCTAGTTTTACGCAACTGATCTTTATATTCATCTGCTAACCGCAATTCCTCTTCTCCGACTTTAATGAATTGAAACACGATGTCTTCCAGAGCAGTTTCCAGCAAATTACGAGTTTCGTCTTCGCTCTCTAAACTCTCTACAAAATTCAGATTATCCAAACGACTTTGAGCTTCCAACAGCAAACGATTCAAGACGTCAAAGTCAATCAACTCACCAAATCCCTCATAGCCATTGATAGCGATGATGTTCTTTAGTTCTTTTGCCGCTCTTAAAGCTTTGACCAACCTTAACAATTCTTTCTTGTCTTGCAACTGGGAAATTTGCTGTGAAAATATCTCCCGATTTTGGGTATCATAGTGAAAGAGTGTCTCTTGAATATCGTTGATTTCCTTTGTAATCTCTTGTTTAGATTTGAAAAGGTACGAATACATCTCCATCTCATCGCCCAACTGTTCTTGCAATTCCTCAAAGTAGAGCTGATTGGTTCGATTAAATGCAGTGGAAATATCTGCAAAGTCTACTACATAGCCGTACTGATAGTTTTTATAGGGACGATTTACACGCGTCAAGGTCTGTAGTAGGTTATGGTCCTGAATAACCCGTGCTAGATACAGCTTTTTCAAGCGCTTCGCATCAAATCCTGTCAGTAACATATTATAGACAAAAAGTACATCTATCTTACCACTTTTAAAAGCCTCGATCAAATCTTTACGGATCTGCTTGTCGTTCTCGTCATGAAGTATTAACGCTGCAGTCAGTTTTTCTTTACGACGAGTCCCATAAGGAACAGATGGTTCTGCGGCTATGGCTAGATTTTGTACCCTTGTTTCTTGAATTCCATACTTTTCTTCAAATAACTGAAATAACATCTTCGCCTGCTTAGATGAATCACAAACGACCATTCCGCCCAATGATTCATCCCGCCAATAATTCCTAAAATCAATTAAATCCTTCGTAATATAATCTAATAGACCTTGGGCAAATCTTCGGTCAGCGTATACATCCGAAGTTTTGATATCTCCTCGAAGGACCTTAATCTGCTCCATTACTTCCTTCATCTCCATCTTGAAGCTACCTTCAATTTCCTCACGTATGAGTCGTAAGGTATAGCCATCAGCTATGGAGCGATTGTAGTAATATTTGTGAATGTAATTACCAAATAGTAGCTTAGAGTCGTATTCCTTTGCGACCTCTTTTAAAAGAGGAGTGCCTGTCAAGGCTATTTTGATAGCATTTTTATCCGAATTTATCAGATTTGCCAAATAATTCCCTTTCGGATTATAACTACGATGTGCTTCATCCAAGAAGAAAATTCGCTGCGTATTGATATCGTAGTCAAGATCATCAGGAACGGTACTATCTTCGCTGAATTTTTGAATATTGACAACCGTTATTTCGGCTTGTCCGCTATCATTATGAATGGCACCTACTATCTTTAGGTCAACAATAAACTCCTGTCTCGAATTTACTCTATTGACTTTCAATCCTCGTTTTGCAAATTCATTAGAAGATTGAATTAAGAGATCCAATCGGTCAACAATGAAATAAAACTTAGGTATTATCTGTTTTTTCTGATAGTAGTCAGTCAAATATTTGACATTGTAATATGCCAATGCTGTTTTTCCCGAACCTTGTGTATGCCAGATAATGCCTTTCCTTCTACCTTCGTCTAACTTTGCCCTTATTGCCATACTAGCAAACACCTGCGGATAACGCATGATATGTTTTTGGACAGTACTTTCTTCACGCACATAAGCGATAGCGTACCGTAGAATAAAGTCTAAACGTTCTCTACTGAACAATGACGTTAATATCTTATGCGTAGGACTGTGAGGTTCTTTATTCGTCTTGAATTCTGGGCTATGCTTTATAACCAACAGATTGTTATCCTTCAGAACAAAGTTTTCCTGATCTTCGGAAAGGTTGATCAACTCCTGTTTAACCGGATAGTCTACATCTTCCCTGAAGTAGTTAAAATGCAAATCGGCATAGGCAGAAGTAGCATAGAAAGCACCAAATACAGGTTCAACAATACCGTCCTCATACTCCATATTATTAGAAAACACCATTAACTGAGTAATATTGGCAAACTTTCTAAAATGTTTCTGTTTGAATCGACTATTAATCCGCTTCCGCTCAGCTAAAACTCCTTCTTTGTTATTCGGTTTCTTTACTTCTACGAAAGCTAGAGGCATTCCATTGATCAAAACGGTAATATCTGGGCGAAATTCTTCGTCACCATTTTTACAAGTTAACTCCGTAGTTACATGAAAGCTATTATTATTGAAATTCTTAAAGTCAATCAGCTTAATACCCGAAGTCGCAGTCAGACGTTGATAAAATTTCTCACCAATATCCTCATAGTCTAACTCTAAACCTATTTCATCTAGCAAGCGTTTAAGGTCTTCTAAAGCTACATGAGGATTGATTCGTTGTATACTTTCTAAAAATATAGATTCAAAGATATTACTATCAAATCTTCTAATTTGCTCTCGTAAAGGAATATATGTATACCCCAAACTTATTAAATGTAATAACGCCGGAATCTTTACACGTGAATTTTCGTTAAATGCCATTCTATAAGTTAGAAAATTTGATTAAACAATATTTCCAGATCTGTTTTTACGTTGTCAAAAGTAGGTGATTTTTTAGGTGAAATCTGATGTCCGAGGCTAGTTTTCCAAGCTCTTTTCACAGTGTTCTCACTCTTAGCATTAAGAAGTTGTTCTACACCACTAAATTCAAGTCCTTTAAATTCCATTTTCTTCAAAAAGGCCATTTTTATTTCAGACCAATCAATATTTCCTCCATGTTTGGATAGATACCATATATCATAGTAATCCCGAGGAGCGGTGTAAGAACGTTGAATTAACGCACGCAGCTTTTCAGACAATACCTCACGTATATCATAACATGAGATAGCCTTTACAGCCGAAGACAGCTCATCAGAATAATCATGGTAGACTGACCTATCAATAGGGCTAAAAAGCATTTGTTCGTAAAGGATGATTTCTATTTTAATAGAAGTCGTCCATCTAGCGGGAGCTGGAGGAGCTTGGTCTTTAGCATGGTCTGCACCCCAAAACTTAACAATCGCGGCATATCCCGTCAACATGTCTTTATGACGTAGCTCTGTTAACTTATCTAAATGGAGCGGCATGCCTGTTCGTTCCTGTACAGAAGTTATTATTTCTTGCATCAACTCCTCGGTCAACTTAAACTCCGTATTTATAGAAGTAAAATCCAAGTCCTCTGAAAAACGATAATCTGTAAAATAACACTTACGTAAACAAGTTCCTCCCTTAAAAATTAAAGACCCCTTACATGTCTTGTTTGAGAAAATAGCATCTATAAAATGTCCTAATACCCAATCTTTATCAATTGTACTTCTAGACACGTCGTGTTCCAACGCTTTCTTTTCGATTTCCTTCTTCAGTATCATTAATATTGTTTATTAGTAATGTCCAACAATTCTTCATGACTAATATTTAGTCTCAATCGCCATTCCGCGACAAATTCACCCTCTTCTAATCCCTGAGGATCAAACAAATTGTATCTGTTATTTACTTGGCTTTTAGCATAGTTAATAAAAGTTTCTAAGTTTTCTATACGGAGCAATTCAATTAGATATCCTAATCGTTTAGTGACAGCTATATTATTTACCTGTTGACAATATTTAATTAATTTATCAGCTTGCATTTCTGCTTCACCAACCGCCCTGATCAACTCTGCGTACCCTCCCGAGTATTGGGGAAGGTCAAAACAATCAACAATTGTTTTTTCCACATCAGTAATAGCATATTTAAGATTTCCATACCCATTGTAAGTAATACCTGCTTTCTTATACGAAGCTATTCTTACAAATTTGTACGACGTGCCTAATATCGATTTATCCTTTTTTTTGTGGGTTGTCTGAATAAAAACGGTATTTGAGAACTGTTCTGTCAATCCATGCAGATTCAATGCAGACCAATATGCGACAGCGCTATTTTCCGAAACAAAAGTGCCTATGACATATTCATCCCTAAAGTTTTGTCTGCAAAATTTCCCTTTTTCTATGCGAGCAAGAAGCTCTTTATCTACTAAGTTTTCTAATATTTCACTTAGGTTATCAAACTTTTGATCTAAAAGTTTTTCTATTTCCGTGAATTTAAAAATCTGAATTTCATAATCATCCAACAACTTTAAGAATTCAAGCTGTGGTTTAGTTAAGTGTTCCGATATATAAACGCTGTCTGCCATGTTACCAATCGCGGAACGATAAGACCCATTTTTTAGGTCTTATCGTTCCATGATTGGTAAAGATATAGAACTTATATAGAAAAAACAACTTTTGTAATTCTATTATATAACCTAATAACAGGAGTAAGTTTAATATATGTAATTGATTTTTTGTTTTTCTTGAGCAATTGAATGCGATATAAAAAGAAAGCTAAAAATGATAATTGAAAGAATATTGACAAGTAGATGGTTTCTCGATTTGAAAATTATGATGAATGATTGAAACGCCATTTTAATAAAATATTGGTAACATATCTAAGTTAAGTTATTAGATGATTTTTTTCGAATTCAGACAAATCATCTAATATGAATAATTTAATTTCTTCGACTTGTTCGCTACCGGGAATATCTGTGCCTAAAATATTATGTCTCGTAGTCCACTCTTTTCCTATAGATCTTCCCAAGTTAACAATGATATGTTCGAGATGGTCCCCATTGTCCATTTTTGATACGATATGTTTAATCAAAGGTGCTTGCCTTCTGTTGAAGTCAATCAGATATTTCGGTACTTTATTCTCATAAACTATACACTCATCTATAGAAAGTTCGTAAAAAGGCATCGCCCGAAATTGTCCCTCTTCAGTTTCAAATAAGTATGTTTCTATCTGTAATATTACGATCTCCATAATAATCTAATCGAAGCTATATGACATACAATTGAATTGGTTGCAAATATTCTCTATTTTGATTTTTTAAATTTGTAAAAATTTATATTACCTGCTTTTCTGCTTTCTAACAACCCATCTTTGACCCAATTACCTAAAATAGTTGAAATGGATGAGCTCAATTTGGAATTTTTTTCGATACCTTTTTTATCAATCAAAAGATTTCCAATTTGCTCTACCGTAGTTTCCTCTTTGAACAATTCTTCTGAGGAAGTCATATCTTTAATTTTTGCAGTCAAGTTTATTCGGGCCAGTCTGTCAGGGGGCAGAGCTAATCTAGGGCCTACGGAGTAAGTAATCATTGCCTCTTTAAAAAGGGTATGAAATCCTCTGCCAAGGGTAGATGCGTATTCCATGTACTGATCAATATCATAACTTATTCCTTCTTCAACATTCCAAACTGCGGATTTGGACAAGTTAGACATAAACGCTATATCATCTAAAGAGAAGTTCTCTTCCTGCCGTAATTTTCTTAGGAGTTGACCTAATGTTTTTCTTATTTCTGGAAACATATCCTTTCTCGGTTTCCTTCCCTTCGAGCTTTTACCTGTTAATTTAGTCATTTTTATAGCTATTTGGTAATGTTAGTATTCAAATGACTTAAATTTGATTAGGCTTATTGTTTTTAAATAAGAAACAAATTTTGTTTTTTAAAAACTAAAAACTATATTTGTATCAGTATATAAGTATAATGATATGTAGTATATAATAAAAAATAATATTTAAGAGTCTCGTAGATCGAAGTTGACACCCAAGGCGCGAGACGGCAAGATTTTAACCATTGCCCTGCTTTTGCTATATTTGATAAATGGCAGGGGATGGTCTTGCTGCGAAGCCTTTGTCCTTGGGTGTCACTAAGATCTCAAAGTGTGGAGCGGGCCATCTTCCTGCCTATATATCAAAGAGACTCGTTATAAACAAACGAGTTATGAACAAAAAACAGCAATCAAAAAACATCATCACTGCCCCCGAGTAGCTCGGCTGGTTTGGCCAAATTAGATTTGGCTTCTCTTTGCCATGGACCGCGTAACGCCAATATTATACACCTTTGTGACCCCTCAATCAAACGCGCTCTGGCTCCCAGAATGAATTAATTATTACTAATGTGAACTGAGTAACATCAGGCTCCCAATAAAAAGCTGATTTCGATCGGAG
>NZ_DLAV01000023.1:0-80208 GCF_002494055.1 Sphingobacterium sp. UBA7038
CGTTTAAAATAAAATCTGCGGGATTTTAAATCCTGCCCGTCTTACTTAAACCCTTCTTTTTTTTCATGGTTTCTTCTTTCGAAGTAACCGTCCCTCCCTTGTGGAGTGGTGCAAAGATAGGGAGTTTACTAACAAACTTCCAAGACTTTTGTTCTTATTTATTTCATTTTGCCCTTAACTGCCTGTAACGGTGCGATATTCTTTTTGTAAAGCAGGTGATCGGAAGGCTGGGAACGCCGGATCCGGCACAGAATGGGGACGGGAACCGGGATCTAACCTGGACATTGCAGGGGAACCGCGGCGCGCTGCGTACATACCGGGAACCGGGCTTTGGCACAGGCTTCCCTGGGGAAAAAGGAATGGTGCTGGAAATTGGATCGTACCGCGGAAACCGGGCTAACCCTGCTGTGTTCCCACTTCCCGGGGAAAGAGAAACGGTATCGTGAACAGTAAAGGTGGTATTGTTAGGCCTGAAAGATGCAAAGGGCATTCTTCGCTCTGCTTTTGCCCAATTGAAAACGGTGTGCCGGCTATTGATAAAGCCAGAACAATGGCAGAACACAGGCTGCCGGAATACCTTCTTCTGTAGCTATACTTTTGTACCGTTTTACTTAGGTTTAGTTTAGGTTTTAGTTAGGTTTTGTTTAGGTATAGTATAGGTTATAGCTAAACAAAACCTAACTTATTGCTAAGCTAAATATAAACAAAAGCTAACCTAAGGAATAAGAAGTCTTCAACTTTTCTTTATTTACTGGGGAAGCACGGCTCATTTAGGGCAAACTTGGGTTCCGCCCCGTGGACAGGGCTCCGGCTGCTACGCAGGGCTTGCGGGAACCTTCGGCTCCCCTCCCCACCTGCTTCGTACCATGCTCGGGGTAGGTTTGCCCTGCAACCGTGTCCTGTCCGTGTTGAGTCCGTGTTGAGTCCGACTCTGGCACGGATTCAGGTTACTTTTAAGGTAGCCGCACCCTGCCCGCAGGGCGAAACTAAGCCCTAGCTAAACCCTCGCTAGGCTCATTCAGGATAGATTCTGGACTGGTTCAAGATCGAAAACGAAACGAACCGCAGCGCGACATCTTACCTAGAAATACCGAAAAATAGCCAAAAAAACACCAAACACTCGGACTCGCATAGGTTACATGGGCCAAAAAGCCCTTGGTTAGCTTCGAGTATGTCGAACTTCTTTTTAATTTTGAAGAGGGATTAGAAAAAGGAAATCCTGCCAATCAAATCCATTGACTAAGTCCCAGCCGACCATAGATAATGGCTAATTATGAAGATAAAAACACATTTATACATTTTTTTATGTAGATTTATCTTCTTAAAATAACCACCAAAGCGATGAGCAGAACTACCCTGAAAGATATAGCGTTGGCACTCAATATTTCTGTTTCGACGGTTTCCAAAGCATTATCAGACAGCTACGAAATAAGTGAAGCGACTAAAAAGATGGTTCAGGAATATGCCAAAAAGCATAATTTCCGCCCAAATAAGTTGGCACGGAGCTTAAAAATAGGAAAATCCAATACAATAGGGGTTATTGTATCCAACATTAGTAATACATTCGTTTCACAAATCCTCGATGGAATTCAAATAGCCTCTCAACAGACTGTCTATGACGTTATTTTCATGCAAAGCCGGGAAGACGAACGGATCGAAAAAAATTGTATTGACGTCTTACGCATGCGCGGTATTGATGGCTTAATGATATCTCCGGTTTCTTCCGATTCAAATATTGAAGAGCTAAAAGCATTGATAAAATCGCAGATCCCCGTCGTTATTTTTGATCGTATCAATCACCAGCTCGACACATTCAAGGTTGGTGTCAATAATTTCCAGGGTTCATATAATGCCACAAAGCATCTCATCGAACAAGGTAAAAAGAATATTTTGCATATCACCGGAAAGAACTTAGGGGTCGCAGCTGAACGATTAAATGGCTTTAAATCTGCTTTATCAGATGCGGGGATTCCTTTTGATACTAGACATTATATCGAATGTAGTTTTAATAATACCACCGATATAGACGAAACAATTCGGGAGATTTTGCGCAAAGAATATCTTGAGCATAAAAATATAGATGCAATTTTTGGAGCAACAGATATTATTACAACCCGAACATTGGGTATTTTGGCTGAGCTTCAGATTCAGGTTCCTTCCGAAGTTGCCGTTATCGGTTTTTCAAACACACAAATTGCTGCTTCGTTAAATCCAGCGCTATCCACCGTTGTACAGCCTGCAACAGAAATTGGAGAATTAGCAACAAATAAATTAATCGCCACCATTAACCAAACAAGACCAATACATGAATTTGAAACGATTGAGCTTCCAACACAGCTCATCATTCGCAAATCTTCCTTATAATTCTTTTGATTATAGTCTCGCCGACATACTTAAAACAAAACAGTCGGGAAATAAGACGTTAGCGCTCTTATTTCCCGACTGTCGTTATGCTAGACCACTATTACAGGTCATAATCTCTAATCTTCGCTTGAATGATTGGTATCATTCACCAACAATACCATACTCTAGGCCCCGTAATTCCGCAAGCCCTCTCAATCTTCCAATGGCAGAATACCCTGGATTTGTTACTTTATTCAGATCATCCAGCATCTGATGGCCGTGATCTGGTCTGAATGGGATCGCTGTAGATCTCAATTGATTTTCAGCAACCAGTATTTTCATGATTTTATACATATTGACATCCCCATCCAAATGGTCTGCCTCGTAAAAGCTTCCGATCGCATCTTTTCTCACATTCCGTAAGTGAACAAAATTTACCCGCCCTTTAATATTTTCTAAGATAGCTGGTAGATCGTTTGTCTGACTGGCTCCCAAGGATCCTGTACAAAAGCAGACACCATTAAATTGTTGTGGAACCGCTTTTAAAAAATACTCGAAATCCTCACCATTACTAACGATGCGGGGCAAACCTAAAATAGGATACGGTGGATCATCGGGATGAATGGTCATGCATATACCATTCTCCTCACAAGTTGCCGCAATACCCCGTAGGAAATAAACCAAATTATCGCGTAAACCATCCCGTCCAATATGCTTATAGGTATCAATGCTCGCTTTTAACGCATCCAATTCCACATTCTTCTCTCCGGGGATTCCCATTAAGACAACATTTGCCAATTCTTCTTTTTGCTGTTCGGAAATTTCATCGAAACGTAAAGTTGCACGTTTTACAACATCCTCTGGATACGCTGTCTGTGCTTCATCACGTTTCAATATAAAGATATCAAAAAGTGCCAAATCAATCCAGTCAAAATACAATGCTTTTGAACCATCCGCCATGGTTAAGTCCAATTGCGTTCGCGTCCAGTCAAGCACTGGCATAAAATTATAACAAATTGTTTTGATGCCGCATTGTGCGAGATTGGTTAAAGTCTCCTTATATTTCTGAAGGTATTCATCGACTCTAGCACCTTTTGTCTTAATCTCTTCGTGTACCGTCACACTTTCCACAACAGACCAGGTAAGACCAGCATCTTCTATAATGCGTTTTCTTTCTTGAATGTCTGCCAATGGCCATACCTCACCGTGTGGAATATGATGTAATGCCGTAACAATACCAGTAGCTCCAGCCTGTTTGATATCCTGTAAAGATACCGGGTCATTGGGGCCATACCAACGCCAGGTTTGTTCTAATTTTCTCATCTTAAAGTTTAATTAAACGCCACACCATGCATTAAAACCACCATCGACAAAAACCGTCTCCCCTGTCACAAAGGCCGATGCATCACTCAATAGATAGATTAAAGTTCCTTTTAACTCACGAGGGTCGCCCAAACGGTTATAGGGAGTTCCGTTAAGAATACGTTTGGTACGGTCGCTATACGTACCGTCTGGATTGATCAATAAGTTTTTGTTCTGCTTGGTTAAGAATACGCCGGGAGCGATTGCATTAACCCGAACTTGATCGCCATAACGCTGAGCGAGCTCGGTGGCCATCCATTTTGTATACCCATCGATACCGTGTTTTGCAACAGTATAGCCCAAAACACGTGTAAAAGGACGACTGGCTGTAAGAGAAGATATATTGATGATGACACCTTTTCCGCTTTCAGCAATCACACGACCAATAATATGCGTAGGAATCATTGTACCATACAAATTAAGCTCTATCGCTTTAATAGTATCCTGAATATTGCTCGCAAATAAATCTTGATCGGCACCAATTGTTGCACCTGGAATGTTGCCTCCAACGGCGTTTACTAAAGCGTCTATCCTACCCCACTTTTGCAAAACTTCATCTTTCGCCCGAGTGACATCCTGTTCGTTCATGATGTCAACTTCAATAAATATAGCTTCGCCACCAACAGACTCTACCTGCTGGACACGCTCCGCTCCGATTTGTCCATTACGTCCAAGGATTGCGACTTTGGCTTCTGCCTCGGCCAAAGCCTCAACAAATGCTTCGCCTAAAATCCCTGTACCTCCCGTAATTACAACTACCTTATCTTTTAATGAAAATGGATTATTATGCATGTATTTTTTTTTCAAATTGGTATTTACCCCCAATTTTATTGATAATAACCTTAATTACAAAAAAAAGTAATTGATTTAATTACGATAACGTTTTAGTTACGCCGCCCTCCTTATCTTCTTCTTCTTCTGTCGTTTCATCATCAAACAGAATCCGTATAGAAGGTGTATAGGTATCGTTATGCTGACCGGTTTTATTTGCCCAGAAAAAAGCACATAGGAAAACCAAAGCCAACAAAACACTACAACCGATCAAAATATACATTATTTCCATAACAACTAGAGTTTACGGCGTTTGGCATACCACCTCGTCATGAGACTTGTAAAGGAGATGATCGTTACCGTACTTATTGGCATTAGAATCGCGGCAAATAACGGCGACATAATACCTTGCACGGCAAAGCTCAATCCAATTACATTATATAAAAGAGATATACCAAAGCTCATATGTATTACTTTCACCGCATCTTTGCTAAAAGCAAAGAAATCCGGCATTTTTGAAAATGACTCCCCATCCAGTATCGCATCGCAGCCGGGAGAGAAGTTATTGATATCATCACTCACGGCGATGCCCAAATCTGCTTTACGCAATGCCCCCGCATCATTAAGGCCATCACCAATCATGCAGACATGCTTTCCTGCTACCTGAAAATTTTGAATGGTTTCCAGTTTTTCCATTGGTGATTGATTAAAAAGCAAACTTGCATTCGAGGGAAAAATTAACTGGAGTGCATCCAGACGTCTATCGTTATCCCCTGAGATTAAATGAAGGTCGTATTCGACTTTAAAATCTTCAATCAAAGCCGAAAGGCCATCCCTCCAGGATTGCTCCATGGTAAAATACCCCTTTAACTCCTCACCTATACGAATAAAAACCACTGAACCATCTGTTTTAATGTTACCGATATTCAAAAAGTTAGCACTACCGATTTTAATTTCCTTGCCACTTACATTAGCCTGCATCCCCTTTCCCGGAAATTCCTTAAAATCCTGTATCGAAATAGCAGAAGAGACATTCAGCCACTTGACAATCTCACGGCTCAATGGATGGCTAGAGTTTCTACATACCGCATTCAGTAACTTTTTGTCAATTGCTGAAAGACTACCTTCAAAATAAATTGAAGTTGCTTTAGGCGATGATATTGTGCCAGTTTTATCGAACACCAAAGTATCAATCGTTGCCATCTGCTCAATTGCGGCCGTATTTTTCACATAGAACTTATTTCGATCAAAAATACTTAGCGCTGCAGAAAGGGTAAATGGAGAGCTCAACGCCAACGCACATGGACATGCGATAATTAATACCGCCGTAAAAGCTCCCCAAGCCCGGCTTGCACTTCCATCAACGGCCCAAAATAAGGCAGCCAATAGTGCAATAGCCAATAAAACAACAGTAAAATATTTACTTATAAAGTTGACAAAAGTCTGAAAATGTTTGTCATAATCTTTATAATTCTCATTATTCCATAATTTGGTCAAATAGGACTGTGAAATCGGTTTGACCACTTCAAGTTCTATCGCTTCCCCCGTCTGGCGTCCGCCGGCATAGATAATTTCGCCTAAGGTCTTACTGACCGGACTTGATTCTCCCGTTACAAAGCTAAAATCTATCGCAGCATCGCCTTTTAAAAGCATGGCATCAGCGGGTATAATTTCATTGTTCCGAACCAAGATACGGTCACCGATATGAACGTCAGCTAATTGTACAGGTTTGTCCCCTGATTCCGTCAATACTGTTACAGCCACGGGGAAATAACTCCGGTAATCCCGTTCAAATGAGATATGATAATAGGTACGTTGTTGTACCCATTTTCCGATCAATATAAAGAATACAAGACTACAGAGTGTATCCGTAAAACCAGCTCCTGTCTGTGTGATCACCTCAAACGCGGAACGCAAAAATAACACGAGGATTCCTAGAGCTAATGGCACATCCAGATTCAACCGCTTTTGTTTCAGACTCCAATAGGCCGATTTGAAATAATCCGATGCACAATACAATAAAACAGGGAGACCAAAGGCCAGGTTTATATAACCAAAGAAATTGGCATATTCCTTTTCAAAACTCCCCATTCCAAAATAATCAGGGAAACTGAATAACATAGAATTTCCAAAACAGAAACCGGCAACAGCAATTTTTGCGACCAAAGGATTCAAATTATTTCTATTCCCTTCCTTTACAACATCCTGCAAAGTGATTTTAGGGTCATAACCGATATTGACCAAAAGATAAACCAGGTCTTTCAATGGCAGCTCATTGTGATTGAATGTAATGCTCGCCTGTTTCTTCATAAAGTCCACGCGCGACTGCAGTACGTTGGGATTTAGTTTATATAAATTTTCCAGCAACCAGATACAAGAGCTACAGTGAATAGCTGGAATATAAAAGGTGATGATAGTCATCTTATCATCTTTATAATCCACTAATTTACCGGCAATCTGTGGTTCATCCAGATAGGAAAAATCTTCTTGCTTGGATTTATTTGATTTACCCGGGTGCTGATTATAGCGATAATATTGCTGCATACCACTATCGTTCAGTACTTGGTAAACGGTCTGACATCCCAGACAGCAAAAATCATGATGATCAAGCTGATAGCCCGTTTCCTCAATTTTATCACCGCAATGGAAACATTTTTCTGCAAGTTGTATTTCATCCCTTAGCTCTGCCATACCTTCGTTCTAAATTGCCTGACTAAATAATTGATTTTGTGCTTTTGAACGCAATAATCGCTGATCAAAGGCCATACAGATATTTCTTAAAAAGGAGCGTCCAATAGCAGTACATTGAATTAGATCGCCGGATATGGAGACTAAACCATCTGCAACAAGTTCAGACAATTCGTCGATAATCTGCTCATTCAACGGCGCACCTGTCGGCAAATGCACTTTGCCTTTACACATCATATCGAGGATATAACGCCTTACAAGAAGATCCTCCTCGTTGAGTATATGTCCTTTTATAACGGGCAATACCCCTCCATCAATAAGTTTATGGTATTCTTCTACGGTCTTCACATTTTGAGCAAAAGCCCCCCAGGCATCGCTGATCGAAGAGACTCCGATACCGATTAACAAGGGACTAAATCGATCGGCATACCCCATAAAATTGCGATGTAATCTTTCTTGTTGAAAAGCCACAAATAACTCGTCCTCTCTTTTCGCAAAATGATCCATACCGACATCTTCATAGCCATGGGCCAAAATCATTTTTTTTCCAAGGTTATATAAGGCGAGTTTGGCTGCGCCATGAGGTAGATCTGCTTCAGTATAATGCCGTTGACCGGGTTTTATCCAAGGCACGTGGGCATAGCTATAGAAAGAGATCCGGTCTGGACCGAGCAGCATCGCTTTTTGGATCGTATCTTCCACCGTAGCCAATGTTTGCTTGGGCAATCCATAGATCAAATCGAAGTTGATCGACTCAAATCCAATTTTCCGCGCATTCAGCATAACCTCCTCCACTTCCTCCAAAGTTTGATGCCTATTGATCACAAACTGCACAAGTGGATCAAAATCCTGTATTCCCAGGCTCAAGCGCCGAAATCCCAAGTCAAATAAGGTTTCTAAATGTGTGACGGTTGTATTAGCAGGATGAGCTTCGAAAGAGAATGAACGATCAGGAGCCAGGTCTGCGTGTTTAAGTATCCCCTCAATCAGTACTTTCAAATTATCCGGATGGAAAAAGGTCGGAGTACCACCACCCAAATGTATTTCTGCCAATAACGGTCTTTCTCCCTTAAATAAAGCGACATACATTTCCCATTCTTTCAAAAGAGAGGCAATATAAGGTTCTTCAACGCGATGGTTTTTTGTAATGCGCGTATTGCAACCACAATACGTACATAGGCTTTCACAAAAAGGAAGGTGAATATATAAGCTGATACCTTTTTCTTTCGACTGCTGGAAAGTTTGGTAGACTTGATTAGTCCAAGCTGCCCGGGAAAATGCTTCATTATCCCAAAAGGGAACAGTAGGATAGCTTGTATAGCGCGGTGCGGCAACATTATATTTTTGCACCAATTCTTCCATTGTAACCTGCGATGTAATCATTTTATTTTATTTTTTTAGCACAGTCGTTCAGACAACAACAGGCTTTACCAACACATTTTTCTAATCCCCATAAGTTGAGATTCCGGACGGTCTGCTCTGCCAGTCCTTTTGGACTCTGATCTTCAAATGGTGCATTGGCAATCTGAATATTCAGATCTCCAGCCTTTACCAGATCGATATGAGCAGTATCCTTACTGCGGGTCATAATCTTATTGATCCCTAACCCTTTTAAATTAAGTAGCATGCTCTCGTCCAACATATCGCTCACGGAAATAACTACCGCATCTTTTCCACGCGCGTAATTCTGTGTCTCCGCATTTAATCCATTTGAAATCAAAGTCAAATCATGTTGTTTGGCATTTGCCAATGCCCAAAACTCTTTTTCAAATGACCTTACATTATATACTACTACTTTCATTCTGATTCTACAATCACCAATTAAGGTTTATCCTAAGAACAAAAGTAAATCATGCATATGGGCAAAAAGATGATATAGCACCACACCTTAAAATGATATTTATCACAATTCACAAAAACTTGCATGATTTCGCTAACATCAACAGCTGTAAAAGTCAACCGAAAGCTATTATATGACCAATAATCGCGTACTATACGTTCATTGAAACCAATGAAACCAAACTAGTTCAATAAAACGGCATAGCGAACTCGCATTGATACTTTAATGAAAAGACACAAATCAGTAAACATAGGCTATCAGAAAAAAAGCGTGTTCAGAAAAACTGAACACGCCTTTTTTAGTAAATTGATTTTTAAATCTTAGCTGCTGATCGCTACTGCTTCACATCCCGCAGGTTCTTGATGGAATTGATGTATATCTTCCCTTTTTCTTTCGAAATCAGTTTTTCTTCTTTAAAGTCGGAGAGCATACGGGAAACAGTTTCATTGGCTGTCCCTGCAATTGAAGCTAGGCCGTCTCGTGTCACATCAATTGAGCATGCATCAGCCTCATTGATATTAACTCCACTTTTTTCAGCAACGCTAATCAAGGCATTGGCGACACGCTTACGGACAGAATGATAGGCAAAACCCAGCAATTGCTCTTCTTTTTCACGTAAGTCGACAGAAAGGAGCTTAATAAATTTACTGGCTATTGCAGGTTTTTTCCATAACAGCTCCAAAAAACTGTCCTTTGGAATCAACACAATTTCACTTTGTTCAACAGCTTCGGCGTAGTCTTCATAATTATCATTCAACAAAATCGAAGCATAACCAAAGTAATTGCCTTCAATAAAAATACCTGTAGACAGCTCACGTCCATCTTTATAGGACTTAAAGCTGCGCACCTGACCAGATTTCACAAAATAGACGTACGTTGGCGAATCATCTTTTTCATAAATAGACTGTTTTTTCTTCACTGTTTTCACCCGTGAATTGGCAATTAGCTCTTTTAGCAACAATACCTGCTCTTCGGCGCTCAAACTCAAATCTTCTTCCTGAGGAATATCTGCTGCAAGCTGCTCATGTCTTTTGAGGCGAACATCTATTGCATTCATCAATTCAACATCATCAAAAGGTTTCGTCAAATAATCATCCGCCCCCATTTCCATCGCTTTGCGCATATCTGCGCGTTCCGCTTTGGCAGTCAGAAAAATGAACGGAATTTTAGCAGTACTCTCAATTTTGCTTAACATAAATAAGACTCCGTAACCATCCAATTCAGGCATCATGATATCACAGAGAATCAGATCAGGTATATGTCTTGTCGCCAGGTCGACGCCAACACGTCCATTTTCGGCAGTAATGACATCATACCTTCCTGTCAACTCCAATATTTCGGTAGTCCCCTCTCGGATATCAATATTATCTTCAATAATTAGAATTGTCTTTTTATTTCTCATCTGCAATTATTTATTCAGTTATGCGAATCTGCAAGTTCACCTTTATTTAAAGCTTACTCTGAATGAAGTTCCTTTGTGTACTTCCGATTCAAATTCCATCTGCCCCGCCATCAATTCGATGTATCGTTTTACAATATTCAAACCTAATCCTGTACCAGGGATATTACCTGTATTATGTGCTCTAAAAAAAGGCTCAAACAAATGTACCTGATCTTCCTCGGGTATACCAATACCATTGTCTTTCACGGATATTAAGCAGCCTTCGTCGTCGATACAGGTTGTGAATTCGATCAAGGTATCTTCTCCGGAATATTTGATCGCGTTGGAGATTAAGTTGACCAAAGCATTTTTCAACAAATTTGGATCTAGGGTGAAATGCCCAATTTCTCCGGTATGTTGGTATACAATATGCTGATTTTTCTTACAGATCAATTGCATTTCTTCGGTGATCTCTTCTGCCAGCTCAACGAGATTGATGTATTGCTTATTCATCACAACAATACCCGCTTCCAATTTTTCAAGTGACAGAAAGTCGTTCAGGATACTTGTGAGCAATTGAACTGCACTTTTAATTTTATTGGTGTGTTTAATGATATTAGCCTTATCATCCGGTCGTTCGGAATACTTTTCAATCAGAGAAGCCGAAAGCTGGACGGAGCTTAGAGGCGTACGAAACTCATGCGAAGCCATAGACACAAAACGTGATTTTAGTTGGCTAAGCTCAATTTCTTTTTCCAAGGATTTAGAAACCTCTGCCTTCGCCTTTTCAAGTTCGGACACCAAGGAGATCAGGTCGCGTGTACGCTCACTGACTTTATGTTCAAGTTCGGTTGCATGTTGCTTGAGCATATCCTCGGCAGCTTTCTCACGCGATAAATCGTGAATAAAGCCGGTAAAGATATTCTTATCTTTTAACCAAACCTCACTGACTGCCAAGCGGAATGGAAATGTTTCTCCATTTTTCTTTAAGCCCATCACTTCACGACCGATTCCGATAATTTTCTTGTGGCCTGTGGTTTGGTAATTATGCAGATAACCATCGTGATTACCACGATCAGGTTCAGGCATTAACATGGAGATATTGTGTCCGATCACTTCTTCAGCCTGATAACCGAACAATTCCAAGGCAGCAGGGTTAATGCTTTCCACATTCCCCCTGTTGTCTATGGTAATTATTCCATCAATAGCGTGATCTATTATAGCAGATAAAAGCCTTCCACCGTCCATGATCGTTGCTTATTTTACCAGTTTCTTGTATTTAATACGGTGCGGTGTCACGTCACCAACACGTTTTTTACGGTTTTCTTCATATTCAGTGTAGTTACCTTCAAAGAAATAAACCTGTGAATCCCCTTCAAAAGCAAGGATATGTGTACAGATACGATCCAGGAACCATCTATCGTGGGAGATCACAACGGCACAACCGCCGAAATTCTCCAAGCCTTCTTCCAGTGCCCGTAAGGTATTTACATCAATATCATTGGTCGGCTCATCGAGCAAGAGCACATTTGAGCCTTCTTTGAGTGTAATAGCCAAGTGAACACGGTTACGTTCTCCACCGGAAAGTACACCTACTTTCTTTTGTTGATCAGCACCGTTAAAATTAAATTTGGAAACGTAAGCTCTTGAGTTTACCGAGCGGTTACCCAGCATCATATTGTCGCTGCCACCCGTAATATTTTCCCAAACCGATTTTTCAGGATCGAGGTCGTGGTGCATTTGGTCTACGTAACCCAATTTTACTGTTTCTCCGACCTTGAAAGAACCCGTGTCAGGTGTTTCCTGACCTGTAATCAGACGGAATAAGGTTGTTTTACCTGCACCGTTGGGTCCAATAATCCCTACGATACCCGCAGGCGGCAACATGAAACTCAAATTTTCAAACAAGATACGATCGCCATACGCTTTGGAAATATTCGTTGCCTCAATGACCGAATTACCTAAACGTGGTCCCGGAGGAATAAACAATTCCAATTTTTCTTCGCGTTCTTTCGTTTCCTCAGAAGCTAATTTTTCATAGTTATGCAAACGAGCTTTCGATTTGGCGTGGCGTGCTTTCGGTGCCATACGCACCCATTCCAGCTCACGTTCCAAGGTTTTTTGACGTTTGGTTTCCTGTTTTTCTTCCTGTGCCAAGCGTTTTGCTTTTTGATCTAACCAAGAAGAATAATTTCCTTTCCAAGGAATACCCTCACCACGATCCAATTCAAGAATCCATCCGGCTACATTATCCAAGAAATAACGGTCGTGGGTAACGGCAATGACCGTTCCTTTATATTGTTTTAAATGTTGTTCTAACCAATCAATCGACTCGGCGTCCAAGTGGTTGGTCGGCTCATCCAGGAGTAATACATCAGGTTCCTGCAACAATAAGCGACATAATGCTACACGTCTGCGCTCACCACCTGACAAATTGACAATCTTCGCGTCTGGTTCGGGGCAACGTAAAGCATCCATTGCTCTTTCCAATTTCGAATCGATTTCCCAAGCGTTAGTGGCATCAATGATATCCTGAAGTTCCCCTTGTCTAGCCAACAATTTGTCCATCTCATCGGCATTTTCATAGACCTCTGGCAGGCCAAATTTTTCGTTGATTTCTTCGTATTCCTGTAAGATGGCTGTAATTTCGGCAACACCTTCCTGTACCACTTCAAGAACAGTCTTTTCAAGATCCAATTGAGGTTCTTGCGCTAAATAACCCACAGAATAACCAGGGGAGAACACCACCTCGCCTTGATATGACTTATCCAATCCAGCGATAATTTTTAATAGGGAAGATTTACCTGATCCATTCAAACCGATCACGCCGATCTTCGCACCATAGAAAAAAGATAAATAGATATTTTTTAAAACTTGTTTTTGAGGCGGATAGATCTTGTTGACACCCGCCATCGAAAAAATGATCTTCTCGTCTGACATAAAATTTAAAAAAATTCGAAAACTCTTGTTATATTAACATACAAATGTAATCTTTTATACTGACATTTTGGACGTATAACGGTCATGGCTTAATTGTTGATGACATTATTTAAAATAATTTTAAGGTTTGAAATGCAGAATTTACTACATTTATATATCCTTAATATAAAACAGAAAGGTATTCAATGGAAGCAAAATTTTCACCGCGCGTAAAGGATGTCATATCGTACAGTAGAGAGGAAGCTTTAAGATTGCGTCACGATTATATAGGAACAGAGCATTTATTGCTTGGATTGATTCGTGAAGGCGATGGAATGGCGATAAAGATCCTTAAAAACATAGGCATTGACACGGCAGCACTACGTCAATCTGTGGAGGACGCAGTGAAGGGGGCATCGGTTTCACGAGCACCTATTGGCAATATGCCATTAACAAAACAGGCTGAAAAAGTTTTGAAGATCACTTATTTGGAAGCTAAAATATTCAAATCGGATATCATCGGAACGGAGCATCTATTATTGGCTATCTTACGGGATGAAGATAATATTGCTTCTCAGATTTTACAACAATACAATGTGACTTACGACATCTTCAAATCTGAAGTTGAGCAAAATAGAACGACGATCAAGGACGAAGCTCCGGGCTCTCCTACCGGCGATGATGATTTTGCAGAGGATGATCAATATATCCAACCTAAAAAAGTTTCGGATATTAAATCCAAAACTCCAGTATTGGACAACTTTGGCCGTGATTTGACCAAAGCTGCCGAAGAGGGTAAATTGGATCCTATTGTAGGTCGCGAAAAAGAGATTGAGCGTGTGTCTCAAATTTTATCCCGACGCAAGAAGAACAATCCGTTGTTAATCGGTGAACCGGGAGTTGGTAAATCAGCTATTGCGGAGGGACTTGCGCTTCGCATTGTCCAACGCAAGGTATCGCGTGTACTCTTCAATAAGCGTGTAGTTACATTGGATCTAGCTTCATTGGTTGCCGGGACGAAATATCGCGGTCAATTTGAAGAACGTATGAAAGCGGTTATGAATGAACTGGAGAAATCACCGGATGTCATCTTATTTATCGATGAGATTCACACCATCGTTGGTGCAGGTGGCGCTTCAGGATCGTTAGATGCTTCCAATATGTTCAAACCAGCCTTGGCAAGAGGAGAAATCCAATGTATTGGTGCAACAACATTGGACGAATATCGTCAATACATTGAAAAAGATGGTGCTTTGGACCGTCGTTTCCAACGTGTAACGATTGAACCGGCTACACATGACGAAACAGTTGAAATATTGAATCGTATCAAAGAGAAATATGAGGATCACCACAACGTGACCTACACTCCAGAAGCGATTGAAGCCTGTGTGTCGTTAACAACACGTTACATTACAGACAGGTTCTTACCAGATAAGGCTATTGATGCTTTGGATGAGGCAGGCTCTCGCGTGCACTTAAACAATATTCATGTACCGCAGTCCATTATTGACATTGAGAATAAAATTGAAGAGGTCAAATTGGAAAAGAACAAAGTCGTTCGTAGTCAAAAATACGAAGAGGCTGCCAAATTGCGTGATACGGAGAAAAAATTGATCGAGGAGCTCGAGAAAGAAAAAATCGCTTGGGAAGAAGAGACGAAGTCTAAACGCTATACTGTTTCGGAAGAAAATGTTGCTGAAGTAGTAGCCATGATGACAGGTATTCCAGTACAACGTGTTAGTCAAACAGACAGTCAAAAACTGTTAAATATGGCTGAGTTGATGAAGGGAAGAATCATTGGTCAAGATGACGCTGTAGGTAAATTGGTTAAAGCTATTCAACGTACACGTGCGGGCTTGAAGGATCCTAAAAAACCAATCGGGTCATTTATCTTCTTAGGTCCTACTGGGGTTGGTAAAACAGAGTTAGCTAAAGAATTAGCGCGATTTATGTTTGATACAGAAGATGCACTGATCCAAATTGACATGAGCGAATACATGGAGAAATTTGCGGTATCTCGCCTTGTTGGAGCGCCTCCAGGATATGTTGGTTATGAAGAAGGTGGTCAATTGACTGAAAAAGTACGTCGTAAACCTTATGCGGTTGTCTTATTGGATGAGATTGAGAAAGCTCACCCGGATGTATTTAATCTCATGTTACAGGTGTTGGACGAAGGCCAATTGACAGATAGTTTGGGCCGTAAAGTAGATTTCAGAAATACCATAATCATTATGACTTCAAATATTGGTGCACGCCAATTGAAGGAATTTGGTCAGGGTGTTGGTTTCACCACTGCAGCAAAGTCACAACAATCTGATGCACATTCACGTGGAGTTATTGAAACCGCTTTGAAAAGAGCTTTCGCTCCTGAATTTTTGAACCGTATCGATGATGTGATTGTGTTCAACTCATTGACAAAAGAGAATATCTTTAAAATCATTGATATTGAATTAAGGTCATTGTTCAAACGTATCGCTGATTTAGGTTATACCATCAATTTAACGGATGAGGCAAAAGATTTCATCGCAGACAAAGGTTACGACAGTAATTTTGGTGCACGTCCATTAAAACGGGCAATACAAAAGTATTTGGAAGATCCAATTGCGGAAGAAATCCTCAAAGGGAATGTGCAAACGGGTTCAGTATTGACCGTTAGCATCAATCCTGAAACAAAAGATATTGAAGTCTCTAGCTCAGATTCTAAGTCTTCAAAAGACACAGCTGAGAAGTAAGCATCTGCTGTAATCAAAAATAATTTCAATAAAATGCACCTTTATGGTGCATTTTTTGCTGTAATGAAAGTTGACGTTAAACTTTCATATCATTTTATCGTCCTATAATAAAAAAAATTGTCACAAATAACACGAACAATATGAAAAGACTTTTATTAGCAGCATTAATTGGAACCGCCGCCCTGGTTTCATTTTCTTCTTGTAAGAAAGAATATATTACACAAGAAGTGAACGTCTTAGACGGCACAAGTTATGTATTTCCCGTAAAATCAACTGAATGGATTAAAGAGGGCAATAACACTTATAGAAAAGACGTCGCAATCAGTGATTTAGATCAACGTTATTATGAAGACGGTCATGTTAGTGCGGCGATCATTTTTGACACATCTAATGATAGATACGAAGCGATTCCTTCAGAACTATATGGATATCAGTTTTCGTACAATTACTCTATTGGTGTTGTTCGCATTTATGCCAATGATGTAAGCGGAAGTACACCAGTTGCGCCTGACAATATGAAAGTTAAGATCGTTTTAACGGATGCGAGTATAGGAAACTAGGAATTTATTTTCAAAACTATAATGCCTCAAAAGTTAGTTGTTTTTGAGGCATTTTATATTTAATAACTATCCTTTCAGTAACAACTCCGCATGTTCCAGTGCTGCATCTGTGGGATTGGTACCACTGAGCATCTGAGCGATTTCCTTGACTCTCCCTTCTTGATCTAAACGAACAATGTTGGATATGGTTCGGTTGGCTTTGTCTTTCTTATATACCTTATAATGCGCAGCACCTTTAGCTGCAATTTGGGGCAAATGGGAAATAGCAATAACCTGCATATTCTCAGCAAGACTTTCCATCATCTCTCCTACGCGTAGCGCAACCTCTCCAGAGATTCCTGTATCGATCTCATCAAAAATAATAGTAGGTAATGCAGAAGTTTTAGCAACTAAGGATTTAATGGCCAACATAACACGAGAAAGCTCTCCTCCCGATGCAACCTTATGAATGGATTGCAATGCCTGTCCTTTATTGGCCGAAAATAAAAACTGTATTGAATCCATCCCCGATTCCCGCATATCCCCTTCCTTTAATGGTTCCAGATTAATTTGAAGTCGTGCATTCGGCATACCTACATTTGACAAGGTCGCTTGCACATCCTTTGCGATCATCTCCAGTACCTTCCTCCTGGCTGCTGATAGTTCCTTTGCATTTTTTTGGGCAATGGCTAATTTAGCCACAACCTCTTTTTCCAGTCGCTCCAATTGCTCATCCGAGGAATTTATAGCAAACAGTTTGGATTCAAGATCATCGCGTAATTTGATCAGCTCCTCAACGGAGTCCACATGATGTTTTTTCTGCAAGGAATACAATAAGCTCAAGCGCTCATTGATTTCCAATAAAGTACCTTCGTCGATTTGGGTATCCTCCTCAAGAGAGCTCAGCTCTGCAGCGACATCCTTCAGCTCAATCCATGTGCTCTTTAATCGTGCAGCCAAATCTGCAGCCTCAGGCAGAAATGAGGCAATGCCTTCCACCTGGCTCATCGTCTCTTTTAAACGGCTTAAAACTGCCGTATCTTCATTTTCCAATAGATGTGATGCCCCAGTTAGTGCACGCTTGATATCTTCTGCATTTTCCAACTGCCGCTGTTGTACTTCGAGCTGTTCCTGTTCATCTGCCACCAATCGGGCGGCGTCAAGTTCATCAAATTGAAACTGAAAATAATCCTGTTCTATTGCAGCTTTTTTTACCAGATCCTTAAATTCTTCGAGTTCTTTTTTTGCTTTCTTATAAGCGAAGAAGCTCTCTCGATAGCTTTGCTTCAGTCCGAAAGAGCCTGCTACACTATCCACTACCAAAAACTGAAAATCTTCTGTATTAATCTGCAATGTTGCATGTTGAGAATGCACATCAATCAACTGCTCGCCTAAAGCTTTAAGGATAGCCAGGGTGACGGGAGAATCATTAATAAATGCCCGGGATTTACCATCGGGAGATATCTCTCTTCGAATAATCGTATGGTCCGCGTAATCGAGATCATTTTCCTCAAAAAAACGAAGTAACTGGTAAGAACCAATTTTAAATTCCCCTTCAATCACACATTTCTTGGTTGGGTCGAAAAAATGCTTGCCTTCTGCTCTATTTCCTAAGATCCACGATAATGCTCCCATGATAATAGATTTACCGGCACCGGTTTCACCGGTAATCATATTCAAACCTTTATCAAATTGGATTTCCAATTCGTTGATGAGCGCATAATTTCTAATATGTAAGGTATCTAGCATATTCTTGAAGGTCTAATTACAGTTTAGAGGAAATACCGTTCCTCAATCGGATCCTATGTTTCATGAACCTTTCTGTAGGTAATTTACCTAAAACTCAGGCGATTTCAATATATTTTATTTAAAAAAACAGCTACTCTGCTTTAATAACATGCCCACTTTTAATATTCTCAGGTACTAAATACTAAAAATAATATCATTTTTCCAAATTAAAAACTACTATTTTTAGTAAACTGCTTTTATTTTTGACAAAAGGATGTTCTCATTTAGCACTATTGACATGAATAAATCCCTATTTTTATGGCATGCAAGATTATAGTGCTACGCTTAAAAAATACATGCCCGAGGAAGCTGCGCCGATTATATCCAACTGGATTAATCATACCCGCTGCTTATTTAAGATCTCTCGTTCAAGGAGTACCAAGCTGGGGGATTACCGTGCCCCATTCAAAGGGAGCCCACACCGTATCTCGGTCAACCACGACTTAAATTCGTATTCGTTTCTGATTACGACGATCCATGAATTTGCCCATTTACAAACCTGGAATAAACATCAGCATCGTGTCAAGCCACATGGTACAGAGTGGAAAAATAATTTCAAGGAACTGATGGAGCCCTTCCTTAAATTGAATATTTTTCCAATCGATATTAGCAGTGCCATTCATCGCTACATGGAAAACCCCGCGGCTTCGAGCTGCACGGACCTTCACCTGTTTCGCACCTTAAAATCATACGATACCGTCAAAACCAGTGCCCTTACGGTGGAATCCCTAGAGGATGGTCATTTCTTTAGGTTGCAAAATGGTCGCTCATTTCAACGTATTGAAAAAATAAGAAAACGCTATAAGTGCATGGAATTGAGTAGCAAACGCATGTACTTATTTAATCCAATAGCGGAGGTATTTCTGCTCGAACAATGATTTTTGATAAATACATTCATTATATTTTTATCTTTGCTAACTTAGGAAATAAATAAAGAGAGCTTTTATGTTACACTTACACTCGACTATAGCAATTGTATTATTGCTAGCCCTGGTGATATCGATCGTGATCACCCTATCAAACTATTTAGGCAACAAACCGTACAACCGTAAAATTGCTTTATTGGGTTTCATTGCATCGCATATTCAATTATTGGTGGGATTGATCTTATTCTTTTATTTAAAGTATCCATCGATGATCTCTGGCGCCGTAATGAAAGATCCGACATTACGTTTTAAAATCATCGAACACCCTTTAACCATGATCATTGCTATTGTATTGATTACAATTGGTTACTCTAAAGCTAAAAAGATTGAAAATGCAAAAAAAGCAAACCAAACGGTTGTTATTTTCTATATCATCGGTTTGATTTTGATTCTTTCACGTATTCCTTGGTCTACTTGGTCTCTTTTCGCGTAGTCTGCGATAATCATACAAAAGAAGGCTTCACCGTTGTGAGGCCTTTTTTGTGCCTTGTAGATCATGAAAGCATAACGGGACGGGATCGTCAACAATGAACTTGAGTTTAAAAAAAGGATTAAAATAAAAAAGCCCCAGTAAACTGGGGCTTTCAAATATCTTAGTTTACTTTTAATTAGTCACGGTTTTTTCCAAATCCCAAAATTCCGAAAACGGTTTTGAATGCGATAAGTGCACCTACGATCATAGCAATATTAGCTATTGCGGAAAACAAAAAAGTTTGTTGGCCCAATGCCGTACATACATCCGGTACAAAACGGATAAATGTACCTATTAAACCTAAAGCGATCGCTACTACTAATGTTTTGTAGTAATGAGTTTGGTTCGCATTATTATCAGTTGTCTTTGGACCTCTTGGTTGTACAGTTTCTGCCATTTCAATTTCGATTTTATTCGATACAAATGTACAAAATAATCTATGTTAGAAAAATAAAAATGAAAAAAGCGGAACCACTGTCATTTCATCCCCCAATACTGATAAATTAACCCCGTTTGACGCATTTAAAATATCTTTAAATGGCGCCGTATAGACGCTTGAAAAATCTACTCAGCGTCACCTTTACCTACAAAACTATCCAACTCTTTATTTACCTCATCCAGCAACTGTTGCTCTGTTGGTAAATAAAGCTCATATTGACTGGAGACAATCTGCTTTTGGTCTTCCGGAAGGGTAAATTTGACGACCGCATCGTTTTTACTGGCACAAAGTAAGATGCCAACTGTCGGATGCTCATGGGGAAGTTTTTCTATACGATCATAGTAATTGACATACATCTGCAATTGACCGATGTCCTGATGCGTTAATTTATGGGTTTTAATTTCAATGATCACAAAACTTTGCAGCAGACGGTTGTAAAAGACCAGGTCAACGAAAAACTCATCGCCCTCGATATGGATACGTTTTTGTCTAGCGACGAATGAGAAGCCATTTCCTAATTCGAGTAAGAACTCTTGAAGATGGGCAATAATGGCTCCCTCAAGATCTTTCTCATAGTAAGCGCTTTCGCGTTTCAAACCCAAAAATTCCAGTACCATTGGATCTTTGATAATCTCCTTCGCATCAGAAGGCATCTTTTCCTTTTTTGCTACAGCCAGTACACTTTCCTTATCGTTGCTAAGCAGCAGGCGTTCATATAGATTAGTATTAATCTGCCGCTCAAGCTGTCTGACTGTCCAATTATTCTTTATGGTTTCGGCAATATAAAACTCCCGCTGTTCCTCGCTATTAAGACTTAAAAGCAGCTTATACTGGCTCCAACTCAATTGCGTCCACAGTGTAGACACAATTGGAAATGTGCGATAAAATTGGCGGTACCAATTTAGCTGTCTATACGAAAAACCACTACCAAACTCAGGCTGTAATTCTGCTGAAAGATATTTTATGATGTATTTCCCATAATCCGCTCTATCCTTACCTTCCTGCTCCTGTTCAAAAATACGTTGGCCAATATGCCAGTACATCAATGTGCGCTGATGATCGACAGCACGAATCGCATTATCTTTGGACTGCGCAATAATTGCCTTTATATCGGATACTAAAGTTTGATCGGACAACATAATTGTTTATTTTATTGGTATTACTTCTGTAAGTGAGCAATACAAAGATAGCAAAAAAACAAACAATATACTAAATATTTTAGTAAATAAATTAAAAAATAATTTCCTTTAGCATGTCTGACTTTAAATGTATAATACCTCAATAACAACCATCCTATGGAAGGGCTAATCTATTGACTTAGATACTCCAATGCTTTTTCCATTACCTCATCCCTACCTTCGCGAATCCCCTTGATACTCGGTTTGACAATCTCATCAATTTTAATACCTACACGCTGGGTTTCACGTTGATCGGGATAATATATCCCCAGTCCGGAAAGCATTGTCCGCTGATTGCCCGGTAACTCTATGGAACTGACATTGCCATCAGCACCCGCTGTCGGTGATCCGAAAACCTTGACATTGGAAGCTGCCTGATAAGCCATCACATGATATTCCGCAGAACTCTGGGTATCTTCATTGACCAGAATAGCCACTTTCCCCTGATAGCAATCATTGGTATTCTCCCCAACTTGTAATGGGCTGCTCATTACAAAAGTGCCGGGATATTGAAGGCTCGTACTGCTAAAACGAACGAAATCAGTAGGCTTGGTCAACAACAAGGGTGTAAGCTTGAATACTAAAAAATCACCGGGATAATTGCGGTCATCAATCACAATACCTTTTACCTTGCTCCAGTTTGCCATATTTTCTGTGATCATCTTAGCACGCAGTAAACTGTGATTGATATACAAAATATTATTGTCCAGCATCTTAAAAGGCACGGTATCTCTTGAAGCAGGTTTAATTTGGCTAGAGGGTATCGCAGCAATATCTACTTTAATCGGCCGGCCATCACGCACTAACTCACAGGGCACAATCTCGCTATTGCTTGTCACAAGCTTTCGCGCCAGATCACGGTTGGCTACAGCTTCATTCGGTGTACTCATATAAGCCCAAAGCGAATCTCTGATTTCTTCAATCTTTTTATGTTCCTTACTGATGAGCACATCTCCTATGCTAAGTTTATCTCCGGATTTCTCACTATCAAAAACTTTAGTTACCACAGCTTTTCCTTCTATCATTCGGATCTCCACCGGCATACGGTACTTGCCATAATAATTTATCAGTCCTTTGGGCATGCTCCAGAGTCCGGTATGTGCATCTTTTACCTGGGATACCATCTTGAGAAGTGAAAGGCCATAAGAACGATCATCCCGACTCAGGATCATTTCGGGCACAGCGGTCTTTAAAACAGCATCCCATTTCGGATCCGTCAGATGTTTATAGGGGGAAAAATATTCGATCATATTCCAAAAGCGAAAGAGCGCCAATAAACGAAACCCCGCATCTGCAGAAAATACATTTTCATATTTTTTTTCATTCTTGAAAAGAACATTGCCAGCACCTCCAGCAAAACCAAAATAATGATGTTGATCAAAATTACTGTAGCGAATACGTCTTAATTTATTCTTGATATCATTGTTAAAAGAGAGACCATCAATCCAGCTATAATCTACTTCATGAACCACATTTTCAAGCTGTGGCTTGGCATAGTTGGCCGTGGCACCGAGACTGTCTAAGAGCATCGCATAATGAGCCTCAACAGATTTATTATCCTTTGCTCTAATAATAGCGTCAATGGACTTAAACAACTGCTGATCCCAATCATATTTTCCTTGCGCCACAGCGGGATGTCTATATTTCAGGAAACCCCATATTCTCCCTAAATCCACTAAGCGTTGATCAATCTCGGGCGTAGTATTAAAATCAGAAATCCCCGAACTTGCAGGTTCACTGATCCCTTTCGCAAATGGCACAAACATTCCTACTTCTTTGGTAATATCCTTACCATCTACAGTAATGAGCACATCATCAACCCACATCTTACCTTCCCCAGAAAGAAAAAATGCAATGGATATCCCTTCGGTCTGGTTTGGCACCAATTTAGTTTTCAGCTTAATATTTTCCCAGTTTTTTGTCCCATTCATTTGGCGGTTAGCCATATTGTCGAAAAAGACTTTGGGATCGATCCGTAGCATCATCGACGCATAAGACCCTGCGATGATATTCTCACGCTTGATCATCGCAGACACTTCAATGGAATCCCCCTTTAAATTTGATGGTAACCACATCATAATCCCTCCGAAAGCGCTGTTCTTCTTTATACTTTCAATCCGAAGTGCTCCTTTTGCACTATAATACGTATCGTGATCTATACCACTCTTAAAAGCCGTCGTATCCCCAACCTTGAACCAGGGATTTATAATCGGTTGATCAAATGAAAAGTTAAAATTTTGTTGACTAAACACAGGAGTAGCTACCGTTGTTAGAAAAACAACAAGGAAAATAAATAGGCGATTAGATTTCATAATTGAAAATTTTCATTAAATTAACCATTTAATGAATTATTAACAAAACATTTTTAACTTTCCACAACAATCTTTTTCTCGCTTTCCTCCGAGATTTTAAAATTTTAGGTTCGTTATAAAAAGCAGACAGAAAAGGAAATACACTACAATTTACTTTTATTCTATCATCAAGTTTGACTAAATTCACAAACAAGAAGAAAAGCAAATGAAAATAGTAGACAATTATTTATCTGGTTTAAAGAAAGCATACTATAGTAATGGTGGTGAAGAAACCTGGGATCATTTTGAACGGATTAAACATGGTGCAAGCAAAATAGATCTAGCGAAACTCCAGGAAGCATTTCCGGCAATCCCTCAGGGACTGGTAGATTTGCTCGAATATGTCGACGGGACTTATTGGCGGACCTGACAATAGACTAGCCCTTTAATGAAAATGAGTCGAATAGCTTAATTATAGAACCTGTTCATATAATCAATCCAGATCAAAAAATAGCAAGATAAAGCTGATTTGCAAAACCTATTGGATGGATGAAGATGTATAAAAAAACTCAATGACTGCCTTTACATTAAGATATCCCATCATATTGATCCACGGCACGGCTGCTGGGGATAACAGTTTATTTTGGGGCAGGATCCCCAAGACTTTCAAAAAAAACAATATCTCATTTTTTTATGGCAAGACCGATGGTTGGGGCAGCGTGGCTAACAATGCACAGATGCTGAAAAGAAATCTGTCAGATCTTGCAGAAAAAACAGGTGCCACTAAATTTAATCTCATCGCGCATTCTAAAGGAGGGATCGACGCCCGCTATTTTATTTCAACGCTAAAGGGACATCAAATGGTAGCCTCCTTAAGCACAATATCCACACCACACTTAGGAACACCAATAGCAGACTATCTAATGGAAAAACATCTATCCAGAGATTCTGTTACAAAAAAACTGATCCAACGTCTTTCTTTCTTATTTGGAGGGCAATCTCCCGCACCAATCGAACTAATTCGAGATCTCAGTGTAAAAGAAATGCGTGTTTTCAACCAGCTCAACCCCAATATGGACAATGTATTTTATCAGAGCTTTGCTTCGACAATGACTAAGCCACAAGATGATTTGTTCTATGCTTTGAGTTTTAAATACCTGAGGCGACTGGTAGGTGAAAATGATGGGATGGTCCCATTAGAAAGTGCAGTTTGGGGAGCAAACTTTAAACATATTCATGCTTCTCAGGGTATCTCACATGCTGGTATTACCGATGTCATCCGTAAAAATATTGGGGATGTGGATATACCGCAAATCTATTTAGACATTATTCGTGGATTAGGAGCTTTAGGATTATAACTATTAACAAATGTATACACTATACACGCTGATTTTTTTGATATGGTTTGGCATCCCAGGCCTATTCATCTATTTCACGTACTGGATCCTAAAAAAGTCTGGCCGTAAAAAGTTGGGAACTATCGTCTCGATTATTTTAATCTTGCCTTTTCTTATATTCGCGCTATACTTGCTATTTGATGATCTATTATTCTCTAAATCTGATGCAAGAAAACTACTCAGCGAACACCATATCACGCTAAAAGATGATTTTAAAATTATTTCCAATCAAAGTGGCGGCTTAAGAGATTACACACATCAATTTGAACTATCTATCTCCGAAAAAGACAAACAATCTTTTATTGATCAACGAAGCTGGAGTGACAAAATGGATGAAAGAATAGAAGTTCATACCACTGCAGTAGACAGATATGAAGGTGACACACTACGCGCTAATTATCACGACAAAGATTCCTATACCTATTCCATGTATCGTCCAAATGGCAAAGGCATCACTCCAACATTTATAAAAATCTGTGTATCCAATCATAAAAATACATTGACATACGAAGAGATCTTAGACTAATTCAATAACTGGCTGGCAGCCGTTGACTGTCGAACAGCGGATCCTCTTTCCTTGCTATCTGCATCTACAGCACCATTCTCAGAATAGCCTTTTTTAGTCTTCTCCGCAATTAGTTTTTCAGCATCCTTTAGACGGGCTTCCTCAGAATCAAAGGTTTTACTTTGCCCAGCCGTTCCGTTTCGTCCGTAGTTGACATCAATTAATTCGCTTACTGTTTAAATATAATGAAAGTAGCGCAAAAAAACGTATATTGACATTAAATCACAGACAGATCATGCGTATATATTTCTTATTCAGTTTTTCACTGCTATTAGTTACATTAACTTCAGAAGCCAAAATTTCAACAGTGGAAGAGTATACCCGAATATGGTCCGATCCCCCTTCTGACAATATGAAAAAGTACATGATTAAAATGGCTATTTCAGAAGGCTTAGATAAAAAATCCATAAAAATAGAAACCGATAGCTGGGGAGAAGTTATTCTTTCAGATATGTGGAGAAATACCATTAAATTTAGACGAGGTAGCCTGGGTGAATATACAACCGTAAATAAGAGTGGTATTAAACTGACTATAAAAGAAGACTTTTCAGGAAATATTGTCGTAAAAGATGAGGATGGAGGTGAAACTACTGTCAGAAAAAACAGTAGCGGCGATTTCGATCTTCCTAATCTAGACAGAAGTCCGTCCACAGTTTTTAAAAATATACACGGCAATTTAGAAATACGTGATGAAAAAGGAAATGTAAAAACTGTATCAAAAAATATTTTTGGAGGTCTCGACATCCGAGATAATCAAGGCAATAGCTCAACGATATCTAAAGATATTTTCGGCAATATGGAGATTCGAGATAACAAAGGTAATTCAAGCCGGATAACAAAAGATATTCTTGATAATCTCACTATCGAAAATAGCAATGGTCAACGTACCACAGTGAGAACTGATATTCTAGGTGGTAAAACAATTGAAGATAACAGGGGAAATCGTGTTTCCGTTCGAAAAGATATATTTGGAAATTATGAAGCTAGCGACAACAATGGAAATAGTGCATCCATGAAAAAAGACATTTTTGGCAAAATAGTTATTGATGATCCAAAAGGTATTTTAAATGACGCAGTGAAATTGCAATTGATCCAAGAACTTTCAAAGAACTAATTTTTTTCGAAAATTCACCTATTTTACAAGTGAATAATCCAAAATTACGATGGATCAAATATTATCGATTTAATTATAAATGAACTAACAAAACATCCTGAAATATCATACCGCAGGTCAAACACAAATGAGCTAAATATCTTTTGCACTCCTACTCAGGATTTTGACAGCACCTTTTTTTGAGGAATGATGAAAGGCTCAAGAACGTATTTACAAAGGTTTCAACATTCGCATAGTTAAAGATTTTCAAAAGAAAATTAAAATCCCTAAAATTGCAGTCTCATTTCAAGGAAATCGGATTTGATGTATTGATGCTATCAATCCTCAAATGATATTAGCGCTATGCAAATAGACCCTAAAAAGGGAAAACGCGAATTGAATAAAAATAAAACGATGAAAAAGATTATATTTTTTCTATTACTGATACCTTTTTGGGCAGCTGCTCAAGAACAAAATATTCAAAACTTTATCGTAAAAGAAAACCTTTCCAAAAATGGAAAACTGGCTGTAGTTGCATTGGATTCATTGGGAAACACCAATGAGACCATTAATGGCAATTACCTATTTACCATCAATGGTTTCTCGCAACCACTACAATTTCATGAGGGTGTTGCTGTCCCTAATCAGAAAATTGAGTCATCAACCTTTGTTTTCTTTAGCCATAAGAATCAACAAACTTCCAAGGGACGTTTATTCTATATCTATAAGAGCGATAGCGGACTCTCTCCTTTTGCCATTAGCGGATTGATGTTTTTGATTATCCCGGCCATTGTGTTAGGAATAGCTTACATGTTTAAAAAAGTGATTATGACGGCCATCGCGCTGGCTATAGTTTTCTTTTTATTCAACCATTCCCAAGGTTTGGATTTGAGTAAAATTTTTGAATCAATATTTTCAAGTCTCAAAAATCTCATCGGTTAACAAAGCGGTTTGTCTGAATGTCCCATCAACTGGTGGGATCAACGTAAATCATAACGAAACAGTTAGACATTAGAACGGCATACCGATTCCAAAATTGTATTGAATAAAATTGTACCTGTCGGGCCTATGGGTTTCATAATATTGGGCCTTAAATTCTTTGGAATCAAAGAAATGCTTGATAACCCATTGATCAGCACCTGAGAATTGCGGATCTTTTAGTTTAAGCCCGGCATCTAAGCGAATGACAAAATAGTCCGAATCGAAACGAAGTCCGAAGCCGGTACCAATGGCGACCTGCCCAAGAAATTTATTGAATTTAAACTCCCCCCCCGGATTTAGTTCTTCATCCTTCTTCAGTCGCCAAACATTTCCTATATCCAAAAATGTTGCTCCATTCATCTTTGCGCCCAGGAAGTTATTGAGTAACCTGAATCGATATTCGGCATTTGCTTCCAGTTTAATCTCCCCCAGTTGATCCAAATTACGCAGGTTTAAACGCAAATCCTCACTAAGACTCTGCCGGTTATAGGCACCTGGCCCCAAGGTACGTGCCTGCCATGCGCGTATGCCATTCATCCCGCCGCTATAAAAGCTCTTTTCAAAAATCAACAGTTTAGAGTTATTACCATAAGGAATCGCTATCCCCGGATTAAAACGGAAGACAAACTGCCTATTTCCACCGAGATTTCGGTATAAACGATAATCGAATTCTGTCTTGGCGTATTGAAGAAAGGGCACACCGAATATTTTTTTCTCACCATCGGCATTCTTAGGCAATTTTGCCAAGGAGCTAATAAGATCCAATACGTTTCCACTCACGTCCAATGTTCCTCTGAAATATTGAAAGTCCTCCTTGCTATTCAATTTTTTACCATTCAGGATAAAGGTATATTGTGTCCCTAAACCAAAATACTGACGGTCGTTGCTACGTACATACAGCTGATAACCTTCCTGTACAAGCTTGTTCCGAAAATTGGAATCCAAGCGTCCATCCCGATACTCCAACACAATAGGCGTAAAACTATGGTACTTATTTTCTGTTTCATACCATGAGTAATTCAGCGACGTGATGAAATAGCGGTTTGAATAGGTTTTATCTTGATCGAACAACTGCAATGTCATCGAGTAGGTCGTTTTGGGCAAACCAAACTTTCCACCTGGATTAATATGAAAGGGAACCATTAGACGAGGAATGACCAAATTTACGCCCGCTTGAAAATCGTTATTGAATATTTTGCTGGAAAGCCCACCTGCGAGGCGCGGATCAAACAATACACCATAACGTAATTTCACTTCCAATTGCTCCGAACCACCAAAGATATTACGTTGAGAGAATGTATTTCCAATATTAAATCCGCTCATACCCGAACTAAAGGTATACTCGCCCTCTATCTGGTTTCCCATCCGCGGTCTTGGAACGAAATCATAGTGCACATCGAGTTTATTGGAATCTTTTTTGACAAACTGCATCTTGACAGAACGAAAACCATTCATCTCATACAATCGGTCATATGACTTATTTTCCTCCCGCAAGGAATAGTACTGACCTGAGCGTAGATACATATAGCGTTCCAAAGGTTTCCACCTGAAACTATTTGTTTCATCAACAAATAAAAGACGTTTTGCAGAATCTAGGATACGACGTGGCTCCTTCTTCGACATTGTTCCATAATTCCTTATCGTCATATAAACACTGTCTATTTGATACTTTTTATGTATCGTAGAGTCAGATGGATTTTCGACATTAATTTTCAAGTCGATCAAAGGTCCATCGATAGTTGAATCTACCCCAGCACGCATATATTGCCTTACATAATCGTAATACCCATTGTTACGCATCGAAATATAAAGTTTCTCCCGCTCATCGAGCAACTTTGCGGCATCGTACTGGGTATTGGATTTTACAGCAGTTTTGGGGAGTACCTCCCGTTCAAATATTGCCTTAATATCTTCATCCTCAAATTTTCGATCTATATTTCTAACTTGATATGGGACACCTTCATCCACTTTAAAATCGATATGTGCTCGCTTTTTGGAAACTGAAATTGTTGGTTCGACCTTAGCTTTGAAATAACCTTTTGAAAATAGAAAGCGTCGGATTTGATTGGCGGATAAATCGACCATTGCCGAATCCAACAAATGAGGTGGTTCGCCAACATTCCGAATTTTCTTGGTTTTATAACGCCCGTTTTTAGTATTGAACGTATTGTAAATAAATAGATTTACCCTTGAATTAGGTCTTATTTGATTGGAAATATACGTTTCGGATGATTCTTTCAATGCAGGGGTGACACCAGAAATCTGTACTTTTGTAACCAGAGCTTGGTCATCGTCAAGATATTTTGAAGAACGGCATGATGCAAAAAATAACACTAAAAGCGTTATACTTGCAAATCCGATAAAACGAGGATACTTAATCATCAATAAAAATGTTGTCAAAAGCGCAAATCAGTCTAATAACGTCTCTACAAAATAAAAAGTATAGAAAACAACACGGCCTGTTTATCGTTGAGGGTATAAAATCCGTGATGGAATTTATTTCATCAAGCTATGAGGTTGAGTCTATTTTCTACACGGGCGACGCAAACACAAAAGTGGGTAAAATCTCGCATAATATAAAATCCTATGAACTAACGGATACTGAATTCCAAAAGATTAGTACACTGAAATCGCCACAAGGTATCCTCGCTTTGGTCAAACTTCCTTTACAGCAGAAAATTGTACCAAGTAATTTAAAAAACAAGTTTAGCCTTGTACTCGATGATGTGCAGGATCCAGGCAATCTGGGTACAATTATCCGCACGGCGGAGTGGTTTGGAATCGAACATATTATCTGTTCCATTGGAACTGTAGACGCCTACAACCCTAAAGTAGTGCAAGCAACCATGGGCTCACTGGCTAGACTGCAAATCCACTATACTGATTTAACGGATTTTATTCCGGCTACTGGATTAAAAGTGTATGGCGCCCTACTTAATGGTCAATCCATTTATCAGACTGTGTGGGCTAATGAGGGGCTAATTGTTATGGGGAACGAGGGAAATGGCATCAGTGATGAAATAATAGCGTTGATCGATCAAGCTATCACTATTCCGCGCATAGGCCAAGCCGAATCACTCAACGTAGCCGTTGCAACGACCATCTTCTGCAGCGAAATAGTCCGGCAACAGTTGATCTAGTAAGCTATATGATCTGAATTGCCGCTTATAACTTTTGATGTAGCCCGATCCTATTTCCTTCAGAATCTTCAATCTCCGCAACAGCAAATCCCAGATCGGCATGAAAAGTGGCGGGATATAGCTCTTTTCCACCCAAGCTCATGGCCCTTTCCAACGTAGTAGATATGTTTTCTACATGTAAATAAAGGAGTACTCCCTCGCGTGTAGGTTTATAAATTTCGCCTTTCGCCAGGGCGCCAGTAATCCCAGATAAGGTTTCTTGAAATGGAAAGTAAGCCATGTGGTTATCGTCAAAATCTTCCTGTTCAAAGGTAAAATTGAATAACTGGCTATAAAACGCGATTGCGCGATTCAAATCCGATACCGGAATTTCAAAATAAACACCAGGATTTCTAAGTTCTTGCATGTTCTAAATAAAGGGTCTTCCCAAAAATAATCTTTTTTTAGGCACTAACGTCCTCGCCTTCGTATTTTCTATCTTATATAAAGAATTCTATTATTTTTCCACCAAAAGAAACCGCATAATCGTTCCAAAAACTGTACATTTGCTCCATTCCCTAGAAGGATGGATAATCGCCACAATCCATTATTCTTTTTTGAATACTCACACACGATAAAAATAGCGCCATGCCAGCTGAACAGAAATCCATCTATACGCTTCAATTTATTTTACTTTGCTTAAGCTCACTCCTATTTTCTTCTAGCTTCAATATGATCATCCCCGAACTACCCAATTATCTGAGCAGTTTGGGCGGAGCAGAATACAAAGGGTTGATCATAGCGCTGTTTACATTGACTGCCGGAATTTCGCGGCCTTTTAGTGGTAAATTGACCGATCGCTGGGGACGTGTACCAGTCATGGCCATTGGATCCATTGTCTGTTTCATCTGTGGTTTTCTTTATCCCATTTTAACATCAGTCGCGGGCTTTCTATTCTTACGATTGATACATGGTTTTTCCACTGGTTTTAAACCTACCTCAACTTCTGCTTATGTCGCCGATCTGGTTCCACAAAAAAGATGGGGTGAGGCGCTTGGGATGCATGGATTGGCCTTTAGCGTCGGTACAGCTGTCGGCCCAGCAATTGGCAGCGCTATTTTCGAGGCCTTTGGTATCAATGTGATGTTTTATTGCTCTTCTTTCATGGCACTTCTCTCCATCCTTATCGTCATTAACATGAAGGAAACACTGGCGAAAAAAGAGAAATTCAATCTCTCCATGCTCAAAATAAACCGAAAAGATATCATTGAATGGCGTGCACTACCTGCGGGAATCGTCACGTTTTTATCTTACACCGCTTATGGAGTCATTTTAACCCTAATTCCCGACTGGAGTGAATACCTTGGACTCAAAAATAAAGGGCTATTTTTCCTAGCCTTCACCATTGCGTCAGTATTGATACGTTTTGTTTCCGGCAAAGTTTCGGACCGTTATGGAAGACCTAAGGTTATTGTTGTCGGAATAGTTATTATCGCGATTGCACTCGTTGCTATTGGCATTGGAAATAGTTTCATTGGCATGATGATCGGCGCAAGCATCTATGGTGTAGGCACGGGTATACTCTCCCCTGCTGTGAATGCCTGGACGATTGACCTTAGTTTACCCGAACATCGCGGCAAGGCGGTTGCAACCATGTATATCTCCCTTGAAGCCGGAATAGGACTTGGCGCACTGCTTGCTGGATTGTACTATAGTGATGTTATCCTACGAATTCCAGTCATTATGTATGCCAATGCAGTAGTTTTGCTACTTGCTCTGACCTATATGCTGAGCTGGCAGAAAAGACACAGGGCCGTAAAATAAAGAAATTCAAGCGTCAAAACGACCAACAATCGATCGTTGCAAGGCCGAAATAAAAATAAGGGAACAGTCCCTTGTTTTTAACTTCGATTTTTTACTTTTGATCGTATCATGGTTAGCAATTATTTAAAGCTTCAATATACTTTACTGTCTCGGCATATTCGCGCTACAGGACTGCCGGTTTGGCTCGCCTTTCTCCTGTTGTTTGGATTATGTTATTTTGCTTATTATGCATTGGTTCAATATCCGCTTTTTGGTTGTTATGCCCTACTGCTTGGCAATTTCCAAGCACTGTTTCTGCTCACAGAAAAAAACAGAAATGACTTTCTCAAAAATACATACAGTAAATACGATTTCCACAAAATCAGAATATTGGAAAATGGCTTGTTAACGCTGCCGTCCTTCATCATTCTTTTCCTCCACAACCAATGGGGCTATGCAGTGTTATTAGCTATTTTGGCTATTATCTTTGCATTTTTGACATTTAAGGCTTTCGGAAAATCTATTCCGACACCTTTCGCAAAAAAACCTTTTGAATTTATCATCGGATTCCGACGGAGCTACCTGCTCTTGCTTGTATTGTATCTCTTGGCCGGAATCGGCTTTTATGTGGCCAATTCCAATCTTGTTTTATTTTGTGTGGTTTGCATTGCGCTCGCCTGTGTTTTCTATTATCAATTACCGGAACCTATTTTTTACCTTTGGAATAACCATTATACACCAACAGTCTTTCTGATGCGAAAGTTTAAAAGAGGAATTTTACAATGTCTACTCTTGGTACTGCCCCTTCTTTTTCTGTATGTTATAATCTTTCCATCGGATTTATTTAATGTCTGTATTGTATTGGGCGGAATATTACTTTTGCTTCCTTTTGCAATCATCTTAAAATACGTCGCTTATCCACGGGAGATCAATTTCCCCGAAGGTTTTGCATTGGCACTTTGTTTTAGCTTTTACCCCTTGATCCTTGCGCTATTGCCCTTTTATTATATCAAAGCAATCAACAATCTAAAAAACCACTTATGATCGAGCTTACGAATATCAGCAAGTCCTTTGGACGGCATCAAGTGCTCCACGAGATTACTTACACTTTTGAAAGCGGAAAAGTATATGGTATCGTCGGTGAAAATGGCGCCGGAAAGACAACGCTGTTTCGATGTATTGCTGGACTGGAAACCGCCTCGGGAAGTATAAAATCTGATTTGGCGCCGCTCAAAAACAATTTAGGTTACCTGACCTCCGATCCATATTTCCTCTCTAAGCTCACAGGTGAAGAGTATATTTATCTGCTGACAGATGCGCGTGGTAAACAGATCAAAAACCTCAGTGAAAGAAATATTTTCGAGTTGCCCTTAAAAGAGTATGCGAGCGACTATTCCACGGGTATGAAAAAAAAACTAGCCCTGACAGCTACTTTACTTCAGGACAATAATTATTATATCCTTGACGAACCTTTTAATGGCATTGATCTACAAAGCAGCATTATTCTTACGGAGATTATATTACGCTTAAAAGCGATGGGTAAAACGATCCTAATTTCGTCGCATATCTTTTCCACACTAAAAGATACCTGCGATGAAATCTTGGTACTCGAAAATGGCAGAATCAGTAAATCTGTTAACAAAGAACTGTTCGGAGACTTTGAGGAGGAAATGAAAGACAAAATACTACAAAAAGATATCGACAAATTGTGGCTTTAGCATGCCTAACACTTGAGATAAACAATATGGAAAAACACTTACCTATACTGGAAACTGAACGTTTAATTATCCGTCCAATAGAGATGGATGATGCCGCTTATTTTTTCGCGATGGATTCACAGCCGGAGGTTCATACCTTTCTGAATAAGGAGCCTGTTCAATCCATTGAAGAAATGAAAAAAGCCATCGCGCCTATTCAACAACAATATGAAAAATACGGTATAGGCCGTCTAGGGGTCGTTGAGAAATCAAGCAATCAATGGATAGGCTGGACGGGATTTAAATATATTGATGAATTGGAGAACGGACGTATCGGTTTTTTAGACCTTGGTTACCGTTTCAGAACGGAATCTTGGGGAAAAGGCTATGCGACAGAAGCTGCACAAGCCTGCATGCAATATTATAGAGAACAGCTGATCCATTTTGAAGTACATGCCATCACACATACGGGAAATCTGGGTTCAAGACATGTCTTGGAAAAAGTAGGATTTCAGGTGACTGAAGAATTTCATTTCGATCTATGGGATATTCCCTGTTATTGGTATGATTTGGCCACTGACAACGAAACAAGCTAATTATATTAGTTTTAAAAACTAATTTTTTTAACTTTTCATAGTTTCGCTGGGATAAAACAAAATGGTTTTGTATTTTTACACGTTCGAATAAAATACTATTTCGAACATTTCTGTATTGTACAATTTAATCTATTGCTGAGTAAATGAGTGACGAAACGAACTTCCCAACGGAAGATAATCAAGAAGAACTGGGATCAGGAAAAACAGAGAGCGGAAGTCAGACGATACCTTTATCAGGACTATACGAAAACTGGTTTTTGGACTATGCATCCTATGTTATCTTGGACAGAGCCGTACCACATATCAATGACGGTTTGAAACCCGTACAACGTCGTATCCTCCATTCCTTAAAGGAAATGGATGATGGAAGATATAATAAAGCTGCCAACGTCATTGGTAACACGATGAAATATCACCCACATGGTGATGCTTCTATCGGTGATGCCATGGTACAATTGGGACAAAAAGATCTCTTGATTGACTGTCAAGGTAACTGGGGTTTCCCAATTACGGGTGACTCTGCTGCTGCTCCACGGTACATCGAGGGAAGATTATCCAAATTTGCAAATGACGTTGTCTTCAATCCCGAAACGACTGAGTGGCAATTAAGTTACGATGGACGGAATCGCGAACCTGTCACCCTTCCTGTAAAATTCCCGTTATTATTGGCTCAAGGTGCCGAAGGGATTGCTGTTGGTTTAGCGACCAAGATTATGCCCCACAATTTCATTGAGCTAATTGACGGATCAATTCAGGTATTACACGGTGAACGTCCGAATATCTTCCCAGACTTCCCTACGGGTGGTATGGCCGACGTTTCAAATTATAATGAGGGGCAACGTGGTGGTAAAATCCGTGTACGTGCAAAAATTGAAGAACGCGACAAAAAGACGCTCGCAATTACAGAAATTCCATTTGGAACGACAACCGGCGGTCTGATTGAAAGCGTGGTTACCGCAAACGATAAGGGAAAAATTAAGATCAAAAAAATCGAGGATAATACAGCGGGAAATGTAGAGATCATTGTACATTTGGCTCCTGGAATTTCTCCCGATGTAACGATCGATGCATTATATGCCTTTACCGCCTGTGAAGTCTCTATCTCTCCTAACACCTGTGTTATCAAGGATGAGAAACCTCACTTTATGAGTGTCAACGACATTCTGACTGAAAACACAATAAACACCAAAAATTTATTGAAACGAGAATTGGAGATTCGTTTAAACGATCTTCAAGAAAAAATCTTCTTCAGTAGTTTATTAAAAATATTTATTCAAGAGGGGATGTACAAGCATCCGGATTATGAAAATGCAGGTGACTTTGAGGTTGTTGTGCAAGTTCTGAATCGCTTATTTGAGCCTTTCTTCGATCAATTTTACCGCGAGATTCGTCCAGAAGATTACAAAAAATTGATCGATAAACCAATGAGTAGCATTACACGTTTCGACGTTAAAAAAGCGGACGAAATGATGAAAACACTCGAAAATGAGATCAAAGAAGTCAAGCGTCATCTACGTCAATTGACGGAATATGCCATTGCATGGTTTGAGAAATTGCGTGATAAATATAGTAAAGACCGCGAGCGTAAAACTGAACTGCGGGTATTCGACAAAGTAGAAGCGACCCAAGTTGCGCTAGCAAATACCAAACTATATGTCAATCGCGAAGAAGGATTTATTGGTTCGGGAATGAAGAAAGATGAGTTTGTATGCGACTGTTCGGATATCGACGATATTATTGTATTCCGCGAAGATGGCAAATATGTTGTCAGTAAAATTCAGGATAAAGTATTTGTTGGAAAAGGAATTATCCACGTTGCTGTTTTCAAAAAAGGTGATGAACGGACAATCTATAACGCCATCTATAAAGAAGGTGAAACTGGAACCAGTTTTATCAAACGTTTCTCGGTAGTAGGAGTTACGCGAGATAAGGAATATGATGTGTCCAAGGGATCCAAGGGCTCAAAAATCCTGTATTTCACAGCCAATCCCAATGGTGAAGCGGAAGTCGTTAATATACAGCTTAAGCCGCACACAAAATTGCGTAAGTTGAATTTTGACATGGACTTTGCCGAGATTGCAATCAAGGGCCGTGCTTCACAAGGAAACATTGTATCAAAATATCCTGTCAAAAAAATCAGCTTTAAAAGCTCTGGAGTCTCCACACTAGCAGGACGAAAAATATGGTACGATACCATCATGAAACGTCTAAACGCAGATGAGCGTGGACAATACCTTGGCGAGTTTGACGGCGACGACAAGATATTAGTAGTCCTTTCGGATGGTAGCTACGAATTAGCAAACTTTGATCTAAGCAACCACTTCGACGAGAAAATGATCCGGATCGAAAAATATTATCCAGACCATATCTATACAGTCGTGCATAAGGACGGCAAGAGCGGAACGTACTTTGTCAAACGTTTTAAATTTGACGATCAGCCTATTGGAAAACGTATTTCCTTTATCAATGAAGATGCAGGATCCAAACTGATCCTGATGAGTAATGCAGCTGAACCGATGGTCAAATTGGAGATTTTAAAAGGCAAATCCCAAACGGAAGAAACCCTTGATCAACCTTTGACTGAAATTATTGACGTAAAAGGAATAAAAGCGCAAGGAAACCGCCTATCTTTCCATACCGTAAAATCGGTTACACTATTGACAGCGGATGAAGATTTAAGTCAAAAAAGTAAAGAAAAGGCAGCCGAATCAAGTACTGATACCACAGAACCAACAGTTGATAGTACGACGACAGAAGTTGACAGTTCCGTGAACGAAAAAGAGGTCGAGTCAACCGAAAAAAATGACGACATCAAATTGGAGATCACCAATCCAAATGATATTCAAATCGATGATAAAGGACAGATGGAAATGTTCTAACTCATATTAAATACACAAAAAAAGCTCGAATAAATATTCGAGCTTTTTTTTGGGATACAACACCTTAAATATTGTCTTTTTAAAAATATTGTCTTTTTAAGCTTTAAATTCTTTTAGGAATTTTTGAAGTTTTGGAGCAATGACTACTGAACAAAATGGATTTTCAGGATGATCATTGAAATAATTATGATGATAATCTTCTGCCAACCAAAATGTAGACGCAGGTTCTACCGCTGTGACAATAGGGTCCTCGTAAACATCCTCATTTTCCAATTCATCGATAAAATTCTGTGCTAAGATCTCTTGTTCTTCATTATGATAAAAAACAACTGATCGATACTGCGTACCCACATCGTTACCTTGACGGTTTAATGTCGTCGGGTTATGGGTCTTAAAGAAGATTTTCAAGAGATCTTCATAATTCACCAGCTCGTCGTCATATTCTAGCTCGACAACCTCAACATGATCAGTTGTCCCCGTACAGACCTGCTCATAAGTCGGCTTATCTACATGTCCCCCCATATAACCAGGTAATACCGATGTTACCCCTTCAGTGTTTTGGAAAATAACTTCTGTACACCAAAAACATCCTCCTCCAAATGTTGCTTTCATACTTTTATAACCTTGCGTATTTTACTCTCACTTTTATAAACCTATAGCCGATGCATCAGCTGCGGCTATAGGTTTAAACAAATATAATGATTAATCGGCAATGATATACCTTGCTTTCATCGCTCCTCGAACCCGTAAGCCCCTATTTTTACTATTTATAGTAGTGCTTTCCTTTAATCAATAAATCTTGTTGTTTACTGTCACAAACCGCATAGGAAAAACCTTGTTGTAGCGCATAGGCACCATATTCCCCTTTTTTATTAATTGCTAAGAATCCAACTTGGATTTCCTTTGCAATTGCAGGCTTCTTCTTAACGATACGCATAACAGCTTCCTTACAGGCATCTTCGGGAGAATAACCCTGACGCATCAATTCGACTACCAAAAAACTACCTACATTTCGGATAACTTCTTCACCAACTCCGGTCGAAGTAGCACCCCCAACTTCATTATCGACATAAAGTCCGGCTCCAATAATAGGGCTATCTCCTACCCGACCATGCATCTTGAAAGCCATACCACTCGTGGTGCAGGCTCCAGAAATATTTCCATTGGCATCCAACGCCAACATACCGATCGTATCGTGGTTGTATTGATTTCCCGGCAAACGTTCTGCGGCAAAAGATTGGTTTTCAATATTGGCTACAGGTTTGTATTTTTTCTCTTTCAACCATTCCTTCCAGGCCTTTTCACCTTCCGGGGTCAGTAGATTTTCTTCCTTAAAACCATTTTCTAACGCAAATTGCAATGCGCCTTCGCCTACTAGCATGACATGGGGTGTTTTTTCCATAACCAGCCGTGCTACAGATATTGGATGTCCAATTTTTTCCATTCCGGCAACAGCACCGCAGTTACCATCCGCATCCATGATACAAGCATCAAGTGTGACGTGACCGTCGCGATCTGGATAACCACCTTTACCAACTGTCATATTTTTGAGATCAGCCTCGGGTACACGTACGCCTTGTTCAACGGCATCCAATGCCTTACCACCTTTCGACAATATTTCCCAAGCGGCTTTATTTGCTGCGATCCCAAAGTCCCAAGTTGAAATTACAATAGGGTATTTTTTAACACTGCCTTTTGCTGCAATCGTCAATCCTTTCGCATCAAATGCGGTTAATGTCCCCATTGTCGTCGCAGCAATCAAACCTTGCCGAATAAAATCACGTCTTGAACTCATTTCCTTATTACTATTTTATAAAACTATCGCTATTTATTAATCCGGCAAAAAACAATCATTAAAACTGCTTTCAGTCTACCGAATACAAGAAATTTTCATCATTGACTGTACAAGAGCATCACTTTCTTTTCTAGCATATTACACTATCTTGCATCAGATCTCCCCCAAACCTACTTCGTCAATATCCGCTGTAAAATGTTATGCTACATTTTTACAGCTTCGCCGTAAACGGAAGAAGAATGTTGCCGTCACAATCAATAAGCAATATTACAAAATGGTTTTAGCAAATAGATGATTTAATTAAAATTAAACCTAAAAATTCGTTTTTTAGCAACATAACATCAAAATCACTTAAAAATCGACAATAAAAATTGACTTATATTATGAATTAATCCTATCTTTAGAAACAAACTAATTCGCATGAAAAACACTCTTAAATTCGCTATTTTAGCTTATGCAAGCCTTATAGGGGTTGAAAGCAGTCAGGCGCAGCAGCTAGATTCCACGACTTATTTCACGATCAAAGAGTTGCAAGAAAACGTAAAACGTGAATTTGCTCCCGATAAAAGAACCAAGATCGTGGCCATCCAGAAAGCGGATATAGCACAGAACCAATATGTGCTCGAAACAACTGAAAAAAATGCTAAATTCGTTTTAGAGCAAAAGGCAAAAGATATATCAGCCAATATTCAAGTACAGCTCTTGCCCGATGCAAGTGTAGGCGAAAAAACGACTGGAGTAATCAGACTCTCCGTCGCAAATATGCGCACATTTCCAGATAATGCTGCCGAGCTGACTAGCCAGGTTTTATTAGGAACGCAAGTTGACCTTCTTCAAAAAAAGAGCGGTGACTACCGTGTCCGTACACCCGACGGCTATATCGCATGGGTTCCTAGTTCGTCTATTGAAGCCATGGACAAAACCATGCTGGCCAATTGGCGACAAGCGGAAAAAGTGATTTATACAGCTGAATTTGGAAAATCATATTCTGAACCCAATGAAAAAAGCCAGCGGGTATCTGATCTCGTTTATGGTGACATCCTTCAATTGAAAGGACAGAAAGGCAATTTTTATGAAATTGCCTATCCGGATGGACGTTTAGGTTATATTAAAAAATCAGAAAGTCTAACCTTAAAAAATTGGTTTGAAACACGCCAACCTACGGCGGAAAATATTATTGCCAGTGCAAAAACAATGTTGGGTCTACCCTATTTATGGGGTGGGACATCAGTAAAAGGCGTAGATTGCAGCGGTTTTACTAAAACAAGTTTCTTTATGAACGGCTTCGTAATTCCGCGAGATGCATCGCAACAAGTACTTGCAGGTGAAAAAATCGACATTTTAGATCAAGAAGGGCATTTCGACCCTGAGAAAGCACTTAAAAATCTGAAACCGGCAGACTTATTATTCTTTGCGGCAGGCAAAAATAGCAATCCTAATGCGCGTGTAACACACGTTGCACTCTATATCGGCAATGGAACCTTTATTCATGCTGCAGGCTTGGTACGGATCAACAGCATGCTAAAGGATGCAGCTAACTATGATGATTTTCAAACCCGAACTGTGGTTGCTGCACGCCGTTACCTCGGAGTTCACGATAGCGCAATACAGAAAGTCGTTGAAAACAATTACTACAACAATAAATAAACATAGCGATGAGCAATCAATCTGAATGGATTAGTAAAGATTTTGGGGCCTTTAAATTAAGGTTTCGGCCTTACACGCTAACTTTGCGCCATGTCTTTACAGTAGCTTCCTTTAGCCGAAGCACAACACCGGTTGTATTGACCGAATTAGAGTATGATGGCGTTATCGGTTATGGCGAAGCGAGTATGCCACCCTATCTTGGCGAGTCGCAAGATAGCGTGATTTCGTTTTTGAATCAAATTGATCTCACAGGTTTTAACTCACCTTTTCAAACCGAAGAGATTCTGCATTATATTGATCAGCTTGCTTCGAAAAACACGGCTGCAAAAGCGTCCATTGATATTGCCCTACATGATATCCTTGGTAAAATTATGAACCAGCCCTATTATAAAATCTGGGGGTTAAATCCTGACCTTATCCCACCGACGTCCTACACCATCGGAATCGATACAGAAGAAATGATCCGCCAAAAAGTTGCCGAGGCTGNNGCTGATCAGTTTAAAATTTTAAAGGTGAAGCTGGGGCTCGACACCGACAAAATGATTATTGATACCATCCGTCAGGTTACGGATCGACCATTATGCGCCGATGTGAACCAGGGTTGGAAAACACGTGAAGAAGCCTTGGAGATGGCGCATTGGCTTGCAGAAAGAAATGTTTCTTTCTTAGAACAGCCTATGCCTAAAGAGCAGATCGATGATAATGCTTGGTTGACAGAACATAGCCCAATTCCCACAATCGCCGACGAAGGATGCCAACGATTGGTCGATGTGCCGGGTTTAAAGGGGGTTTATTCGGGTATTAACATTAAACTGATGAAATGCACGGGCATGCGCGAAGCGAAGCGAATGGCAGAACTTGCTCGTTCTTTGGAAATGAAAGTTATGATCGGCTGTATGACAGAAACTTCTTGCGCCATCAGTGCAGCGGCACAACTTGCACCATTAACAGACTGGGCAGATCTAGACGGTGCTTTATTAATTGCAAATGATATATACGACGGCATGACCGTGGTAAATGGCAATTGCCTTCTCCCCGACCGTCCGGGAATTGGAATTGTAAGAAAATAACCCTATATTCAGTGCAATGTTTTTTTCTTAAAGAAAAGATTGCACTGAATTGCTATCGCAAGTTTGACCAACACTCGACAGCACCAAAATATTAACAACTAAATTAATCAATTCACACTTTTATGAAACAACATGTGCTCACAACGTTGTGTCTCATAGCCTGTAGTTCGATGCAGTCTTTATATGCACAACAGATCCAAATTGCTGGTAAAATAACAGACAGCAACGGAAAACCAATTAGCGGAGTTACGATTAATGTAAAAGGCGCTAATCAAGGGACATCCACAAACGAAAATGGCCTGTTTACCCTAAACGCAAACGCCAATGCAACATTGAGTATATCTGCCGTAGGTTATAGCTCACAAGAAGTACAGGTCAATGGCCGCAAAACTATCGGTATTTCACTTAACAGTGATGAAAAAGCTTTGGACGAAGTCATTGTCATTGCTTATGGAACGGCTAAAAAAAGCACCTATACCGGTTCGGCGGCACAAATAAAATCAGATGCTATTGATAAACAACCTGTCACCTCTTTTGAAAAAGCACTTACCGGTCGTGTCGCGGGTCTACAAATGTCAAATGGATCGGGGCAAGCGGGGGCTACTTCGGCGATTCGTATTCGAGGCATAGGCTCCATGAACGCATCGAATGAGCCATTATATGTTATTGACGGTGTTCCAGTTATTTCGGGAAGTGTCGGACAAATGGGAGATTACATTGTTAATACAAACAACGTCATGAGCACATTAAATCCGAGTGATATAGAATCAATCTCTGTGCTTAAGGACGCCGCTGCCTCTTCTCTTTATGGATCCCGAGCCGCAAATGGCGTCATCATCATCACCACCAAAAGGGGTAAAAATGGAGATCCAAAGATCAATGTCAAGTCTTCTATTGGCATTAGCCCTTCCTGGGCAACAAAAAATAATGAACCTGCTTCCGTACAGGATCAAATCAACATGCTTTATAGCGTTTTATATGATTCTAGAATAGCAGCTGGTCAAACCGCTGAACAGGCGAATAAAAATACTTTATTCCGCTTAAATTCCTTGGACTGGAATCCAAATTCGGCAAATTATGGTAAGCCAACTTCTTCTTATGGTTTTGGTATTCATGGTTATCAATTTAGTACGGATGGGACCACCCAATGGGAGAACGTACATATTTCAGGAAAAACTGATGGTGTCGTGAATAGAGATGGTCAATATTATGACTGGAACAATGCTTTATTCAGAACGGGAATATTCAACAGTAACGATATTTCGGTAAGTGGAGCAACTGAAAAAACCAATTATTATGCTTCCTTAGGCTATACGCAGGACAAAAGTAGGGTGATCGAGAATAATTTTGACAGAATTAATGGGCGGATTAATTTGACGCAAACAATTGGAAAATATCTTGAATTTGGATCAAATGTCAACTACGCCAACAACAAGCTTATTGGAATGAATGACACCCGAAATACAGGAACAAATTACCTGTATCAAACCAGTAATTTATTATGGCAGATGTATTGGCCAACGGATTATAAAACTGGTAAGGAATATACGGCTCGCTACGGTAGTCTTGCATACAATCCTTTATACTATAATAAAGAATGGGAAAACTCTTCGAAAACGAGCAAATTATCAGCTATAGAATCTCTATCATTGAAGTTATTGCCTGAACTTACCTTGAAGACTATTTTCTCCTATGACAGAACAGAGGTCAAAGATCATATTTACTATAGTGCGAAACATTATAACGGAATGGCAGATAATGGCCGTGTTACCGAGGTTTCTACGTCCATTGAGAAATTGGTATCATCCACAACCGCCAATTACAACAAAAGCTTCGGCTTACATCATATCGGGTTGTTAGCAGGCTTCGAGGCTGAAAAAAATACAACGGATTTTATCCGTGCCACGGGGAAAGATCTACCATCCTCTTCCCTTCATACGGTCGCCACTGCAGGTATATTGGATGCATCGGCTTATTCTTGGGGCAATAATATGATGTCTGTACTATCGCGGGCCGAGTACAATTATGATGAACGCTATTTTGCATCAGCATCCTTTAGAAGGGACGGTTCATCACGCTTAGCACCAGGTCCTCGTTGGGGTAATTTTTGGTCTTTAGCCGGCTCCTGGAATCTGGCAAAAGAATCTTTTATTAAAGGGATTGAGGAAATCAACAACCTCAGAATCAAAGGTTCATATGGCGTAAATGGAACATTACCTACCGACCTTTTTGCCTGGAGAAATCTGACAAGCTATTCCAACAAATACATGACGCAGCCAGGAGGTGGTCTAAATAATCTAGGCAATCCGGACGTCGCTTGGGAGAAAAATTACTCCACAAACGTCGCATTAGAATTTGGCCTGTTCCGCAACAAACTATTTGGTACTATTGAATATTTTAACAGAGACTCGAAGGACCTACTACAGAACGTTCCAATCTCCACAATAACTGGTTTCGGCTCCATACTGCGAAATGTTGGTGAAATGAACAATAAAGGGATCGAGATTGAATTAGGTTCAGATATCGTTAAAAACGAAAATTGGAAATGGACATTAAGCGCAAATGCCGCAATCATCGGATCCAAAATTACAAAATTATATGGTGGACGGGATATCGTTTGGTTCGATCCCACAGGGGGAGACGATAGAGCCCGATTTATTTACCGTGAAGGAGAGTCATCCTTATCATTCTTTGGCTTGGAATGGGCAGGTACCGATCAAACCAATGGTAAAAATGTCTGGTATACAAATGATGGCACTAATGGCGACTTTATATTTAATGGAAAGGCGGCAAGTTATGACTACAAAAAAGCGAAACAAACCATCATCGGAAATGCAAATCCTAAGTTATACGGAGGTATAAACTCTGATGTTGACTATAAAAACTTTTCACTAGGATTTAATTTCGCTTATAAAATAGGCGGTAAACTTTATGACGCTACATCCAAAGATGTTGCCGACGATGGCTATTATTGGGAGCGAATTCATGCGGCTTATTTTACGGAAAACAGCTGGTCACCATCAAATACCGGAGGATCTTACCCAATGGTAACGGGAAGAGATCTGGAAGATGTTAACCAAATCAGTAGCAGGCAGCTATTTGACGCATCCTATCTTAGATTAAAAAACATTTCTTTGAGCTATAGATTACCAAATGAGTTTTTAAAGCGGGCCGGCATTTCCAATGCAAGAGTATTTTTCAATGGAAGCAATTTGTTGACTGTTTCGAAATATAAGTATATGGATCCGGAAGTCAACCAGTTTGGTACGCGCGGTTGGGAAACACCATTGGCAAAAACATACACTTTTGGTGTCGAATTTAGTTTTTAATAAAAAAAACAGTATTATGAAAAAGCTTTTTATTGCCTCGTGCATAACAATATCATTAGCAATCAGCTCTTGTAGCAACTTTCTGGATGTCACACCGACTAATATGGGTGACTCTAATTCCTCTATCCAAACTGCTGCCGACGCAAAAGTTATCATCAATGGGTTAATGAGTAAAATGGCAAACGTCGCCTACTACGGACGAAATTTCCCACTCTATGCTGATGCTAAAGGAGGAGACTTTACGATAGCATCTCAGGGTCGCGGTTATGATTATCTTTATGTTTTTAATCATTCAGCCTCTTCTAATCCTTACTCAGGTATCTGGACACAAGGATTTCATGCACTTGTGCAGATTAATAATCTTTTGACGAATATCGATAAACTAGTCGCTGCCGGTTCAACCGAAAATTTTAATACCTACAAAGGACAAGCATTGACCGCAAGAGCCCTCATCAATTTTGATCTTGTGAGGCTATATGGAAAACCCTACAATATGGATAAATCTTCCCTTGGTATTCCTAATGTGACAAAAGTCCTCGAATATAGTACGCAGGAAAAACGCATTTCTGTCGAAGAAAACTACAAACAAATTGTACAGGATCTAAAGGATGCGGAAAACATTTTGCCAAAATCTAAATCGGATGGATATTTTAACTTTTTCGCCAATAAAGCGCTTCAAGCTCGCGTGTACCTTTACATGAACGATTATGAAAACGCGCTAAAATCCGCTCAAGAAGTAATAGACTCCAAAGTTTACACATTATATAGCAATGAAAATTGGGTAAAATCCTGGACAGGTATGTTTGGAACTGAATCTATTCTAGAATTGGGTGTTTATCCGAATGAAGCTGATGCAGGGACTAGTTCACTGGGTGCGATGTTCCGCAGAAAAGGACATGGCAGTACAGCCATATTGGGAAACTTTATAGCCGCAGATCCATTCTTGGCCAAACTTAAGAAAGACGAGACAGATGTCAGATGGGGTGTTATGGCGTATGATGAAGTCGGCACCACCCATTTAGGAGCGGTTTATAAATATAGCGGTAGCACCACGCTTGCCGGTGATAAAAATTCAACAGCAAATAGTACCGCTGTCAATATTAAGGTCATCCGTTTGTCCGAAGTATATCTTATCGCTGCTGAAGCTGCTCTACTAAAATCATCTCCTGACAAGGTCCTTGCAGCAAATTACCTGAATGCAATACGCCAACGTTCTCCAAAATTAGATGTCGCGACCTCAGGCACGATTACTTTAGATATGATTGCCGATGAGAGAAGCAAAGAGCTCCTTGGAGAAGGTCATCGCTTCTTTGATATGATGCGCTGGAACAAATCGATAACTTTTGATGATGATTTAGGAAATATAAGCACAACAAATAGACAAAAAACGATCGATAGAACCTTCTTTAAAACCATTCTTCCTATTTCACTGGATGAGATGAATGCAAACCCAGCTATAGCAAATCAACAGAATACCGGCTACTAGTAGTCTCAAAAAAGAAAAAAGGTCACAGCCTATGCTGTGACCTTTTTTCTTTTTTGAGCTATATTAAGCATTCCTGACTTATCTGATTTTTATACTGCTGTTGCCTTGGTTTTTTCAAATCGACCACCCAACCATTAACTACGGCGTAAATGATCTTACCTTCTTTCCGAAGGAAAAAATCCGCCTGAGCTCCGAGAGCTAATTGTTGTGAAAATTCTATAGCTTTTTTAGTTAATACACGAATTGGAAGGTTATGCAAAACTTCTCCCGGGATCACATTTTCAATCATAACAGCGGCATAGCCTTTTTCAAGTAATCCCATCACGATGGCATCATCTAAATCTGCCAACGAAGCAAATGGCTCCATATACATCTTGGCTGGGCCAAACTCCATTCCTGTAACATCAATATCTACATAACCATAAAAATCTTGCAGATCGCCAATATCTTCAACAATACCCTCTACGTAATAGTCTGATCCAATTGTCTTTTCATTCTGCCGGATGGCAACATCGACAAGCAATGTTTTTCCACTCCGCTCAATGGTCAAATTTCTCAGCAACACATCATGGAGCTTTTCATCATTGAAGGGAATTGCATCGTAATCGGTAATCGAATGCTGTTTAAAGGATTGGTCAGCAATTTCCTCAAATGCTTTAAACAAAGCCACGAAATTACATTTTCGGACCAGCATTTTTTCGATATCACCAACATAAGCTCCTGATTCAATTAAAATCGTCCTGGCGCCCCATTTTTGAAAATTATCACCGAAACCGCGCGGTGTATGCTCATCGTCATATTTTGCCACTGCATTTGGAACAAATTCCTGAAGGATCTTGTTTATTCCGACAATCACCCGCATCGCATCTCCCCGAGTTTTATTGATACTCCGCGCATAGTCATAAGCAGGCGCCAATAAGGAAATTGTCACTGGCGTATTTGTTCCGGGAATGTTGTAGTAATTGTTTTGGTTATGCAGGTTAAAAGCAAAATCAGGTTTTAGCAACATGGCTTGCGACTTCAATAAGGCTCCTTCCACTGTTGCTGCTGCCCTTGCATCTCTGTTCATATCCACATCCATGGCTGTCCTACGCTGAAACCTTTCGGTTCCATCAGGATTTAGCATCGGAATAAAATATAAAGTCATTTTTGATGCGATGTCATCTCTAAAGGCATCAAAACCATCATTTTTCCCGCCAAAGAAATTAAATAGATCAAACAGGGCCATTGTCGCCGTAGGTTCATCACCATGCATTTGTGACCATAAAAGTATCTTGATTGGCCCTTGTCCGTATTGTAGTCGAAAGATCAAACGATCTTCAGTGGACTTCCCAATTTCCGCTACAGTGAAACGTCCATAGCTCCTGATATTTTCTAATAACGGTAAAATATCAGCATGTTTAAATCTTCTATGCATCAAAGCCTTTTCTTCATATAAAGAAAAGGCTTTGATGAAATCAACTTTTACTAATTTCATATTAATCTTTTAATGCAGGCTCCATTAAAGCAATTGTACCTTGAGAAGCATCTACACGGACTTTTGCTCCTACGGGCAAAATAAACTGTTCGGCAATATGCCCAACGACAGCCCCTGTATACGCCGGAATTTTCAAAGGTTTGATATAATCATTGAACAGTTGGTCAAGTGTTACGGATCCATAGCCAGCAGATGGTTTGCAATTGGTGCACTTGCCAAAAATAAAGCCCTTAATTACGCCTAATATACCCGCATTTTTCAATTGACAGAACATCCGATCTACCCGTTCCATATCTTCGTCTACCTCTTCAATAAAAAGAATTTTATCTTTAAAGTCCGGCAGATAAGGTGAACCACATAATCCGGTCAATACGGTCATATTCCCACCCAACAATATTCCTTCTGCTATGCCAGGATGAATCGTTGCTATTCGGTCTTTGGTCTGTACAATGGTATCCCCCTTCAACTTGGGATTCTCAAATATCGCTGGCTGATTGGCAACAAACTGGGCTTTAAAAGCCTCTGCAAGTTTTTGGGTCCATGTACTGATACCTACTGCGCCATGAAATGTAACAAGTCCTGTTTTTGTATACAGGGCCAAAAGAAGCGCTGTTATATCTGAATAACCCAATAGAATTTTGGGATTATTGAAAATCAGTTTATAATCTAGCCGATCTAAAAGGCGCGAAGTACCCGATCCACCCCTGATACAGACAATCGCTTTGACAGTCTTATCTGCAAACATATCGTGTATGTCGGCAATACGCTCCTGATCTGTACCGGCCAAATTACCGTAGCGACTGCGAATATGTTTACCTTCTTTTACTCTAAAACCCAGTGTCTCGAATATTTCACGCGCAATGCTAATGGACTCTTCCTCATCCAATACACCTGCAGGTGTAATTAAACCTATGGTATCCCCCAATTTTAACCTCGTTGCAAGCAAAGCCGCTTGGCCGTACAATTCATTTTTGTCTCCGGTTGGCAATCCCATTCCCAGTACAGGAATAGACAACATGCTTAAAGCAACCGATTTTAGAAAGGCTCTTTTTTCCATTGTTAAATACTATCGGTTGAACAACAGACGTTCACCAGCACCTTTCTCAATAAGTCGCCCATTGGAGAAAGCAAGTTTACCTGATACGAAAGTATGTTCAATCGTTGAACTAAATGTGTGTCCCTCAAATGGTGACCAGCCACATTTTGACAGGATATTTGCTTTCGAAACCGTATAAGGTTTATTCAGATCGACCAACACAAGGTCGGCCCAATATCCCTCACGAATGTAACCTCTATCTTCGATTTGGAACAATGTAGCCGTATTGTGTGCAGATTTTTGCACCAATTGTTCCAGGGTCATTTTTCCCGCTTTGACCATATCCAACAAGGCTTGCAATGCATGCTGTACAAGAGGTCCTCCGCTTGGCGCTGAAGCATAGGGCTGCGATTTTTCCTCCATTGTATGCGGAGCATGATCTGTCGCTATCACATCGATATGCCCATCTAATAAAGCTTTTAGAATTTGGTCGCGATCATTGGCTGTTTTTACAGCTGGATTCCATTTGATAAAATTACCTTTTGAAGCATAATCCTGATCAGAAAACCAAAGGTGATGGATACAAGCTTCAGCCGTTATTTTTTTATCCTTTAATGGAATATCATGACTAAATAATGCAATTTCTTTGGCTGTTGATATATGAAGGATATGCAAGCGTGTATTATGCTTTTTTGCCAATTCGACAGCTTTCGACGAGGATAAATAGCAGGCTTCCTCAGAACGAATCAATGGATGCATCTCAATTTTCAATCCATCCTCACCATATTTTTCCTTAAATAGGGCCAGATTTGCCTTTATCGTCGCCTCGTCTTCACAATGCGTAGCCACCAAGGTCGGAGCATTCGCAAAGATCCCTTCCAACGCTTTTTCATTATCCACCAACATATTCCCTGTAGATGACCCCATAAAAACTTTGATACCACAGACATCTCTTGGATTAGTTTTAAGCACCTCCTCAAGATTATCATTAGCCGCCCCCATAAAGAATGAGTAATTGGCCAATGCATTTTTTGCTGCAATATCATATTTATCTTGAAGCAACTGCTGAGTCAACGTATTCGGGACAGTATTAGGCATTTCCATGAAGGAGGTTGTCCCACCAGCAACTGCGGCGCGGCTCTCATGCCATATATCCGCTTTATAAGTTAACCCGGGTTCTCTAAAATGAACCTGGTCATCGATAAGTCCCGGTAGCAAGTGTAGCCCCTCAGCATTTATCTCCTGATCAGCAGGATGATTAATTTCCTGAGCAATCATTTCGATTCGACCATTGCTGATATATACGTCAGCAACCTCAACTTTACCTTCATTGACTAGTTGTGCAGATTTTATAAGAATAGATGACATGTTGAAATTTTTACTTTGCTTTAGGTCAAAAGTAAAGATTTGTTGCGGTGATATCAAGTCATCTCGAGAAAGAGTTCCCTATAACGATGGCAATTCCTTCACTAAATCCGCTCCTTTCTCTTATGTTAAATTGGAAACATCTGCCCCAGATTTGTCCAGATTTGGCGCAAGGCGAATCGTATAGAATCTATACTGCGGAAAGTTAATCAATAAAAAAAGAGGCTTTGGCCTCTTTTTTTTATTCTTTATCAAATTTGTATCCCACTCCTTTTACAGTGGTTACATAATCGTCTCCTATCTTTTCACGCAGCTTGCGGATGTGAACGTCAATTGTACGGTTAGTCACAACAACAGAATCTTCCCAGATGCTCTTTAAGATCTGTTCACGCGTAAACACCTTATTCGGTTTTGAAGCCAACAAATATAATAGCTCAAACTCTTTCTTTGCAAGAACGATCTTTTGTTCCCCTTTGTAGACTAAGAAAGAATCTCGATCAATAACCAAATCGGCAATTTCAATTTTATCCTGAACGGCAGCATCTGACTCTTCGGAAGCATTTCTTCTTAAGATAGCATTGATGCGACTCATTAGCGCACGCGGTTTGATCGGCTTTGCAATATAGTCGTCTGCACCGACATGAAATCCTGCGATCTCCGAATACTCTTCGCTTCTAGCAGTCAAAAACACCATAAATGTACTTTTGAATTCAGGCATTGCGCGCATGATGCGACAAGCTTCAATTCCGTCCATCTTTGGCATCATCACATCCAAAATGATGAGGTCCGGATTTACTTGTTTAGCAACGTTGATTGCCTCTTCCCCATTTTGCGCTGTAGAGACCTGATAACCTTCACGATTTAAGTTGAATGCAATTAAATCCAAGATATCTTTTTCGTCATCAACAATTAAAATCTTTTGTTTCGAAGAACTCATTTGTCTTATTTTTTTTGCTAAATTATAAACAAAATGATAACAATCAGTTAATCTAATGTTACCAAATTATTAAGTAATATAATATTTAACAATAACAGATTGATTATTTAATTGTTTTCTTCAAAAATGCCTCCAGCTCCTCGCCGCGCAGGTTCTTTGCTATAATAATGCCGTTCGGATCGAGAATATAAGAGGTAGGCAAGGCTTTCACACGGTAATCAATCACAACTGGTGAGCTCCAAGCTTTCAAATCTGATACATGTGTCCAGGTTAACTTGTCATCTTCGATAGCACGCATCCATGAGCCAGGATTATCATCAAATGAAACGGAGAGTATATCAAAGCCTTTAGCGTGGTAAGTATTGTACAACCTAACGAGATTGGGGTTCTCCTGGCGACAAGGCATACACCATGAAGCCCAGAAATCAACCAAGGTATATTTTCCTTTAAAACTCGACAATTTTACCTCTTTGTTGGAAGGCGTAAATGAAGTCAGTTCGGGAGCAGGTTGTCCAATAGCCATTTTTTTTAGCTTTTGGGTCTCCTCCTTAAACTGTGTCACATATCTGTTCTCCGTAAATTCATTCTTTATTTTCTCTGCATAGGTAATGATTTCATTTTCGGCGACTTCGGGATCTAAGGTAGAGATCGCATAAAAACCAGCAAGATCATTGTGTTTATTAGCGAAATCGACGGCTTTTTTTGTATATGTACGCAATTCTTCCGCAAACTTTGATTTATATTCAGCACGAATCTTTTCGATCTCAGCTGCTGTTGAATTGGCTGTCAGCTTAGAAAACACCGTCTGTAAGGAGTCCTGTAAATAATCGCGATAATTTCGCTCTTTGGCAAAAGGCTGTATCGTCTTTGACAATTCAGACCCATCCACTTGATAATCATTTACATCTTTATGAAGATCTGTCTTAAATGTGATCGTCTCCCCCGGAGAAGCAATCAAATCGTACCGATTTTTACCTACACGCAAGGACAACAGTCTGGATTGGCTAGCAGGTCGTACGAACTGAAATTTGTTATTATCGCCAAAAAACATTGAATCTAGCTTGGTATCACCTTCATACAATGAAATAACTTTGATATTGCCAGGATTTTCGACATTTCCAGCGATGGTAAATTGCTCTTTATTTTGGCAACCCATCATCAAACCAACGATCCCTACTGCTAAAAAAACTGCCTTTTTCATCCGTTTATTTTTATTTGTTAAGTACCTATTCCCAATTACGCAAATGGCTTTGCTCTGTTTGATTCACGCTACATGTCACAGCTTTAAGAATCGTGAAAACTATCCGATTTATTCGGATCTCCCAAGGAAGGCGCCGAATAAATCCGATGGCTTGGTATTGTATAAAATTTATTTCAAGAAATCTATTGCTCGCTCAATTGCAACCTTTAATCCAGCAGGGTTCTTACCTCCAGCTGTTGCGAAGAACGGCTGACCACCGCCGCCACCTTGGATATCCTTAGCCAAATCACGCACAATATTACTTGCGTTCAACCCTTTTTCTTTGGCCAATTCGTCTGATATGACAACGGTCAAACTTGGCTTACCATCAAATTCAGCACCGATCACCAGGAACAAGTTATTAACAGCCCCCTTTACCGCATAAGCCAAGGTTTTCACCGCCTCTGCACTCGGTAGATCGACGATTGTGGACAAGAAATTAATCTCGCCGACCTGCTGGATCTTTGCTTCCAGATCTGACTTTAACGCTAAGGATTTTTCTGTAATACTTTTCTCTACCTCTTTTTTCAAAGCACCATTCTCATCGATGATTTTACCCAGTGCAGAAACAAAATCTTTCGGATTATTCATGAGCTCTTTCAGGTGGTGAACCAATTCGAAATGCTCGCGGATAACAGCTGCAGAGCGAGTTCCAGTGATCGCTTCTATACGACGTACACCAGCTGCTACAGCAGATTCAGAAACAATTTTGAAAAAACCTATTTGCCCCGTTGCTTTAACATGTGTACCACCGCACAATTCTTTAGAATATTGATCTTCGAAGGTGATTACACGAACAAAATCGCCATACTTCTCACCAAATAGTGCTGTTACGCCCGAATCCAATGCTTGTTGATAAGGTACATTTCGTTCCTCCTTCAATGGAATATTTTCACGAATTTTGGCATTGACAATATCTTCCACCTGTTTGACCTCTTCTTCAGTCATTTTTGCAAAATGAGAGATATCAAAGCGCAAAATATCTGCGTTGACCAATGATCCCTTTTGATTCACGTGACTTCCCAACACCTGCTTCAGGGCAGCATGCAGCAAATGTGTTGCGGAGTGATTGTTTTCAGTATCGATTCTTTTGGTTTTATCGACCTGCGCAACAAATGTTCCTTTCAATTCCAGCGGCAATTTGTTTGTAAAATGTACAAATAGACCGTTTTCCTTTTTCGTATCTGTGATATAAATCTTTTCTCCAGTTTCTTCGGAAACCAATTCTCCAGAGTCGCCTACTTGGCCACCACCTTCGGCATAAAAAGGACTAACAGAAAGCACCAATTGGAATTGCTCTTTATTTTTCGCAACAACTTTACGGTATTTAATAACTTCAGTAACGGCAGTTAACGTATCATAGCCTACAAATTCAAATCCATCATCATCATTTACCACAACCCAATCACCCGTATCTATAGCAGTGGCAGCACGAGAACGATCTTTCTGAATTTGAAGTGCCTGGTTGAAACCTTCCATATCAACTGTTAAACCTTTTTCGCGCGCTAGCAATTCCGTCAAATCGATCGGGAATCCATAAGTATCGTATAATTCAAAAGCAAAATCCCCATTAATTACGGTGTGGTCCTCCACATAATTTTCAAAACGTTGGACGCCCGTAGACAACGTTCTTAAGAATGAAACCTCTTCTTCCAAGATTACTTTCTGTACAAAATCCTGCTGCTGGATCAATTCGTCAAATACTCCGGCGAACTGAGCTGCCAATACAGGTACAAGTTCATTGATAAAAGGAGTCTTAAAGCCTAAAAATGTATACGCATAACGTACTGCACGACGTAAAATACGACGGATCACGTAGCCAGCTTTATTGTTGGATGGCAGTTGACCATCGGAAATTGCAAAACTAACCGCACGAATATGATCAGACACTACCCGCATGGCAATATCAGACTTTTCATCTATACCGTATTTTATACCTGACTTCTCAGCAATAAAATCAATGGTAGGCGTAAATACATCTGTATCATAATTGGAGGTCTTCCCCTGTATACATCGCACCAAACGCTCAAAGCCCATTCCCGTATCCACATGTTTAGCTGGTAACGACTGAAGTGAACCATCTTTCAACCGATTAAATTGCATGAAGACAAGGTTCCAGATCTCAATTACTTGAGGGTGGTCTGCGTTGACCAAACTCTGCCCTGAAGTCTGTACGCGCTCTTCCGGACTACGCATATCGAAATGGATTTCGGAACAAGGTCCACAAGGCCCTGTCTCGCCCATTTCCCAGAAATTATCTTTTTTGTTACCAAGGAGAATTCTATCTTCACCAATCCATTCTTTCCAGAAATCGAAAGCTTCCATATCACGTTCTAAGCCTTCTTTTGCATCCCCCTCAAAAATAGTTACATATAAACGATCTTTGTCTAATTTATATACTTCTGTCAACAGCTCCCAAGCCCAAGCAATAGCTTCTTTCTTAAAGTAATCACCAAAGCTCCAATTTCCCAACATCTCAAACAACGTATGGTGGTAGGTATCGATCCCTACTTCTTCCAAATCATTGTGCTTTCCGGAAACACGCAAACAACGTTGCGTATCGGCAACACGCGGGAATTTGATGGGTGCTTCACCAAGAAACAAATCTTTGAATTGATTCATCCCCGCATTGGTAAACATTAATGTCGGGTCATTTTTTACCACTACTGGTGCTGAAGGTACTATCTGATGCCCTTTACTTTTAAAAAAGTCCAGAAAGGCTTGACGAATTTCTCTACTTGTCATTTAATTATCTAAAAATATGTGCAAACTTACTCAAAATTGGTAGGTTATGCAATGTAGAATTCCATATATTGACCTTGAAACGACTGTTTTCTCTAAACGACCAAAACTTCAATATTGACTTTTCAAACAAAAAAATCAGGAGATAACATACAGACAATTAGGGTACACTTATTTTAGATATGACAGAAATCACAAACTGATATTAAATACAACATTTTAAAACTGTTATTCGTTATTCATATTTGTCTAAAGCGCGTCAAATTCAATACGTAAAACAACAAAAACTATTTGACTTAAGGTCATTCACAATTACATTTGTTTTATTACATTTGATAGTAAAATAGGGAATCCAGTACACTTTCACGCACATTCCCTAAATGCAAAATAAATAAGATTAGATTTTGTAGATTAAATTCCTTCTAATGAAAAAAAACATTCTACTACCGGTAGATTTTTCGGCTCATTCTAATAATGCTGTAAATTACGCAGTGGACCTTGCCCTCGAAAAGGGGTATTCTATCCATCTTTACCACAATTATACTTCGGCTTCTGCTGTATTTGAGGAAGAAAATAGCCGTAACGAGGCAACTTCCCAAACATTCAAAGCTGATATCCTTATTAAAAATCTGGCAGAATCAATAAAATTAAAGCATCCTACGCTTGAAATAACCACCCAATGTGAGCGCGGTATGATTACTGAAACACTACCGGAGCTCGCCACTCCTAGTCGATTCGATTTTGTCATCATGGGGACTAAAGGCATCACCAATGACGACAGCCAACTTATTGGCAGCACGACCTATGTCATTAGCAAAAAAGCCAAAATACCTGTCTTGGCCATCCCAACTGAAGCGTCCTTTACACCTATTGACAAAGTTGGCTTACTGTCTAATTTTAAAGAAGAAGAGGTACAGACCGTGCAGGATTTTGTCAACATTATCGGCAAAGACTTTGAACTAAAACTTATGCATGTTCACTACGATCATTCATCAGAAAACAGAATCGAAGACAAGCTTGAAGTATGGAAATATAAGATCAAAAAATATATTGGTGTGACCAATATTGCTATAGAAGTGGATTCAATACAAGGCGACATTGAGGACTTAGATACGGTTCCGGAAGTGATTAATGAGATGATCCATGAGGAAAAGATCAAAATATTACTGGTGACACGATCGAGGAAATCGTTCTTTGAACGTGTTTTTACGCGTTCCGTTGCAAAAGCATTATTTAGTCATCCCTTAGTTCCAATATTTTTTACTAAAGCATAACCTTATAGCCATGTCTAAACTATTAATACCAGTAGATTATTCCGAAAACGCACGAGTTGCCGCATTTTATGCAGCTCAAATCGCGACGACAACAAATGATGAGATTACACTCTTTCATTCGTTCACTTCGCATATCAACAAATTTGCAAATGCGAAGCATTTAGTAGACCCCACCGAGGGAGAAGCTCGCCATCAGATGGAAAAACTTGTAGCCGAACTTCTACAGGAATATCCTTCGCTTAAAATTTCTACCTTATTTGCCAACGGTATTTTGGCTGAAACACTGGATAAACAAGAGATAAAAGAGGTCTATCAAACGGTGATTATGGGTACAAAAGGAGTGACCGGACTTGAATCTGTATTGATTGGAAGCAATACATATGATGTCATTAAAGAGTCGAAGATCCCTGTTCTAGCCATCCCGAAAAACGTGACAAAATTCAAAAATGACAACATCGCTCTATTGACAAATTTCAAACCCGGTGAACTTGAAGTGCTTAAACAAGCGATACCATTGTATGGAAAAAATTTCCATTTACAGCTTATCCACATCAACAAAAACAACCTAGATATCAATATATTAGGAGAAAAACTTAAAAATTGGATTGAACAGATCATTGCTGAAACTGGTATCGAGGATATTTCCTATATCATCAAGTCGCCAAGTTATTTTGCAGGTTCACGAGAGAATATTGCTAACGGTATCCATACCATTATCCGGGATGAAGATATCGATGTTATTTTGATCACAAAAAGCAGAAAAACTTTTTTCCAAAACATTTTTACAGAAAATATTGTTAAGCATCTGGCTTTTGAAATTGAGGTGCCAAACTTTTTTGGGCGTGTAGAGTAACCAAATAATTTTTGGCAAATTTATTGCAAGAGTGTTCAGTGAGTTAATTTAACAACAGTATTATAGTAGATAATTTTACAAACACGCATTATGAAAATTAGCCTTAAAAAATCAGGATTACTTGTTGCGGCAGGAATTTTATCCACCGCATCCTTTGCGCAAAGCACAAAAGAAGCATCAATCGAAGGCACAACTCCATTAGGTTCGGCAACACAATATAGAACCTGGTCTATCGGTGTAGGAGCCGGTGTAACAAGCTTGCAGAATATCGCCAAGTTTAACAATGGTGGTTATGACAAACTAGACTGGAATTTAGGATATAGTGCTTATATCAAGAAACAAATCTCGCCATCATTCGGATTAAAAGCAACTTATTTTGGCGGAAAGACAGCTGGTTATGATAACAGCGACAAGCAAACTGGATTCGAAACCAAAACTCCTTGGTCAGTTGCCTTATCTGGTGAGTTTTTAGCAGCCAACACGAATTGGAGATTTTTCAACAGTTTTATTAAACCTTATGCATCGATTGGTGTTGGGGTAATGAATGCTGAAACTGCTGCAATCGCTGGTGGTAACAAAGGTGAATATGGAGATTCTTATTCTAAGATCTATGTTCCCGCAGATTTTGGTTTGAAATTCGCTGTTGCCAAAGGTATTAACTTTGAATTGGGATACCAATTGAATTGGGCAAACCAAAGATTTGACAACAGAACAGTTGATCAACAATATAAAAATGACTTATTTACTTACGCACATGCCGGCTTAGAATTCGCATTGGGCAGCAGCAGCAAACCTGCATTGAATAATTCAAATCCTGTCGCAACCCTTGTGAATGACTATACAGTAAAATACGATGATCTAAAAGCTCAAAATGATGCATTGAATGCTAAAAACCAAGCTTTGCAAGGTCAATTGGACGGTCTAAACAATGATCTAAAAGATGACGACGGTGACGGTGTTGCCAACAAATATGATAAATGTCCGGGCACACCTTCAGGTGTTCAGGTTGACGGATCAGGTTGTCCAATTGTTGTGAAAAACGAAACCAAAGTTGTTGAAAAAGTAGTCGTTACCGAAGCCGATCGAAAAGTTGTTGCTGAAGCGATCAAAAACTTAGAATTCGATTTAGGTAAAGCAACGATTCGCTCCACTTCGTATGCAACATTGAATAAAGTTGCTGCATTATTGATCGAGAAGAATTTTAGTTTAAAACTCGCAGGTCACACCGACAATACAGGTTCACGTGAATTAAATATGCGTTTATCTAAAGAGCGTGCAGAGTCTGTAAAAGCATATTTAGTATCTCAGGGTGCTAACGCGTCGCGCATCGAAGCAACTGGATATGGTCCAGACCAACCGATTGCATCCAATAAAAACGCAGCGGGTCGTCAACAGAATCGCCGTGTTGAATTTACACTTTATTAATAACTAACAAATTACACTAATAAAAAGGTGTTTTTAACAGAAACACCTTTTTATTTACCAAATATCATATTTCAACTACAAACCTATAGTGAATTTAATTTTTAACTTATTACTTTTGCATCAGTTTATACAAACACAAATTATATGAAACTAAAATTACAATTAGTACTTGCTCTAGCATCAGCGGGCTTATTTACCAATAATGCAATTGCCCAAAATGCGAAGGGATCATCCATTGAAGGAACAACACCATTTGGTCCGGTTACGCAATACAGAACATGGTCTATTGGTATCGGTGCAGGGGTGACTAACCAAACCAATATTGCTGGTTTTAACCGTGCAGATTATGAGGATTTGGCATGGAACCTGGGTTACAGTGCTTATATCAAGAAACAAATATCTCCTTCTTTTGGCATTAAAGCAAGCTACTTTGGCGGTAAAACAGGTGGCGCATTTAAAGATGGAACGCAATCTTTTGAAGCTAAAACACCTTGGTCCGCTGCATTATCTGGAGAGTTCCAAGCAGCAAATACCAATTGGAGATTCTTTAACAGTTTCATCAAACCTTATGCATCAATAGGTGTTGGTGTGATGAACAGCAAAACTACGTTGACGACAGGAACAACTTCCCAAGAATCGGATGGCATTTCCAAAATTTACGTACCATTGGACATGGGACTTAAATTTGCTGTTGCCAAAGGGATCAACTTCGAGTTGGGTTATCAGTTAAATTGGGTTAACCAAAACTTTGACGGTATTCAAGGTGGTCAATATAAGAATGACTTGTTTACTTACATCCATGGTGGTTTAGAATTTGCATTGGGTAATGGTAGCAAACCGGCTTTGAACAATTCAAATCCAGTAGCGACCTTAGTTAACGACTACACATTGAAATATGATGATCTTAAAGCACAAAATGATGCTTTAAATGCTAAAAACCAAGCACTACAAAATCAATTGGATGGCCTAAACAGTGACCTGAAAGATGATGATGGTGATGGTGTAGCTAACAAATATGACAAATGCCCAGGCACACCTTCAGGTGTTCAGGTAGACGGTGCAGGATGTCCAATTGTTGTTAAAAACGAAACAAGAGTGGTTGAGAAGGTTGTTGTAACAGAGGCTGACCGAAAAGTTGTTGCTGACGCAATCAAAAACCTGGAATTCGATTTAGGAAAAGCAACCATACGTCCTACGTCATACGCGACATTAAATAAAGTAGCCGAACTGTTAATCGAGAAAAATTTTAGCTTAAAACTAGCTGGTCACACCGATAATACAGGTTCCCGTGAATTGAACATGCGTTTATCAAAAGAACGCGCTGAATCGGTAAAAGCTTATTTAGTATCTCAAGGTGCTAATGCATCACGTATTGAAGCGACAGGTTATGGCCCTGACCAACCGATCGCATCAAACAAAACCGCTGATGGTCGTCAACAAAACCGTCGCGTAGAGTTCACGCTTTATTAATCGATATTCTTTGATTTATACAAGCCAAAGGCATCACGTGAAGTGATGCCTTTTTTATTACTCCTTTTCTTATCGAAATCTTATTCTTTGATAAGGTAAACGTAAAAAGATCCCCCTATTTAAAGTAAATAAACATTTGAGCAACAAAAAGATAACTTCCAAACAAACAGCATAACACGTATTTTTAATAAAGCAAAATTTAAAAAATGCGTAGACCCCATGCTCTTGTGTTGGCTTTCTTTTCGTTGATCTTTTCCTCTTGTGAAAAGGATCCACCACTTCACGAACCCGGCTCAAATGAAACCATCAACCAGTGGACATTAGACCAAATGAAACGCTACTACTACTGGAATTATAAAATTGGATCAACCCAAGATTACCAACAAAGTCCAGATTTATTTTTCAAACATATCCTATACCCCGAAGATCATTTTTCCACTATCTTACAAACCCTAAATAGTGATACCTATGGAAATACGCTAACAAATACTTTTGGGTTCGATATGGTACAACTCCAAACAACAGGTAAAACCATCCAACTGATCACCCAGATTGTTCCCTTCAGCGAAGGAGATTTAATAGGACTCAAAAGGGGAGACAGCATAAGCCACATCAACAACGAGCCTATCGACCAGAGCAACCTGAAATCGCTACTAAGCAAATCCTTGATTTTACCGGCAATGCATTTGACGCGAAACGATGGCAAAATCTTTCATCTGCCTTCTTCCTATATTTCCCAGCCTGTCCTCTATACCGCTAAACTCATCTCCTCCTCCCCCACGGTAGGCTATATATTTTTAAGTCAATTTGACTTTAGTGGGGCATATTCATTATTGGAAGCGGTCCAAAATTTCAAGTCCCAACAGGTACAAGAACTTATTGTCGATTTACGTTATAACCCCGGTGGACAGGTTGCTTTCGCCTCATTTTGCGCACTCTTATTGGCAGACATCAAGGAAAACGACATTTTTGCCAAATACCAAGGCAACAAAAATATCAAAAATAGAGAAGACAGCTTCGCAGCAGCACTGCAAGGTCAGCCCGATGGCTATTCATTTTCAGCAAAAGATGTTCTAAAACAAGGTTTACATTTAAAAAGAATTTTTATACTCACAGGGCCAAACACGGCATCTGCGTCCGAAATGTTAATTAATGGATTACATCCCTATGTACAGGTTGTACAGGTTGGCGATAAAACCTATGGAAAAGATATGGCATCGACCACACTATCTACACCTGAGGAAATTCATGGCACTGAACGTGCTTGGCATTTGATTCCCATGATCTATAAAATATACAATAAAATGGGACAAGGAGATTATAGCAACGGAATTACTCCTTCTATCAAGATCGACGAATTTGCCTTTTTACCTTTACCCCCAATAGGTGACACCAGAGATCCATTGATCCGGGAAGTGTTACGAACAATTCGTGATAAAAACACCAGAGTCAAGGGCACTATCAATACAACAGAAAAGACGAACATTTTATCCCCCAAATATAGAGGAAGTACTTATCAGGTAATACCTATCGAAGTGAGTACAGAGGATAAGACCGAAAAATAATTTTATCAGTGTGCACAAGAATTTAATGAGGTGATGATCATACGTAGATCGGCTCCAGTCTGTCCATTTTTGGCTAATTTGCGAAGAGAAGGAGACAAGATTTTCGAACGAATGGTTCGCTCCTTCGATTCATAGTCCTGTACGATGTCTTCCAGCTGCTGCAACTGTTCCAAATATTGCCGATAAAGTTCATTCAGCTCCGCCATTTCATTCCTTAAGGATAGCAGCGCAGCCGCATCAACGGACTGATCTACATCTCCCTGAATTTTCAGGGAGATAGCAAATAAATTACGATGTTTTATAGCATTGATGCCTTTCATAATGACTATTTTTTTGAATTAATGGTTTACCATTGATGTAAGTGTTGACGGGTATCTGTGTTTGTTTTGTAATGAGTTTTATTTCTGTAGCCAGATATTATCCAAACCATAGCCTATCCCTCCAATTTCTGAGAATGCATCAACATCAAAATATGCATCGGATTCTTTTTGAGGGAGATATACAATACCGATATCTACCGAAAAATTAAAAAACAAAAAGACTTTTTGTCCATCTATAAGGATCGGTTTTAAATCCTTATCTAATACTTGCGCCTTTGGCACAAAAGTAGCGTCAATCGGTATTTTGATAAATTCTTCGGGAATTTTATCTGATATCAAGTCGGTAATCAGGATTGGATTTTCGTCATACTTGACCATATCCATTCCCCAACTTTCATCATAGACAGGCTTACCTTGATAAACCGCCAATCGAATTGGCTCACCATTAGGTGAAATTGTTTTATTATAATTTAAGATCTTTACTTGCCTCACACCCGGAATCGATTCAACATCATCTCCCAAGGGATTTGGCCCAACAACGAGTGACGGATCAATGGGACTTTTACTATGTACACCAAAGGTATTTAATCCTGATTTGAGCGGAAGCCGTTGCTCTAGGACGACCTGATCATTACTATTATATGCAACGACCGATGAAGAATCGGCATCTTTATTTCGTATAAAAATAAAATTAGCATCGTTTGGATTAGCAACTTTTCCATCTATCGTTACTCTTTTTACATCCACCGACGCAGTGCTATAGGATCTAAAAGCAATCCGGGCCAATTCTTCAGTTTCTACAATAGGTTCACCTTTTTGACAGGAAGACAATAGGGATCCAATCCAAAGGGCTATAAAACAGAGAAATAAATTTTTAATCATCTATAAAGGATAAAGAAGTGAGCCATTGCATGGCTCACTCAATTAAATAATCAATATTAATAAGTTTTTGGAGCAAATTGAGTCCAGTTTGCAGTCCAAGGAGCAGTTGTCGGATGGAATGCACCTTTATAAGTTGTACTTCCATCACCATATGCAGGTGAAGTTGACAATGGTCTTAAAAAAGCAGGATTAAATGTAGATGTTGTTGGATAAAAAATATTAACACCACCTGCTAGCTTTAAATAAGCAGCAGCATCCGTTGAAACATTTGTTTGATTTCCAGCTGGTGTTGCACCACTGAATGCTGCTGTATACGCATGTACAACATTACCTGTAAAAGTACCTGTTGCACCATCCTGAAATGCAGCACCTGTGGCATAACCTGCGATAATCGAATTTTGAATATCATACTGTGAAGCTCTTCTCCAACGGTTACCAAATTTCAGCTTAGTCGTAGCTACACTAGCATCTTTAATACCCAAGAATGTGAAATTTTTCAATACCGGACGAGTCTTAGGTGTCGCTGCATATGGTGCTGTACCTTCGTTATCCGACTCCAAACCGTTTGAATCCGAGCTACCGCTTGATGTGCTATTTGTTGAATTAGGATCCTTTAATGATAAGGCATATTGAATTGTTCCAGTGTATCCATGATCGAAATCAAAGTCATCATCGTCATTCGATAATGCAACCAAGTACTTCGCATTTACAGTACCTCCGAAGAATTCGAAGCCATCATCTTTACCCCAGGATACTTGAATGTTTTCTAGGGTAGTTCCGCTACCAACACCACCTAGCGTTAATCCATTGATTTCATTGTTATCGTTCAAGTTGTAACCGGCAAATTCAATACGCACATATTTCAATGAACCTGAATTGTCTGCTGGACTAGAACCACCATAAGATACATCTGTTCCTATTGGTTGCGGTAATCCTTCGATTTTTGTTGTCGCAGGCTGGTTTGTTGTTGCTGATCCCAATATGATCAATCCACCGAAATCGCCAGGATTGCGGGATCCAGATGCATTCGGAGAAGTAAACACGATAGGCGATGCAGCAGTACCATTAGCGATCAATTTCGCTGTTTTTGGAACAACTAATACTCCCTTAATATCGTGTGTTTTTCCAGAGACATTATCAGTGTAGGCTTTAGTATTACCAGAAGTAATGTAAGTACCCGCTTGAATTGTCAATGTCGCACCCGGTTTTACGAAAGCAACTCCATCAATTTTCCATACGGTATCTGCAGAAAGCGTAGTTTTAGTAATAATACCGGCAGCATCTGTTGGGATCGTTGCCTGAGGTTTGTTTGGCAAACCAGCATTCAAATCTGAATTAGGTCCTACGTTGTCTTTGTTACAAGAAGCTAATGCGATTGCGCATACGCTTGCTACTGTTAAGATTTTTTTCATTTTGTGTTAAATAATTACTAGCTTTGCCATCACAAGATCATTTTTTAGACTATGCATCCCTATGGGATAGCATTTCATAAGGTTGCATAGTTGTTTTCAATCACCCGTTTTCTGTATTTTTCTATTTTACTTCCCTGTTGTGCGACTTGGACAAACCCGGAACTTATGTACATTATTGAGGAGTGATATGAAACTGCCTCGCGCAGATAGTTTTATCTTATTAAAAATTGTATGTCAATGAAAGATTAAATCTTCTCCCTTCTTTTTTTCGATAGGTTATAATATCCCCATCAGCTTTATTGTATCTATTGTCCCCTTTAAATTTTTTGATTGTATAAATTCCATTTTCATTTCCGACACTGTATCCCTCTGTATTCTGATAATAGCGAGTCCAATCATCTAATAGGTTCGCCATATTCAACTTAGCTTCTAATTTATTGTTGAGAAAACGTTTATATATCTGCAGGTCCAGTTGCTTAGGCGCTAATTCATATTCCACTCTATTGGGATCAATGGAAGTAATATTCGTTCTGTATCCTCTATGGTTATAACTAACCGTCGTTCCGAATGAATTTCCCCAATAGCCAATTCCCAAATTCAACAACCATGGTGATTGACCGATCAAAGGACGATCCTGACCGGGAGAACGATCTTTAATCCGCTCAGGCAACTCCTTTCCGTCAACAATCTTATACTTCCACGAACTCAATACATTTACTTTGGAGCTTAAAAGCGTTGCATTCGCTGAGATAAAAAAATTTGTTAACCAATCTTTATCACCTATAAAACTTAAATTTTTACGAATTTCAAATTCTAACCCATTATTTTTAGCAGATTCCATATTATTAAAGACATAATAGGCCCCACCCGTAAATGATTCATCTTCGACCAGTTCAATGGGTTTATCCAGATATTTATAAAATCCCGTTAATGATATAATTTCTCCCGGACTTGGGTACCATTCCAACCGCAGATCTACATTATCAATAAAGGTCGATTCCACATTATCCCCTGAAATAATCGCATCCAGTTCAAAGTCATAAAATCCAAAAAAACCTGTTTCTCGAAAATCTGGACGGATTGCAGTTTTTGAATAGCTACCTCGAACATTAAAGGTATTAGTAACACTATAAGTGGCATTAATGGATGGTAAAAATTTCCAATTATTTTCACGCACAAGCAATTTATATGCTATAAATTTATTTTTGTCATCATTCGGATCACCATTCTGTTTTCTAAACATTTCGTCCTGACGATTTTTTAGGTTATAATATTCAGCACGAACACCATACACCAAGCGCAATTTATTCCATAATTTCTGATCCAACATAAAATATCCTGCGTGCGATTGCATACTTCCGTCATATACATTTCCGCCAATAAGCTCGGGATAATAATAAGCCTGACCAATGCCGTTGCCAATATTTTCCGACGAAAACAACACATCATAAGGCGCTTCGATAGCAGGTGCTGCGGTTGACGGATCATTAGGCATATAGGAACGCGTAAAGGGCAACAAACGAAATATGGATAAATCTCGCTTCTTAGACCAGCCCTGATAACCAACTTTAACCAAAGTACTGACAGATCGTCCTTCTCCAAAAATGCGGGAAAATGCCATTGCCCAATTATAATCATCCTCATTGATCTGTGTCCACATACGGGAATCTTTTCCCAGCACAGATGAATTTGACCATCCTGAAAGATTTAACAAATTTGGAGTCTGAAATAGATGTTGATCATCGAATACAGTAGTCAATCTATATCTCAATTTCCGCTCATCTAAAATCTGTTGTTTGATTTTATTATAGGCAAACATGCCTTCCGCTTTAATTTTCCAAGGCAATTTATATTCGCCGCTTAATTGATGCTGTTGTAAAGACATTGCTTCAGGCAGCTGATACTGATTTTTTGTTGGAGCATTACTTAGGTCTGCAAAGGCCGCTCGAATATTTTCATTATAGGAGTTGTTATAAGTACGGGCATATATATTTTTGAATGCGAGCTTAAAATCCTGCCCTTGTAACCCAAAATTCGCAACTAACCCACTACTACTATTAAAACGATAAGAAGTACCCGCTCCATTTAAACCGACTCCTGTACTGTCAATATAGTGTGCTCCATTAATAGCGGATCCTCTCACATTATTGAAGGCTACAATATTTTGTTCATTTCGAATATTCGCAGAAGCAGAGAAACCAAACAATAATCCATTTGAAAGATTATATCGTCGCCCCAATGCAAACCGAAAATTTTGGTTGGGATTGGCTTTATAACGATATAGTTTCATAGCGTCTGCATTGACCTGTTTAGATTGGGATATTGCATCAATGTCATTATACTTGACATCTGAACCCGGCATTAAAAATTCTTCATTTAACTTTGGATCGTCCAGTACATACCCAGGGGGGGCATCCAGACGTCGGGCTTCACCATTCCAATACCAAGGCAATATCCCCTCAGGTTGTTTTGAAGAAGAATGATTAAAACCAAAAAATTCCGATGCTTTCCGCTCCCCCAGCCGATAAAAGTCTTTGCCAGTTGTGCGGGAATTACCACCTATCCCATATTGTATTGTCGTAAAATTCTTCTCCGGAATATCCAATGTATTTACCGAAACCTGTCCGCCAGAAAATTCAGCGGATACATCCGGTGTTGCCGTTTTATTGACCACCACCGAGCTCACCATTTCTGTCGGTATAATATCAAAGGAAAAATCCCGTCTATTCTGCGAAGTACTCGGAATCACCACACCGTCCAACATGGCCTGATTGTAGCGGTCGGACATCCCCCGCACAATGACGTTCCGGTTATTAACAGTGGTCAATCCGGTAACACGTTTTAAAACCTGCCCCATATCATTGTCCGGTGTACGTGCGATCTGTTCGGCGGATATTCCGTCCGTCACCGACGCTGCGTTTTTTTGCGCCGCATAAAGACCGGCTACGGAAGCTTTTTTAAACGATACATTGACAACTGCCGTCTCTAGCGCATTTACCTGCGTCTTCATGGCAATGTTTAACCCTGTCCGTTGTCCGGACTGTATTTTGACCCCTTCAATACGTTGGGTCTGGTAAGAGAGGTAACTGACTTCCAATATGTAGGTTCCCGGTTCAGCATTCAAAAGATAGCTCCCATCGATACCGCTCTGTGTTGATTTATTGGTACCGATCAGTTTGATGCTGGCATTAGCCAAAGGCTGACCGCGATCATCAATAACTTTACCTGAAATATACCCATTCTGCTGTACCGGTTTTTCGACTAATGTAATATAGACACTGTTGTCTTGAGCCATTAGGTCAGTCTCCCTGAGCAGATAACGCATGACATCGCGGACACTACTACTTTTAAAAATTTTGGCATTTACCTTTTTCTTTGCCAGATTATATTTCGCTGCATCGAAAGCGATATGTATATTTTCGGATTCCAAACGCTCGAAAGCCGCCGGAATATTAGATTCACTAAAAGAAACTGTAATCTTTTTATTGAGTAACTGCCCGTATGCGCCCGAAGCTAAGAGCATTTCGGCCGACACGATCGAAAGAAATAGACCTACCAACGATGTCCTTATCATAAACTTAATATCGTTTTGCGTAACGTATTGCTTAAATTTCATAAATTTGTATGCGTATATAATATCTCTTAAGTTGTTGTATATGTTATTTATACCATCTCCAAATGGTACATGATGCAGAGTTGACGATGGCCGTCGTCAGCTCTCTTTTTTTATTCCCGAATTAGTAAATATGCACTATCCTGCCCTCCTTCCTTGATTTGTTGTGATGAATTGCTTTGATACTTTCCAGGGTTGCCGTCCAGGACAGCTGCTTTGATATCGGCATACTATACCGTTGTTGGGCAATCCGCTGATCGTCAGTTTTAATATCCACATCATAGATACTTTTGACCGCCAGTGCCAATTCTGCAAAACTGCTTTGCTTAAGATAAACTCTTCCCTCAATCCAGCTATTCCGTGTCGTCAGATCAAAAGTCTCCTGCTGGCTATTGTGGTTATTTTTGGTATAACGGATCTGTTCGCCGCGGGTCAGCACACCCAGCGGATTGCTATTGGCAGTAACCTGCACTTTACCTGTAAATACGGACACCGATATCTCATCCAATTCCGCATAGTTTTTCACGGTAAAGGAGGTCCCCAGCACCCTTGTCTGTATTTGTCGGGCATTCACCACAAAAGCTTTTGAGGAATCTTTCTTGATCTCAAAATAGGCCTCTCCAGCCATAAGCTCCACAACTCGATCACGCCTATTGTAAGAGACGGTATCCAATTTAATTTTGGAATATGCGTTCATTATAACGGTTGATCCGTCGGCCAAAAATATCCGCTTACGTTGTGAGGCCCCTGTTTCAAAAATCCGGTAACCGGGTTTTAAATTCGCTTCTCTTTGGGAGAAATTCAGATCATGCTGTTTTGTCCAAAATAAAACGCTAACACATAACAGTAGACTTGCTGCAACCGTTCCGCTCCAGTAGATTATGCTCCGACCCACTGATTTTTTAGACGCAGTACTTCCAATACGTTGCTGTATATTATTCCATAATCGAACCTCATCTACCTCTCCTTCAGAAAGTTCTTCCCGATCAAGCGTATCATACCAGCGATCAATCAGGGACCTCTCAGCCTTGTTCGCATTATTATGCTGGTATCTATAGATTAAGGATTCAAAAATTCTTCTTTTCACTTTTTATGCCTGCTGTTTATATACAAGTCCGCAAAAAAGCCTCAAAGTACTTCAAGAAATAGTTAATGTTGTATGAAAGAATTGTTAAAGGATCAAAGTTCAGAAAATAGGAATATGGCAAGGTGGGTAAGCTACTTAGCGAGCTCGTCTATAATAAAGACCAAAAGAAGGCTAAAACTACCGTTTTGAACATGTTGATAGCCCAAAATAGCTTTCCGTAATCGTTTGGATGCTTCCGTAAGATTATTTTTGACCGTTTGCTCAGACAGCCCCATACGCATGGCTATCTCTCGAATGGATAAATGTTCCCATTTCAATAAAAGCGCTTGCCGCATATTCTGTGGCATAATTTCCAGCTCTTCCTCCAACAACTTCTCAAGGGCTAAATACGTATTGAGATCCTCTGGATGCTGCTGCACATAGTCGAATATATGTTTACTCCAGTGCTCCAACAATCTGTCTTTGGCTTTATTGGAATTAAAGAAATCTATAATTTTATATTTGAGCATCCCTTTCAAATAGGCTGGAAGATTCATTTGGATGTCGATTGTATGCCGCCTTTCCCAAAATTGGACAAACAGCTCCTGTAGAATATCCTCCACATCCTGTCGGTCTAGGATCCGACGGGCAGCGTGCTGATAAAGATCTTTCCAGCAATAGCGATACAATTCCTCATAAGCAGAAGTATCGTTAAACTCTTTAATAGCTTGTAGCCAACGCTGATGTACAACTGGTCCTTGATTCATGCTAATACCAAAATTAAGGTTGAGATATTAAGTTTCTATTAATAAATGAATAAAGAAACTGTAGGTATATAAAATAGTTTCACATTCGAAATAATACTTTTCAAAGTGAGCTAAATCTATATAACAGCGCTCAATTTATTATCACCTGGTATAAAAGAATCAGATTCCCTTAAAAATCAATTATTTAAATTATTTGTTTATTCCAATATTATTCTTACCTTTGCAACGCCTTAGGCAATAGTGCCTATTGTATAAAATATTTCATGAACCCATTTTTAGAACTGGGAATCCGTGAGGAAGTTGTTAATGCCATCTCAGAATTAGGTTTCGAAAAACCTTCTGAAATTCAGGAAAAAGCCATTCCTGTTTTATTGACTGGTAACGACGATTTTGTCGGATTAGCCCAAACTGGCACAGGAAAGACCGCGGCATTTGGTCTTCCATTATTAGAGCAATTAGACTTTTCTCAAAAACACCCACAGGCATTAATTCTTTGCCCTACTCGGGAATTATGTTTACAAATCTCAAAAGATTTAGAAAAATTTGCTAAATACGTTGACAACGTACATGTTGTTGCTGTATATGGAGGTGCAAATATCTCAGACCAGCTACGTCAAATTAGACGTGGAGTGCAAATTGTAGTAGCGACCCCAGGTCGTATGTTGGATATCATCGGCAGAAATGCGATTGATTTTTCAAATGTAAAATATGTTGTATTGGATGAAGCGGATGAGATGCTCAATATGGGCTTCAAAGAAGACATCAACAACATTTTGTCAGAAACTCCTGACGAGAAAAAAACTTGGTTATTTTCGGCGACAATGCCTTCTGAGGTACGTCGTATCGCAAAGAATTATATGACCGATCCAGTTGAGCTTACTGTAGGTACAAAAAACACCGGTAATGCCAACATTGAACACCACTATTATTTGATCAAAGCAAAAGATAAATATGCTGCGTTCAAACGTATTGTGGATTCAAACCCTGATATCTTTGGTATCGTATTTTGTCGTACAAAAATCGAAACACAGGATATCGCTGAAGCGTTGATCAAAGATGGTTACAATGCAGATTCATTGCATGGTGACTTATCACAACAACAACGTGATAAAGTAATGAAACGTTACCGTGACCGTAGTTTACAATTATTGATCGCAACAGACGTAGCCGCTCGTGGTATTGATGTAAGTGATGTAACTCACGTTATTAACTTCTCTTTACCTGATGAAACAGAAAACTATACACACCGTTCAGGCCGTACAGCCCGTGCAGGTAAAACTGGTATTTCACTTTCTTTGGTAAACGTAAAAGAGCTAAGCAAAATCCGTCATCTTGAAAAGATCATCGGTAAGCCTTTTGAGAAAAAACAAGTACCTCAAGGTGCTGAAGTTTGCGAAAAACAATTATTTTCTATCGTTAAAAAGATTGAAAATGTTGAAGTAAACGACGAACAAATCAGCCCATTCTTGCCTGCAATTATGGAAAATTTGGAGTCACTTTCAAAAGAAGATATCATCAAAAGATTCGCTTCTCTTGAGTTCAACCGTTTCTTGGATTATTACAAAAATGCACCTGATTTAAATATCGAAGCGCGTGACGGTGGTCGTGAAGACCGCGGTGATAGACGTGATGGTCGTTCACGTGAAGGTTCAAAAGGCTACACGCGTTTATTTATGAATTTAGGTTCAGTAGATGAATTCTCTCGTGGAGATATGTTGGGCTTCATCTGTAACAATGCGAATATTTCAGGAAAATCAATCGGTAAAATTGATTTGAAAGGCGTGTTCACATTCTTCGAAGTTCAAGATGCAGAAGTAGAAAAAGTATTCCAAGGATTCCAAGGTGTAGATTACAACGGTCGTCAAGTACGTATCGAAGTATCTGGTGAAGCAAGAGGTGAAGGTCGTAGCGACCGTGGCGGAAGAAGCCGTGGTGGTGATCGTGGCGGAAGACGTGAAGGTGGATACCGTGGTGGTGATCGCGGTGGAAGACGTGAAGGTGGATATGGTGGCGGCGAACGCAGCGGAAGACGTGAAGGCGGATTCAGTGGTGAGCGTCGTGATCGTGGCGAGCGCAGCGGCAATGGCGGCGGCTTCCGTGATTTCTCTGGAAAACGTAAAGAATCAAAAAGCAAATACTAATCATTAGTACTTAGCATAAGAGTTAAAGACTCTGGTACAAAAGCGATCAGCTTGAGATGCCAGAGTCTTTTCTTTTATTTCCCCTCCTAACAGTACAGGCACTAATATCTCCTGCCAATATAATAGTCTCTATAAAAAAGCGTAAATTAGCTGTATTATACGAACTGGACTTCTAACATGCCAATAGTAGCAACAAGATTATTTGATTTAGCATACTTGCAATATAGTATTGCCCCGGATTTCCCAATGTTTTCTTTCAGAAAAGATAACGAATGGGTACAAGTAAGCAATACTCAATTTATTGAACAGATCAACGAGACATCTAAAGGTTTGATCGCATTAGGCGTTCAGCCTGGAGAGAAAGTAGCATTAATTAGTGAGAACCGCATCGAGTGGAATATCCTTGATTTTGCCATTCAACAAATTGGAGCTGTAGTAGTCGCCATCTACCCTAATATTTCAACCTTAGATTACACGTATATCTTCAATCATGCCGAAATCAGGAAGTGTATTGTTAGTTCAAAGACACTATACACAAAGATATTAACGATACAAGATAATTGTCCGCAACTAAATGCTATTTACAGTCTAGACAAAGAGGATGGTCTAAACCATTGGCATGACTTCGTTTCCAAGGGCGAGATCATTACAGATGAAACGCTAAACCAACTACGTGATGGTATAAAAACCGATACATTGGCGTCCATCATTTACACCTCTGGCACAACAGGAAATCCCAAAGGTGTTATGTTGTCTCATAAAAATTTATTGGCAGATACGTTGAGTAGTGAATATTCCTTTCCTGTCGAACGAGGTGATCGTGCCCTCTCCTTTCTTCCAGTTTGTCATGCCTATGAACGCGTATTCCAATATGTATATATGTACAAAGGTTTGACAATCTTCTTTGCTCAATCGATGGATACGATAGGTGAAGATTTTAAATCCGTTAAACCACATATTTTTTCCGCTGTACCTCGTGTATTGGAGAAAGTTTATGAGAAGATTATGGCTACAGGAGAGCAATTAACAGGAGTCAAGCGTAAGCTATTCTTCTGGTCCTTGAGCGTCGGCGAACAATACAAACTGGAGGGACGTACATGGTGGTATGACTTTCAACTGAACATTGCCCGTAAATTAGTTTTTTCAAAATGGCGCGAAGCATTAGGTGGTGACATCAAAGGGATTGCCTCCGGGAGTGCTGCTTTACAGGAAAGATTAATCCGTCTGTATATGGCAGCAGGGATTCCAATATATGAAGGTTATGGCCTCACTGAGGCGGGACCATGTATCGCTGTAAACTGCTATAAACGAGGTATGAAAATTGGTACTGTAGGCTTACCGTTAATTCATATCGAAATAAAGCTTGCTAACGATGGAGAAATATTGACTAAAGGCGAGAATAATATGATTGGCTATTATAAAAATCCAGAGGCAACAGCAGAAGCGATCAAGGATGGCTGGCTTTATACTGGGGACATTGGCCAATGGGTAGACGGTAAATTTCTTAAAATTATAGACCGAAAGAAAGAGATGTTCAAGACTTCTGGAGGAAAATATATCGTTCCGCAGCAGATCGAATCTAAACTGGTCGAATCTTCATTTATCGAACAGGCTATGGTACTTGGAGAAGGCCGCAAATTTCCTGCGGCGTTGATTGTTCCCAACTATAATAATCTTCTAGAATGGTCAAGAAGTGCTTTTCCCGCCCTTGCCAATCTTTCTAGACTAGATTTTCTAAATAGCCCAGAACTGAAACAGAAAATGGGATCGGAACTCAACCGTATTAATCAAAATTTTGGCAGCTGGGAACAGATCAAGAAGTTCATCATAGTTCCCGACGAAATGACCGTTGAAACCGGTGAATTGACACCGACGTTAAAAATGAAAAGAAAAGTTATCTTGCAAAAATACGAACAAGAGATTGAAGATATTTATCAAAACTAGTCTACAAAAAAGCCTTTGTTTTTGACAAAGGCTTTTTTGTAATCAACTAAATTATATTCTTTATTTTTTAACAATCCGTTGGCGAATCGCTTCATAGATAACAACTGCAGCTGAAACAGATACATTTAATGAGCTTATTTCACCGTACATTGGTATCTTGGCGAGATTGTCTGCAATACGGATTAGATCATTGGAAACACCAACATCTTCTGCTCCCATAATCACACAAGTTGGCCCCGTATAATCTACATCGTAGATACTCGAGGTTGTTTTTTCTGTACTGGCAACTAACTGCACACCTGAATCAATCAAAAATTTTCCAACTTTTGACAGGCTATCATGGCGACAGACAGGGATTTTATAGAGGGCCCCAGCAGATGTCTTAATCGCATCAGGATTAACCTCAGCTGACCCCTTTTTAGGAACAATGATGGCATGTACTCCCGAACATTCAGCAGTCCGTGCAATGGCTCCCAAATTGCGCACATCAGTCACTCCATCCAACATTAGAAGTAAGGGAGTTTCACCTTTTTCATAAATCTGAGGGAGAAGTTCCTCTATATCATGATAGGTAATTGGAGAAATAACTGCAATTACACCTTGATGATTTTTACGTGTTATCCGGTTTAATTTTTCAATTGGCACCTGTTGAGAAGCGATATTATGTTCCTTTAACAAGGTTTTCAATTCTAGAATCAAACTACCGCTCAAACCACGTTGTATAAATAATGACTCGATCTCTTTACCACTATCGATTGCTTCGATGACAGCACGAATACCAAATACCATCTGATTCACTTCACGTCTTTCCCCGTGGTCGCGATCACGTCTCTGAAAATTTCCTTGCATAATAAATACTAAATATCTGCCTCTTCACAGAAGAGTTTGCAAATGTACAAAAATAAAAATAATTAGCGTGTTTGAATTAGCTTAGTCCCAAGTTAAACTCCTTCCGCAAAGTATCTAAGAGCGGATTTTTATTGACCATAGCTTGATACTTCTCTTGAGAAGTATAGGGTTTGCGTGAAATTGTATGTTCCATCATTACCCCCTGCAGGTCCAGTGAAAAATTCTGAAGTTTCACACGCAGGTAGTTCAGCACATCAACCTTCGCACTTTGCAATACATCCATCTGAACACCATTTTCGACATCAATTTCAATCAATACCCCATTTAAGCGGGGTTGCATAGCAGTCATCATGGTATACAAGTTAATCTTGTTTTCTGCTTTCAGCTGTTCGGCATAACTATTCCAAACAGCAATAAATTGGCCGAATGAAACATCACGTTGTTCGCTTCCACGTATTAATTCAGGTTCATCACCTTCTTTGGCAACCGCATTGTTATCGTATATGGTATTCAAATCCGGCAAAGACGGAATAATTGCTGCAGTAGATGCTCCCCAGCCCCCTTTTTTTACTTTAGGAGGCACATTGGAAATAATATCTTTTTTCACCTCTTCCTTTGTCTCGGAAGCCTGATAATTTACGGGCTTAGCTTGTGGATGCGGTGTCACCTGATTTTCAACGACAGGAGCATTCGCTGGAGAAGTCGCTTGCGGATTAAGGCCTACCGAGCTTTGTTGTGGTTGTCCTACTACTGGCTCAGGAAGTTTTTTTTTTACACCCTCGGTTGCCGAAGGAATCTGTATGGATCCTAGCTGGCTCAATTTAATTGCACTTGCAATATGACATGTCTTGAGGAGTGAAAGTTCAACCTGTAAGCGTTGATTTTTACTTGTCTTATAGTTTATTTCACATTGATTGGAAATATTCAATGCAGACAACAAAAATCCTGGAGAGGCTTTTTGGGATTGCTGTAGATACTTTTGACGAATACTATCACTGACTTCCAACAATTTAAGCGTAGTTGGCTCTTTAGCCACCAGTAAATTTCTGAAATGCGCTGATAGACCGGCTATAAAATGGCTACCATCAAATCCGTGATTTAAAATCTCATTGAAAATCAGCAAGGTTTGCGCCGCATCTTCCGTCAAAATAGCGTCTGTTAGCTTAAAATAATAATCATAATCCAAGATGTTCAAATTATCGATTACCGCTTGATAGGTGACATTTTTATTGGAAAAACTGACAATCTGATCGAACATCGACAAAGCATCCCGAAGACCACCATCTGCCTTTTGGGCAATGATATGCAAACCGTCCTGATCATAAGCAATACCTTCTCTATCAGCGATACGAGCTAAATGACTAGCCATATCTTCCACTTTGATCCGATTAAAATCGAAAATCTGACAGCGCGAAAGAATAGTAGGTAAAATCTTATGTTTTTCTGTAGTCGCCAGAATAAAAATGGCATAGGAAGGTGGTTCCTCTAAAGTCTTCAAAAAAGCATTAAAAGCCGCTTGAGAAAGCATATGCACCTCATCTATGATATAGATTTTATACTTTCCAGCCTGCGGTGGGATACGCACTTGATCAATCAAGTTACGGATATCGTCTACGGAATTATTGGATGCCGCATCCAGTTCATGAATACTGAAAGAATTTCCATTTTGGAAAGACTTACAGCTATCACATTCGCCACAAGGTTCGGTGCCTGCTAAAATATTTTCACAATTTATTGTTTTCGCTAAAATACGTGCACAGGTCGTTTTACCCACACCACGGGGACCACAAAACAAAAATGCCTGCGCCAACTGGTTGTTGTGAATCGCATTCTTTAAGGTACCAGTAATGTGTTGCTGACCTACAACCGAATCAAAAGTAATCGGGCGGTATTTACGTGCAGAAACAATAAAATTATCCATTGCACGAAGATACGGATTTTAAAAATGAAAAAGGAGAATCTAAAACCTAAAAATAGATTGTAATTTTTTAATAATAATTCCTTCAATGCACAAAAAAAGCAAATTTTATCGTTAATTTTATATTACTACAATGTTATTAAATTGTTAAGAATTGAAATTAAGGGGAATACATCGGATGTTTTTGACCATGCTAATTTGGTTAACCTGTGCTTCACAACAGCTTTGGGCGCAACATCATGATTTCGATTTTTATGATGGGAAGGTATCCATTGATGTCCCCCCTACCTTTAATATTCCATTCAAAGACAGCTTAACGATAGCTCATGTACAAAAATTCTATCAAATTGCTGATCAAACCGATTATATACAACTTGTAAACAGCTTGCTTGAATACAAAGATGAACATCATTTGAATGATTGGGTCTATTATCAGCTGATTCGTCGCACCGCACAACAGATTGCCCCGAAAGCTGAAAATTATACACGCTATACTTTATATAAATGGTTTTTAATGTGTAAATCGGGTTATGATGCTCGCTTGGCTGTGGGGAATAATCAGATCATATTTTTCATTCAAAACAAAGAAGACATTTCTGATATTCCTTTTTTTGAAATTGACGGAAAGAAGTATACCTGTTTAAATTTTCATGATTATGGGAAACTCTTCCAACGCACAGACATCTATATTCCTGTTAAGATTAAAGTACCAGAAGCTATTGACGATTTTAGTTATAAAATCACAAAATTACCTGATTTTGTACCAACGAATTATAAAGAGAAGCAAATTGAGTTCAATTATGGCCATAAAGCTTACCATTTTAACGTCAAGTTGAATGAAGATATCAGTGATCTTTTTAAAAACTATCCTGGTGTAGATTTCGAAACTTATTTCAATATTCCACTCAGCAAAGAGACTTATCAATCGCTGATTCCTGCACTCAAGGAAAATTTAAAAGGAAAAAATCAGCAGGAAGGTGTCGATTATTTAATGCGCTTTACCCGGTATGCATTCTTGTATGAAAATGACGAAGAGAATTTCGGGTCCGAGAAGCGGCTTTCAGCGGAACAAACACTATTGAATAAATACAGTGACTGTGATGACCGTGTGGCCTTATTTTTTTACTTGGTGAAGGAAATTTATAATTTACCCATGATCACCTTGCTGTATCCAACACATGTAACCATGGCTGTCCAGTTTGAACATCCTATCGGTGACGCTATTTTGTACAATGGAAAATATTATTCTGTATGTGAGCCTACTCCTCAAGCGCAAACACTGGATATAGGTCAATTGTCTGAAGAGCTAAAAAATCAGTCTTATCAGATTGTCTATCATTACGAGCCTAGGTAAAAGTAATAGCAAAAAAATACATTCTTTAAATTATTTCTTCGCTATTTACTTTCACTTTTTAAATCTATGAAAAATATTAATGTGGCATTGGAACTGGATAAGCATAAAATGCAATTTGCCTAACATCCCATAAATCCTCATTAATATTGTCTCTATTGACGCGATATAATTGCATATTCGGAACAGATCTATGAACACAATGATAGACAGGAATAGTACCAGGACGATTTACATTAAATGCATAAAAAGCAATATTTGAACTAGAATGCTTATAAGTAAAGCCTGATGGTGCTGCTGGAGGAGGCTCAATGGCGTTTATAGTGTAGAAGAAAATTTCACTGCCATCTTGAATTAAATTCCCATTTAAATCATATATACGAAATTTATGCTCATAGATTGAAATAGCCCCAGCTTTCTCTATTGACGCCGCTGTAGAATAAGCTAAAAATTGTCTACCAGAAGTATGTCCATCAAAACTATTAATAGGGAAATTTTCATTAGATGAAAGTTTAAAAACATCGTTAAATCCAAATTTAATGTTCTTATATGAAATTAAAAAGAACGGAATAGGATCGGCCAGCGGGGTGATATTAATTGTATAATAGTTAATATTAGTAGAAAGGAAACCTGGTGAATAATTGGGGACCCATGCCCCACTACTATCTTTATATCTATATTTTACACGAATTTGAGCATTTTTCAGTTCTGTCGGAATCTGAACTGTAACTTGGTATCCAGATTTTAAAAAGGGACCATCATAATCTGATGTTGCTATATTTATAACTTTAAGATCTTTTGTTATTCCTGCTAGTTCAGCAAAAACGGTTATCTCCATTTGGACAGATTCATAGCCAGAAGATGTATTAGCTCTTGTAGAGGTAATACTTGCCACAAATTGAGATGTCCCATTATCTGTTACTTTGATCTTTCCATCTTGAAGATAATTTGATAGTACATTAAATGAGTTTAGTTGAGGTGCTGCAAAGGAAATCAAGGTACCAAAAGACAGCCATAAACAAATGATGATTCTTTTCATTATTTTATATTATTTTGAGCCTTGTAGATATTTGCATTATTATATTCCTTTTCGACACGACTATATTTCTCTCGAACTATTGTATTAGGAATAAAAAGTTCCTGAGATAAACTATCATACTTAATTTCACGCTCAGACACATTCAGAGCATATGCAAAAAATTTAACTACCTCGATTTTGTTTTCTAAATTTATGACACCTTTATTAGGCGACTCAATAGTCGCACTATCCTTTGAACAACTTTGATTCAAAAACAATATTAATCCCCCAACCATTGAGAGTTTAATTAAAAAAATTACATTAAGATTCATGTCACAATATTAAATATCATATATTAACAAATAATAAACTAAACAAAAAATTTAAACATAAAACAACACTTGCGTCCTAAACGTT
>NZ_DLAV01000031.1:0-132929 GCF_002494055.1 Sphingobacterium sp. UBA7038
TTTGAGACAGCCTCTTTTTTTGTATCCTCTTTTTATTCGTCCCGTAAGCTGTTTATAGGATTAGCTATGGCTGTTCGGATAGCCTGCCAACTTACTGTAATTAATGCGATGCCTATTGTTACTAGTCCCGCCAGCACAAACATCCACCATTGGATCTCGATGCGGTAAGCAAAGTCTTCCAGCCATTTGTTCATGGTTAGCCAGGCGATCGGCGAGGCGATTATCAAGGCAATTAATACGGGTTTTATAAAATCTCTGGACAGTAATGTAGTGACACCCGATACCGAAGCGCCAAGCACCTTGCGAATTCCGATCTCTTTGTTTCGTTTGGCAGCCGTAAATGAGGCTAAACCATAGAGGCCTAGGCACGCGATAAATATGGCCAATCCAGAAAAAAGACTGAGTATACGTTGTTGCCTAAGATCAGTTTTGTACAGCATATCGAATTTCTGGTCCAAAAAACTGTATTCAAACGGATATAATGGGGCTACTTTCCCAAATGCGGTTCTAATAGTTTTTAGGGCTGCAGGGAAATCTTTTGTGTTTAAGCGGATAAGGGCTACCCTTAGATCATCAGAAGGGGCAACAACTAATGCATCCATGTTTTCTTTTAGGGATAGGAAGTTAAAATCATCAATTACACCAATGATTGTCCGGGGGGATTGATCGCGGATCGTATTTTTTATCCATTTGCCAATGGCCTGTTCGGGAGTAAATCCAAGCATCGATGCTGCAGTACGATTGACTAATACAGCCCTAGTGGAGTCGGTCGGGTGTTGTATTGAAAAGTTTCGGCCTGCTATTATTTTGAGTTTCAACGTACTTACATAGTCAAAATCAGTGAACTCTGTCCTTGACTTCCACTTCTCACCGTTCTTTCCTTCGACCTCGAATGTGTGGCTATCGAAGAAGCCGCCCGGTTCACCGGACATAAAGGAGACCGATGCAATATCACTGCTCACAGATAATTCGTTTTTGAATGTACGAAGGTTGTTGTACAGTTCTTCATTGTCTATTGGAATAACCACAGTCTGTTGGTTGTCGTAGCCGAGCCCTAGTTCTTTTACATATTTCATCTGCTTGGAGATAATCAGTGTACCGATGATAAGTAAAATGGATATGCTGAATTGGAATACAACCAGCGTATGTCGGAACAGTGTGCCGCCCTTGCCGAAGCGCAATTTGCCTTTTAATGCCTGTATAGGGGAGAAGGTCGAAAGGTATAATGCGGGGTAACTTCCCGCTAATAGACCTACTATAATGATAACTGCAATCAAAAAAATATAGATCGGCCATGAATTCCATGGGACTGTTAGGCTGTATCCCAATAGTTGATTATATACAGGCATGAGTAGTTGCAACAGACACATGGCGAGTGCGCAGGATATGCTGGTTAATAAAATGGATTCTCCGATAAACTGTCCCATTAATTGAAGACGTCGAGCGCCAAGTACCTTTCTTAAACCAACTTCTTTTGATCGGTCAACTGCACGTATTGTTGAGAGATTCATGAAATTGATGCAGGCGATAATCAATATAAGTATGGCGATGGAAAGAAAAATGTAAATAACCTTTTTGTCGCCATGTTTTGCGCTGTCAAATGCGCTGTGGGATTCAAGATAGACGTCTCGTAGCGGTGTAAGCGCAAGATCAAAATGAATGCCCATATTGGTAGAAACTGCTTTCATATGCCTATTCATGAAATCAGGAAACTGCTTTTCCAATTGCCTAGCATCCTTATGTTCGTCAAGTAAGATGTAAGTGAATAAATTGTTGTTTTGCCAGGCTTTAAAGGGTTCGGTATCGAGATAATTGGATAAGGGGATAATGAGATCAAAATCCAGATGCGAATTGACCGGAAGATCTTTAGCGATCCCAGTAACGGTTAATTGTTTATTTTTATCAAGCTGTAGTATTTTACCGATGGGATTCTCATCTCCAAAATATTTTTTCGCAGTTTTTTCCGTTAATACAACACTTGTTGGATTTTTTAAAACAGTCATTGGATTTCCCTTGATGAGCGGAAAACTAAATAGTTCAAAGAAATCGTCATCTGCAATAAAGAGTTTCTTTTCATTGAATGCGATATTGCCAAAAGAGAATAACCCATTGGCAGGCATTACCCGTACAGCTTTTTTGATATCATCCGGATAATCGGTTATTAAGGCGGTGGCATAGGGTGCAGATAAATAAGGAGCGCGGTCTTTGGTGTTGTCAAAGCCACGCATGACCCGATAGATCCGGTCACCTTGGCTGTGAAACTTGTCGAAGCTAAACTGATTGGCGATAAACAGGAATATCATTGCGCAGACGGTGATGCCTATTGTTAAGCCAAGGATATTGATAAAGGAAAAAACCTTGTTCTTAATAAGGTTTCTCCAGGCGATTTGGAAATAGGTCTTTATCATACTTTTTGTTATAAGTGTTCATTCTGAACTTATGGTAATCAATCCCGTTGAAGGATAGGTTGATTTCTATTTTGAAAAAAATGTTCAATGGATCAATTTCAAAAAAGCGGCCAAAGGGCTAAAGTATTTTTAGTCAATAGATTGTATTCTTTCTTTTTGTGGTTAAAGTGTTTGGATTCGAACACTTCATGTTCATATTCGAACAGGCTACAGTGGGGAGGTCAAAAAGATTTTAATTGACAGGTGAGCGCTTGATCGAAGTGACAAATATTCGAAATAGCATTAGATTTGATGTATAAAGGAGAGCTATGTATCGTCAGGGCAAAGAGTATGTCGCAATATAACAACTTGTTAGTTTTATTTTATGTTTTTCATTTGCAAATAATTTGTAAGAAGCGTATATTTGTGCCACACAAAACANNTCGAATCCTGCCACCCCGACTAGAAAAGCTCTAACGAAAGTTAGGGCTTTTTTTTGTTTCAGGGTAGGAAGGCGAACCTACGGCCTTTAGGGTGTTATTTAGATTGATCCGGAGGAAACTCAGTCAGGGCCAGCCAATCCCGCTATTTTAGCTAGCCAAGTGTTAACTTCGCTATTCAGGGCAGTCATGCTGGTTTTTAAAATTATTATGGATCGAAATCGATATGTGTTTTATATGTTTTGTAAATTATTTTACAATAAGTCAGCTTGTTAGGTGTTATGTAGAGAATATTTTTGAAAAAAACATATTTTTAATTTACTTTTGTGCCACACAAAACAAAGNNACGAAAGTTAGGGCTTTTTTTGTTTCAGGGCAGGGTGCGAACGTACGACCTTTTAAGATATTAGTAGGTTCGATCCGTAGGAGGCTCAGGGGGGGTGTTTGGGGAAAGTGCGGCTGAGTCAATCCTGCCACCCCGATAAAATCCACTGGTAATCAGTGGCTTTTTCTATTTTTGGATATATTTCGGACAAATTTCCCTTGTTTTTTAAAGCTTGTAAAGTTAAGAAAAGTGGGATTCATGATACACGTACTTAAATATCCACCAATAGCACACGGTGCTGACCTAAACCTTAAACTTATTTTTCTCAGCGAAGGGTTTCTTCCAAAAATGCTTTCCAGAGGATAAAACCTCTTTCTGGATCGCTGTAGTCATGAAGGATGCGATTAAATCTTTCGGGAGTATGGTTTTCTAAGAAAGCCTGTCTACCTTTTTCACGAATAATCTGCAGATCTTTATCTATCATCGCAACAGCGTCTTTCAAGACGGTTTTATTTTTATCTGTGTGCCAGATATAAGTCGCCTCCTCCGTATCTAAGGTTTCAAGGATGATGTGGTACTGGCTCTCTCCGGATAGAAGAAATACAAATGCAAAGGGACTAAGCACGAATCTAATCTTCATAATACTGCTCTGGTGGTGATCGGCTAAGAATTGAACTTGACGAGAGTGTTTGTATTTTCGTAAATTAAGGATTTCAGAAAGTAACTCTTCGGCGTTTTGATATACAGTATCGCCATTCTGTAACTGATCTGAAGTCAAAATATTTTGTTTTTGCAAAGGTAGCTTGCCTAATAGTCCCTTGTTCAGAAACTGGAATTTCACACCTTCTACAATTTCTTTATTTATTCGTTCTATATCATCGGAAGTAGCGATTTGCGCGACCAGTTTTCCGTATTCAAATTCAGCGTTTAACTGAACGTTGATGTTTTTAGATTTCAGTATCTTGATAAAGTAAGGTTTTAATACCTCAAACTCAGGCCTAATCTCCAAATTTTCGATTTGAAATTCCAAAACCGTATGCATCTCTTCTACTTTATAAGTGAAGACCACATGGCCATAATGAAACGATAGATCCTCAATGGGTATCTTGGTACTTTTTTCTAAGGTAAATAAATGACCTATTTGAGACTGGTAATCCATCGTTGGTTCATCAAAAAGTGTAGCTTGTTTGGTGATTTTACGATAATAGATATTCCGTTTTAGAAACATCTTGTCTAGATAATCGATCTGTACATCCCGATAGTCGTATATAGTTGGATTGATCTCGGATCGCTGCACCCGACCGATGTATTGAATCAATTTTCCATGGAAAGCAAAGGGATAGGCCAAAAGTAGTGTGCTGATATGCTGAATATCCGAACCTTCGCCAAAATACTGACCTGTCGTAATTAGTACTTGAAAATTCCCTTCTGATAATGTTTTCCATTTCGCTTTCTTACTGCTGTCTGAATCATCTCCGCTGAGCGTTATGGTTTCATAATTTGATTTTAGCAATAGATTCAGCGTCTCGATATGTTCTTTTCTTTCGGTAATTATAACTGCCTTTTTTCCTTGGTTTAGCTCGGCGGATACATCGTTTACTATTAATCGGTTTCTTGCTGTATCATGAATTAGAATTTGGGAAAGTGTTTCGAAACTGTCGGTTTTAGAATTATAGGGAACATGGAGTGTGGTATTCCGTACGATGATATTTGCCCTTTTGTAATCTTCAATTTCCTCTGGTCGGATTTCTGTAATGATATCACCGAGATAGGTGAAGATCAATTTATCATCATTATATTTCCGAAAAGGAGTCGCTGTGAGACCGTAGCAATAAACACTGTTTAGTTTTCCGACGGTGGTACGATAAGATTCCGCCGGAATATGATGACACTCGTCGATTAAGATCGCGCCAAATTTGTCCTGAATTGTTTCAATATGTTTTGGAAGACTTTGTATCGTTGCAACGGTTATTTTATCAGCACCCAATTTTGCTTTTCCCTGGCCTATAATCCCAATTTCTTTCTTCGGTATCCCTAGGAATGATTCGATACGTTCTATCCATTGATCTAACAGCTGTTTACGATGCACGACAATAAGTGCAGGTTGTTGTTTGTCTGCAATAATCTTCAAGCCAATAACAGTTTTTCCTGTTCCTGGTGGAGCAACGATCACACCGAAATCCTTTTTTTCTACTGCGGCGACAGCATTGGTCTGATGCTTTCGCAATGCGGCATTAAAAGAGAATTGGATTGCCGGGAGTTCGTGTCTATTATCAACAAAGTCATGTGCTACCTGTGTTTCTCTGCAGAATCGCAGTATTTTCCCAATAAACCCTCTTGGGATGAGGATTTCATTTTCCGTTTCTTCAATTAATTTAAAAAATCTTGGCGTGTCGAAAGTGCTTCTCCCTGACTTTTTCTTGATGATAAAGGCTGAATTAGCAAAATTAAGTTGCTCCTTCAAAAAATTGATGAGTACAAATGGTATAGCGTGACTATTTATACGGATCGAATTGCTCAGGGCGATTTTAAGTTTTCCATCAACAACGGGTACATAGCTTTCTTTACTTCCTCTTGTTTGATTGAACAGCTCCTCTAGGTAATCCAAACTCACTCTTTTAATTTCTTTTAAATATGCAATTTGATCAGGAAATGGATCTATCGTTTTGGGATCGATAAAGGAACTGTTGCCATTCTGTACAGCAGGTGAAAATAAGGGCATTGCAATTAGATTTCCTAAACCTTTGCCAGACAGGTAATCTTGATTTGGAAACAAACGGTCAAAGCTGGAGCTTTTATCAAATGGCGAGAATGCACCGCATCCTTCTAAGATATGTATAAATAACTTACGACTTTTGGCTGCTGGATAAGGGCTTTCAAAGAAAATCCAGACATGTGCGCCATTGCCGGAACGGGACCGTTCAAGATAAGCAGGGATATTTTTAGCGGTACATGATTCGAGAAATTTCAAAGCCTGTTGTTGCCAATCGGATTTATCGAAATCAGCTACTAAAAACCAAGAAGTGTTATCTTGCAACAGTGGGTAAATTCCGATCTGCTGAAGGCCGTTAAGATGTTTCGTAATTTCTATTTCTGACAATGGCAGGTAGCTTTTGTGGGCATAGCTTTGAAAAGTACCGCCATTAGCTTTATGTAGTCGATAATGGTATGGGTCATAGCTATAGGCCGGCATGTACCCGCCTTTACTTCCCTTCTCCCAGCGTAAAGCAAATACGTCTTCGCGACCTCTAAAAAGGTTGAGAAGATAGATTATGTCCTCGTTAGTGAATTCCACTTGTTTTTATTTTGGTATTAAGATAAGTGAATTAGAATATACATCTTAAAAATATTAATAATCTGGAACACTTTCGTTTATTCAAAGTGACTATTGAGATTTGATATCAAGCGTTGTTTTTTGAATAATTGTTACTTATCTTTACCAATCGTGTTACGATAAGACCCATTTTTTAGGTCTTATCGTAACACAAAAGGTAATATGGCAGACAGCGTTTATATATCAGAACATCTTACGAAGCCCCAACTTGGGTTCTTAAAGTTGCTGGATGACTATGAAGTACAGTTGTTCAAATTCTCAGAAATTGAACAGTTGCTAGAACAAAAGTTTGACAACTTAAGTGAAATCTTAGAGAATCTAGTCGACAAGGAACTACTTGTGCGAATGGAAAAAGGTAAATTTTGCAAACAAGGTTTTCGGGACGAATATGTCATCGGTACTTTCGTCGCTGAAAATAGTGCTGTCGCGTATTGGTCTGCATTAAATTTGCACGGATTGACCGAACAATTTTCTAATACCGTTTTTATTCAGACGACTAATCAGAAAAACGACAAGTCAATCTTAGGTACTTCTTATAAATTCGTTAGGATAGCACCTAATAAAAAAACAGGAATAATAGACAATGGTTACGGTAACCTTCATTATCCGATAACCGATGTAGAGAAAACAATAGTCGATTGCTTTGACCTACCTCAACATTCTGGTGGCTATGCGGAACTGATTCGAGCAGTTAGTCAAGCGCAAATGCAACCCACTAAATTAGTCGAGTATTGCAAGGCTGTGAATAATATAGCGGTTACCAAACGAATTGGCTATTTGGTTGAACTTCTACAAATTACAGGCATGGATCCTTTTATAGATTTTGCCAAGATGCAGGTAAAAAATAAATATAATTTGTTTGATCCCCAGGGATTGGAAGAAGGTGAATTTGTCGCAGAATGGCGATTGCGATTGAATATCAGCCGGGAGGAATTGTTAGACATATCCAATAAACAATACTAGATGATACTGAAAAAGGAAATAGCAGAAAAAGCTTTGGAAAATGAAGTGTCCAGAAGTACCATCGAAAAGTTACTGAATCAGAAAGAGCTATTGACTAAGGAGTCAATTTCATAAAGGCATTATGGCAGAATCTCAAAATATTGAATACAAGCAGAGCTGGAGGGATGAATATCTCAAATGGATATGTGGCTTCGCAAATGCAAATGGTGGTACTATTTTCATTGGTAAGGATGATGGCGGCAAGACTGTTGGTGTAGCTGATGCTAAGAAATTGTTGGAGGATATTCCGAACAAGGTGCGTGATGTATTGGGTATTTTGGTTGATGTAAATCTGCATGAGACTGTTGAAGGGGATTTCTTAGAGATTATTGTGGAGCCTTATCCTAATGCTGTAAATTATAAAGGTCAATATCACTATCGAAGCGGTAGCACAAAACAGGAAATGAAAGGTGCTACGTTGGATAAGTTTTTATTACAAAAGAAAGGTGTTCGTTGGGATGGAGCTGCTGTTCCTCGAGTATCCGTTGATGATCTAAAGAAAGAAACGTTTGTTTTTTTTCGTCAACGTGGTTTTAAGAATAAGCGTTTGTCTGAAGACAGTTTGATTGACCGTGACGAGCATTTACTTGAAAACTTGAAGTTGATTGAGAATGGTTATTTGAAACGAGCTGCTATTTTGTTGTTTCATCCTGATCCGGAAAAGTATATGACGGGAGCTTATGTGAAGATTGGTTATTTTGAAGGGGAAACGGATTTGATATTTCAGGATGAGGTTCATGGGAACTTATTTGAACAGGTTGAAAGGACCATCGATCTTTTATTTACGAAGTATATCAAAGCGCTAATTAGCTATGATGGGATCCATCGTAATGAAACTTATGAATATCCTAAAGAAGCTGTACGTGAGGCTTTATTAAACGCCATCGCTCATAAAGATTATTCGGGATTAACTCCTATTCAGATTCGTGTATACCCTGATAAGCTTATGATCTGGAATGAGGGACATCTTCCGGAAAATTGGACCGTGAGTAACTTATTAAAGAGTCATTCTTCGAGGCCCTATAATCCTGATATAGCAAATGCATTTTTTCGTAGTGGCTATGTGGAATCCTGGGGCCGTGGCATTAGTAAGATGACAGAGCAGTGTTTGGCTGAAGGATTGCCTGAGCCAAGTTACTTGGTTGAGGGATCAGATTTCTGGGTTGTATTTAAGAAGGATATTTATAATACGGAGTATCTTGAATCGCTTGGTTTGAATAGCCGACAGGTGAAGGCTGTTTTATTTACAAAGAACAAAGGAAAGATTACGAATAGTGATTATCAGAAATTGGCAGGTGTTTCTAGAGAAACATCTACTCGAGATATCAAGGAGTTGATTGATAAAAAATTATTTAAATCTAGTGGAATTAAAGGTGCAGGAGCTTATTATACCTTAAATTGAATTGCGTCATGAATTGCGTCAATTGCGTCAAACTGGGGCTTTTGAGAATAGTAAAGTAAAAGCAATATAGAGAAAATTTTCACTAGTTTGTACCAGCATTACTGTTGAACCCATGGTTTGCCGATAAAACAATAGTGTAATGATTGCACCTAAAACCTCAGAAAATGTTAGATGTCCGCTACGGCTACGCTTCGCAGTTTAAACAAGAACGCGGAATCAAATCCGGATCTAAAAGATTGGAGAAAAAGACTAAAAGCTTACTATCAAAGAGTTAATCTTTCTTCCTAACATCAAATACTATCTTCGCTCGTTCAGGATCTTCATGTGGATTGGAAATCTCGATCTTGCCCATATCTGCCAATTCTTTCAATCGATAAAAGAGAAAAAGATCGCCTACGGAACTATCATAGAATTCATCCCATATATCACAAAGTGTATAGCCAACAATCAATGCCGACCTTTGAGGTGTCTCGTTGCACCTTTTCAAAAGATATGCATCAAAAAATGTCTCATCGCCAGCTAAATGTTTCCCTGAATCATCAAATAGATTAACTACTGCATCATTCGAACGAATATGCGACCAAAGTGATGAATAGGATTGAATATCATCTTCACTTAACTTTTCAAAGTGTTTAGCAGCCTCCACAATATTGTCTTCTCGCATCACCTGTAAGGAACGGAGATTTAGCTTTTCTCCTTTCTCGTTCCTAAAATTCATATGATGGAAATTGAGTTTATGAATAGGTGTCGAAGATTCTTTCAAGTGGGAGAGTAAACGTGCTATAATGATCTTTTCGTTGGCATCGTCACCAAGCCATAAGTAAATATGGCGATACCGATCGGAAGAAGAGATTACCTTTTTCAAAAGCGCTAGATTGTCATCTACAAAATTATTGCTCCCCTCAGACTGGATAGAACCAAAAACGTTAGTCCACCATGCCTTCCTGCTCTCAATAGCTTCCGCATCGCCCAAATCACATAGAGGTCCGAGACTAAGTGCTTCGGTAAAACCTAAAATTTCACCTTTCTCTACATCGATTAATTTGCTCTGAATGAGTGTAGCATTTCCGGAGAAACCAAAAGTGATGTGCAGATCCTTTTTAGACATGAATACCTACTTATCCTTCAACAACCTCTCCAAATACTCCACCTTAGATTTTTCGGCTTCCAAAAGGCGCTCGTAAAGCTTTTTGTTTTCCTCGTAAGCTTCGATCAGTTTGTCAGCAGGGTTAAAGGTAAATGTTGGACTGGTGCTATATGCGCCAGCACCACTATTATCATGGAAATTATTGAAATAGTTGAACACAGCCTCTTCACTAAAATTCTCAATAGCTTGTGGAGTAACCCCTAATGCTTCAGCAACTTGAATCAATAGATTTGCTTCAATCTCGGCATTGCGCTCCATATTTGATACAGCTTGTTGGCTTATACCCAATTCGAATGCTAAAGCTTCCTGCTTCATACCACGCAGTTCACGAATGCGGCTGATTTTTCTTCCTATATGGTTTGTCGTGTTGGTTGTACTCATAAATCCAAAGTTAACAAATTATTCATCGTTCAAGATACGAAATATCTTCATATGGTACAAAACAAGGATAGCGTTGTACGATACAAGGGCTATTGGTTTTATACAAGCTGTTTTGGTTCGGTACGTGGATGATGCTGTGTTCATTTGTGTAAACCCAAATAAATTGATGAAGAAGAAAAAGAATCCCAAGGTTGTAACCGTGGACATGTATCACAAGTATGCTGAAATCGATGAAATGTATTCCAGTAAAGTCAGAGAGATAAAATTGGATATTCCATCAAATCTCAGAATGTTGTGTGCCATACTGGATGTCAAGGTCGAGAAACTGTTAACCGATTTTATGTGGATGTTAAGTTATTCCCATCATAATTCAGCTACACCTAAACAACGAAAAGCAGCAAATAAGTTCTTTATCAACTGCAAGTATGGCCAGCCTCTGTATGCTAAAAATCAGGTCAAGCAGATGTTTGATGAATTAAAGGCTGAACGAGAAATTTATGAAACCATAGACGGGATGGATCACGAGGATAAGAAGCTATTTTGGAAAAATAATCATATGTATAAGCAGCACTGGTTTAAACGCTGGTTTGAAAAGAATAGACACACGGGTGATATTTCTGTACTTCAAGAATACTAACTAAAAAATCATGAATGATTTTAACGCCTTAATTATACAAACCCGTTGTAAGGTTATACTTGCACATGGCGAACAACCATCTTTCTCTATCAACGAAAGCGGAGAAAAGGCGAATTGGGTAAATACAGCTATCCTCAACGATCAATTAGTCGTATACACAAAGCCTGAATATTACGGTTACCTGCTGCTACATGATTATTATCCGCAGATAACAATTACCTATAAAACATTGACAGGATTGCAGATGCTGGATAGGTGTTTTGTAGAGTCTGATGGAACGCTCAAATTACAGAAGTTAGGCATGATCGTCAGAGAAGGGTGCATAAATATATCTGTAGATGCTTTTTTAATCGACTGTACCGTGATAAAAAATGGGTATGCAAAAATCTCCGGCGAAACAATCATCTCGTATGTTTTGGTGCATCAAATAAGTGTCTATGATGGATCAGAACTGGAAGCTTCGGGAGGAAATGTGCATGCCCACGACGCGGCCAACGTATCGATATGGTTTGAAGATGAGCTTGAATTTGGACTGTACGGACAAAGCAGTATGGAGTACAGGGGTAATCCGAGAATGAAAATATTGCAGTTAGATGAAGGCTGTGCATTAAGACAAATCAATGTCGGTGATAAAATAAAAATTAAAAATTGTCGGTTATGAATAATGCTTATATAAAAATCCGGAAGATGAGTGGGACATTCGATGGTATCTAATTGAAGGAGGAATACTTGAATCCATTCAATATGGCACTTATGAATCTTTCAAGAAAAAGCTATGGGACATCCTTGTTATTCTCACATCTCAAAACAATACAGAAGAAACAAAAAAAGAATATATAATTGATCGTTTAGATAACATCGTCTTAATGGTTAAGGGATGTCATTATTTTTTGCATCATAAAAAGCGATTAAAGTATGAAGAGGATTGGATAGATATCCAATAGCTACCAAATCCTTATCGCTGTTTAGAAAAATATCGACCTCGCGAAGACGAAAAGCTCAATCATCATGTAGCGCATTTCGATTATAATTTCACTCAGCTAACACGAGAAGAGATTCAAAATTTTGTGATCGCATTTGAGAATTTTTTCTCCGAAATGGATCTGTCTTCTTGGCTGAACTTATTAGATGATTGGAAAAGATGTATAAATGAGAAGGAATCCATCTTCGAAAGTTGTGGCGAATACGCATCTTTAAAAACTTACGAACAACTCTTAAAACTACGTGAAGCTTGTTATGTCGCTTACCACTGGGCAGCGATTAGTTATCCACCACCAAACAAACACTTAATAGTTGATTATTTAGGATCGGATTATATAAATGGCTATCAAAGTGCAAACCCTTTCGAAATGACTGGTGAGGTTTTCTATGAACAAAGTTACAGTAACATTAGACAAAGTATTTTGTATTTATATCCCACATGTTCTTGTGAAAGAGGTGCCATAGTATTGACTTCTCGTGACCTGCGATATGTTTTAAGGTGGTTGCTCCAAGCCGGATGGATGTTTTTACAAACAGATTATTTTCCTGAAAACTGGCTTGACCCTGACAAAATAGACTTTTTGCGCTGTCCTATTCCAGAAGCCGATATAGCAACTTGGAAGCCGAAGAGCTTAAGCAAGAAAGGAAAAAGAAACATTCCAAAGACTTTGTCGAAATTATTTTATGGCGTTGATGTACGTGACGAAATATACAGGGTTGAATGTAGGATGATGACTTATCTAGAGGATAAATATTCCGAAAAATATACAGATTTGAACAAAGAGCAAATTATCACAAGAGAACGGCTACTGAAAGTTTTGGATGTGCTAACCCTCATCGTTTTGGATCTGCGAAAACGTAGAACCAAGAAGGAAGGTATATGCAATCCGCCAATATTCGATCATGACAAGTAGACAGAATTACTAAAAGTTGAAAATGAAACCGAACCTTTATAAGTTATGGGAATTACAAATAAAAATGATCAGACTGATTTAAATAGCATCATTCTGATTCTAGCGAGCAAATACAATATCGATCGGATATTCCTGAACACTTACTATGCGGTTGATGTTCCTTTCTACGAGTTGGTTATTCTATTATCTAACAAGGAGCATAAATCTGTCGGCGAACTAGATCCACAGATTAGAATGTCCTTAAAGGATTTCCCGAAGTTTCATCATGTCACTTTGATAGCGTTTCAGGTAAAAAGTAAGCTTATTGATGGGAACTTATATTTACATATGACCTGTCACCCAGACAAACTTATTTATCAAAATCCATCGTCAAGATTCGAGCTATACCCTGAAGGGCATTCCATCGAAAATACTCTGGAGTCGGTAAACGAATTATTTGCGCGTGAAAATCATAAAATTAATGAGTTTAAAGAAGGATACTATTATTTCAAGGAACGAGATTCGCTGTCGCATGCAGGATTTATGCTGCATCAGGTATTTGAGTTGCGGTATAGATGCATGGAGATTATGGTCATGGGAAAGGAGCGCGCAACGCACTCCATCAGGTCTCACCATCGTTATCTTGTTAGAATAGCACCGTCACTAGCCACTATATTTAAAGAAGGCAAGCCAGAAGATGAAATTATGCTTCAATTTTTAGAGGGGGTATATCGGGCGGCACGCTATGAAGATGATTTTGACGTGGATCTTGATATTCTACTGAAGCTGGAAGAACGGATGGAAAACTTCATGCAGATCACAGACACGATGTTTGAGGATTCCGTGACGAATTTTAAAAACTACTCTTTTGAGGTCGATAATCCGAAAGAGAAATTAGAAGATCGTGTTGAAAGTCAAGAAAAGTCGCTACGAAGCATTTCTAATAACGATACTATGATGCCAGAATATGATGTCTACAAAAGCGCTGCTGATAAGAAGTTGGAATTGATTATTACTTGTTTGAAGAATACAATTGACATACAAGGCATTTATCTAGTTGGTCAGCGAACTAGATCATTTGTCATCAATGGCATTAATAAACCTTCAAATACTGACATTTATGATTACTACTTCGATTTGTTAATTGTTAGCGAAAACGATATTCGTGAAACAATAGGTAATATTCAAGCATCGATAAATAAAGAATTGGAAGTTTCCGTTTTATTCCTTTCTTTCACTCGAGATCAAATACAGAAACAGTTGGACAAAAATAGTCCATTCTTTCATCGGTCTTTGCAATATGTGGATCCGCTTTATGGTATGGAGATCAATTTATTGAAGTGGGAATTTCATGAACACAATGGAAAGCGTACTCAAGACGAAATGAAAGAGGCGAAGACAAAATGGTACCAAAGAGAAAATAACGCAAGTGGTTTCTACAATGGAGGTAAAGCGATAGATCAATCCGAAGAGGTTGAAATTAAAGTGCTTCTTTATAATCAAGCTATTGAACAAGCATGTCTGGGGCTACTAGAATATTTTTATGACTATACGCCATACCAATACAATCTAAAACATTTGTTCAGTTTGTGTGCTAGTTTATGGCAATTTCCAAACGATATCTTTCCTCGTAATACCGAAGAAGAAAAATCGCTATTCGATGAATTTGCGCAAACTGTAAAAGATACGCGATATCAGGGTTGGTCCATGGTCGGTAGGGATGAAGCTTATCGTTACGACGAACGATGTGAGCGGTTTCTTAAAGAATGTATAAAGCTTGTTCGAAGTCTTTTGTTTCTCGCTTTCTTTCTGTTTTTTAACATTATATCCTTGTAAACCCGCTGTTAAACAGTTAAATTGCTTGAAATTTATTGTCAATTAGAATATAAACATAAATAATATGAACAGAAAAGCGGCATTTCTTTTAGGAATTTTGGCCTCTTGTGCATTACCGCAAGTAACCTTTGCTAAACATTCAATCGGAGAATCCATCCATTATCAACAAGACGTAGAAGGCAAAGAGCTGATTGGTCGATGGGACATCGAAGTTGATATTAATGGTACCCCTGCACCATCTTGGTTGGAGGTAAAATTGTCGGGCTATAGAACTTTAGTCGGTCATTATGTGAGTACTTCCGGAAGTGCTCGGCCAGTTTCGCAGGTGTTTTATGAGAAAGGAAAGTTTAGATTTGCTATCCCACCTCAATGGGAAGGCGGAAAGATGAATCTAAGTGTTGAAGGCGAGGTTGTAAACGGTGTATTGCAAGGGACAATAACAGAGCCTGATGGGAAAACATATCGCTTTAAAGGTGTTCGTGCTCCGGAGCTGAAGCGAACAGCTGCAGTAAAATGGGGGAAGCCCAATCAGCTGTTCAACGGCAAGGATCTGTCAGGATGGAAAGCTACCGGTAAAACGAATCAGTGGGTGGTGAAAAACGGAATTTTGACTAGCCCGCAATCTGGTTCTAATTTGGTCTCTGAGCAAAAATTTGAAGATTTTAAATTACATGTTGAATTTAAAATTCCAGCAGGAAGTAATAGTGGTGTCTATTTAAGAGGCCGTTATGAGGTTCAGATAGAAGATAGTCCAAAAGACGCACATCCTAATGCCGTACTTTTTGCGGGCGTCTATGGTTTCCTTGCAGCAAATGAGATGGTGAACAAAGGGGCCGGAGAATGGCAGACCTATGATATTACATTGGTAGGGCGTCTAGTGACGGTTGTGGCAAACGGAAAGACTGTTATCAGTAACCAAGAAATCCCTGGTATAACGGGCGGTGCTTTGGATAGTAAAGAGGCAGAGCCGGGACCAATTTATTTCCAAGGGGATCATGGTCCCGTGGAATTCCGAAAAGTGATTATTACTCCAGCTATTAAATAGCATAACATGATACAAAGGCTATCTGAAAAGGTAGCCTTTTTAAATCCCTATGACAACGACTACAATATCTTCATTCTGGTAGGAGGTGTAATAGCGCTCAATGGAGCCATGAGTCTTGTACTCTTGCAACTCTTCAAAAACCATTTTTTTTAACATTCCTTTTCCCTTGCCATGAATAAATTTTATTTCGTTCATTTCCCAATAAATAGCTGCGTCTAGATTAGATCGCATAAAATCCATGGATTCTTGTAAGAGCTCCTCTGGCGAATAATCTTCCCAATCTTCAAGGAAAGTATCGGTGTGTAAGTCTACGATAGCTGGTGGTTTGCGCATTTCTCAATATTTTACAATGCTGCAAAAGTATAATAAAACGGCGACTTAATAGGTTAAGTCACCAACAAAATCAATCGCTTGGGCAAATTTTTCATACCATTTTTTGATAATAGCTGCAATTTCATACTCTTCCTCATCGGCATGGTTGAGCATGAGTAACTCGATCGATTGGAGTAGCTGTTTGAGATCTAGAAAATAACCGTCGAAATCCCGGAACGCAGACACAGTATCCCGAATTAGCAGCATGGAATCATGTCGAAGTGTAATCATATCATGACGTGAAGATATTCGGTCCAGCAACCATTCCTTTTGGAAATTGGAGTCAATATGTCTGTTGCAAGCCTGATTAAAAAGCAATTCAAATTCAACAATTTGATGTTTCAGGTCATATATAGCTTTTTGGAGCTCTTCAAAAGTACTGATGATCTTTTCTTGGGTCTCCATGTTTTTTGATATAATTGCCATGATATTTTACTTAAAAATGTATGCGCTTGGTTTTTAGTTATTTAAATAAAAGCATGTAAGGTATATACAAATAGTTCAGCCGAATGTTTTACATTTCTAAAATTCGGTTATGATTTTTGTATATAAAAGAAGAGACTGAGCTTAAAACGGAACTGAGTTTTTTTGGTTTTTGGTCCCGTTTTCAAATCGTAGATTTTTTTTGAAACCTAATTTATTTAATACTATTTAATTTTAAGTATATTTAATATGCTGTATTGCAGCCAATGCAGTGTAAATGTATTAACTATGTTAGCATCTAGTTTTGTTGATTTCTTTAAGAAGAGGATGTCCTATGTCCTTTTTTTAGCATTGCTATTGGTATGCAGCTTGCCCATGTGTCATGGCCAATATAAGCTGAAAGATTCTACAAAATTTATAAACGATCAGTTGCCCAGGTATCTCGGAAGAATGGGGAAGATTAAGTCTAGAAATTATCCCCTAGGTGGTCGTGAAGCAATCTTGCGAATATTACTGAAAGACTATTACGTGTATAGATTGGTGTCAGGAGAGGATAGTATGGATAGGGAACGTTATCCTGCTTTATGGAATTCTCTTTCGATACAAACATTTAAAACGCTAAATACGCGTGATATGTTTAGTTACTGTATGCTTGCACCTGAGTTTGAGATGCAAAATTGTGGTTCCTTGGGGCGCTTGAAAGGTCAATACATATTTGGAGTCTATTATCGAGGGGACATACCGCTGGAATATTGGAGCAATAGACAGTTGGTTGCTTTGCATGGAAGTAGAGATTCTGTTGTACGATATATGGACCAGATGTGGCCTACACTCGATTTCATTGGTGAGAATACCAAAGATTTAGCGGTTGAATTGATGATGTGGGAGTTGATACCAAAGGTGTTGGATAAGTTGGTACTGGCGCCAACGGACAATGATCTGTATGCTCTATTGGTACAAATAATGATGCGTCTGAAATTCAAACCTTTTGAAGATTCTGCTATTTATGAGCAATTGTATGGTCCGACATCTTATATAGGAAGTCGAATTGAAAGCAATGCAGAAAATCGGAATGACATCATGAAACTCGCGCGGGAATGTTTTGAAACGCTAAATACATCGCCTGGCTTCCAATTGCCAACTTATATTAAACGGGAGCGTTTCTTAGACCCTCCTTCTTCAAGGGAGCTGTCAGGTGGCATGAGTACCTCAAAAGGACCAGATTGGAAGTGGAAAAAAGTAGAGTTACATCATTATAAGCTAAAGTTGTAGATCTTTGTCTAGAAGCAAAATTTACCATGAAGGTAAAGTATCTTTTTAACTGTAGTCTTTTCTAAAGCTTATACTAGTTTGACCATAAGTAGGGGAGTAGGTTATTTCCTTTTTTTTTACGTTATTCGCGTAAACGAAAAATAGCTTAAGATATAATATAATGAAGGAAAAGGCAATTGGAAATTACCAACTAGAAATCTGTTCAAATTCCGTAGCATCTGCAATTGAAGCCGAACAAGGAGGTGCGAGCAGGGTAGAGTTTTGTCAAAATTTGGAAAACGGAGGGACTACACCTTCGTTTGGTCAGTTGCAATTAGTGCGGAAACTGGTAAATATTGGTATTCATGTGCTTATCAGGCCACGTGGAGGTGATTTTCTTTATACAGAGACCGAGATCTTAGAAATGATAGCAGATATTCAGTTGTGCAAGGAATTGGGGATAGATGGTGTTGTAATAGGTATGCTGAACGCAGATGGTACGGTGGATAAAGTGAATACTTTGCGATTGGTGGAAGCAGCGCGTCCGATGCATGTTACCTTTCATCGTGCTTTTGATCGCGTGGAAGATCCTTTTCAGGCATTGGAAGATGTCATTGAACTGGGGATAGATCGTATTTTGACATCTGGTCTGCAAAATTCTGCTTTAGCTGGAGCTCCATTACTCAAACAGTTGGTTCAACAAGCAAATGGCCGTGTTGTAATTATGCCTGGTGCAGGTGTCGATGCAGCTAATATAGTTCATATTTTAGAGCAAACTGGTGCAGTTGCAATACATAGCTCAGCGAAAGAATTGCATGTGTCGAAGATGAGGTTTAACCAGAGTCAGGTCAATGGAATGGATGAGGCACAGTGGATTAGCTCAAAAGAAAAAGTCCACCAAATGGTGGACCTATTAAAAAGCCTTTAAAGTAGTACTTTAAAGGCTATTAAATTCTTCTTACTACTTAGCTTCTGAAGCTAATTGATTTAAGATAGCATCGTTTTTAACGATTTGGTTGCTAGCTTTCATTTTTGATCTAGAACCTAACTCTACGTTAGTTCCTAATTTCAAAAACTGAACTTCAACACGTGAAACAGTTTTATTTCTTCTATCTTTTCTTTTTAAACGTGTAACTCCCATTTTGATAATATTTTTATTGTTTAAAATAAAACGAGGTCGGAAGCGGATTCGAACCGCTGTAGGAGGTTTTGCAGACCTCAGCCTAGCCACTCGGCCATCCGACCCTATTTTTTTCCTTTTGAAGGTCTGCAAAAATAAAACTTATAATTGGAATTAAAAAATCTTTATGATAAAACTTTTATGTTTTTAAGCATTGGTCTGAAAACCAAGCTGGTATTTTGCTGTGTGATCCTTTGAGCGATAGTCAGCAGCAACATACCGGAGGGTTTTCAGCTTGGGATAACCAAGACGTTTTTGATAAAGCACTTTCCTCGGTAAAATCAAACACCGAATCCCTTGCAGCTCGCCATCAGATTGAAATAATACGCCAATCACTGTATCTTTTAAAGGACAATGCTAAATCGTGAAAAGATACTTTTTTGTGATGTTTTACTTTGTAAATTAAAGGCTTATGGATTTTGGAATAGATATTGCAAATGGGAATGTAATAAATCTCATACAGGAAATTATGAGATTAAGTGATAAAAGAAGAAAGTAAATTAAATTAGGAAACATGAAAAAACTATTATTATCTGCAGCAATTTTATTTGGTTCATTAGGAGCCTTTGCACAAGGTGGATTGGGATATGGACTACGTGCGGGGGTAAATATTCCTAAATATTCATTTGAAAATGGAAGTTCTGAATCTAACACGGGTTTTTTTGTAACGGGTTATTTAGATGCACCTATTTCTCCAAACTTTTCCATCCAACCGGGGTTGTCTTTGCAAAATAAAGGTGGTAAATATACAGCAACTTCTGATAACGCTACAGGTGAGTTAAAACAAAGTATAATGTCTTTGGATATCCCTGTAAATGCGGTTGCTAAATTTCCTACGGGAGGATCTGGTAATTTCTTTATTGGAGCTGGCCCTTACGTGGGATTTGCACTTAGTGGTAAAAATAAATTTGAGGCAAGTTCAAATAATGCTAGTGTAAAAAGAGAATGGGATGTAAAATTTGGTAGTGGAGATGGTGATGAATTAAAACGTACCGATTTCGGTATAAACTTCTTGGCAGGCTATCAATTATCAAACGGTTTTCAGATTAATGCTGGTTACGGACTTGGTTTAACTAATTTATCTCCAGTATCTAACCTTTCAACGAAAAACCGTGTTTGGTCTGTGGGTATCGGTTTCGGACTATAAGAAATATAAGTACTTAAACTTATTATGAGGAAAGAGTCCCTGCATTTGTGGGGACTTTTTTATTGGATTAAACTTAAGTCAACCGAAATTGTTATTTTTATTCAAAAGATTGCTGCATGAAAAGATTTCTTCCTTTACCCTTTTATGTTAAACTTGTCAGTGTATTGATCAGTATACTTTTATTGGGATATTTGGCAAAGATCGGAGATACCATACTTATTCCCATGATTTTGGGCTTGTTGTTTTCGCTGCTGCTGATTCCGTTAAGTAATTTTTTGGAGCGAAAGCTGCGGTTCCCAAGGACATTGGCTGGCATATTGAGCGTTATTTTATTTTTCGGTGTGTTAGGTTACGGACTTTTTCTATTAGCTTCTCAGCTTACACTCCTTAAAGAAGATTTCCCGGCTTTTAAGCAACAGATTATGGATGGTGTGGGCAATTTACAGACTTGGGTGAGCCAGCAGTTTGGAATACAGCATAAAGATCAGATTGATTTTATTAATAAAACAGCATCAAAATCCGTTGATTCGGGAACTTTATTTTTAGGTACTGCATTGGTTTCCCTGTCGTCGATGTTTATTCTGTTTGTCTTTACCTTTCTTTACACATTCTTCTTACTGATATATAGGGGACATATTGTCAAGTTTCTTTTATTTGTCAACCGTATAGAGGACCGACCTATTGTCCTGGACGTCGTTCAACAGGTTCAGTATGTCGTCAAAAAATATCTTATTGGCCTACTGATCCAAATGAGCTTGGTTTCCCTTTTGGTCTTTATTGTCCTTTCTTTAATTGGGGTAAAATACAGTCTGCTTTTGGCATTGATTACTGGCGTATTCAATGTGTTGCCTTATGTTGGTATTTTCTCCTCAATGCTCATCATTGCCATTCTGACGTTTGCAACATCTTCTTTTACCCATGTCGTCCTGGTCATCATCGCCCTCATTATTATACATATGATCGACAGCAACTTTATTGTCCCTAAGATTGTGGGTTCTAAGGTGAAAGTTAATTCGCTGTTTGCTATGCTCTCCATTATTATTGGCGAAATGGTATGGGGTATTTCCGGTATGTTTTTGGCGATTCCTATTTTGGCGATTGTCAAAATTATAATGGACCGCATTAAGGAGTTAAAACCTTGGGGATTTCTTTTAGGGGAAGAAGATAGTAAGGATGACGTTTACAATGATATGTACGCGACCTTGCACCATGAACTTCCCCCTTCGACTGAAATTGATAAAGAAGCCGAATAGTTTTTTTATTACTTTTGCCCGCTATCTCAAGCATAGCGAATAAAAGTAATTATATGAAGAGAATATTATTAACCACATTTGCCATTGTGGGAATGACAACCGGGCTTCAGGCTCAAATGTCTTTCGGCCTTCGTACGGCAGCCAATTTTGCAAAGGAAGTGAGATATTCAAGCTATGGAAGCTCGGCCTATCCTGCCATTACAAGATTACATGTAGAAGCATATGTAGAGCTTGCATTGCGTAATAATTTTGCTTTGCAACCTGGTGTGGCTCTTCAACAGACAGGATCCAAAATGAGTACAGGTTCGCAAAATGGTGAAATTTTGATGGATGGCTGGCGTAAGGTACAATATCTTGAAGTCCCTTTAAACTTAATGTATTACTTTCCTCAAAATAATTTTGGACAATTTTTTCTAGCTGGGGGACCATATACAAGTGTTGCAATCTCTGGGAAAGAGAAATTTTCTAGGACTGTAGAAGAAATTCAGTTTGGGACTAGAAAAAATAGCAATGAGATGAAGAAATATGATGCTGGATTAAATTTTTTAGCGGGATTTAAATTAACAAATGGCTTTTCGGTGCATGGCGGATATGGGTTAGGTCTTTTAGATATCAAGCTAGATGATAAGATTAGTACCTATAATCGTGTATTTTCAATCGGACTTGGTTATCAGCTATAATTTTAATTGGTCGAAAAATGTCTTTCACCTCATGTTTTGGATTTATTAGTTTCATGAGGAATATTTGCGCAAACAAAACCTTCATCATTCCGCGGACAGCAACAGAAATGGAAGCCGACTGAAGGTTTCTTTCTGGCTAATAATATCAGACACATTCACAAAAAAAGGGCTTTTCTTCCGAAAGGCCCTTTCTTTTTCAGTGATTGAAATCTATCACACTTTGATTTCTACTTCAACACCTGAAGGTAATTCAAGTTTCATCAATGCGTCAACAGTTTTAGCGTTTGATGAATAGATATCCAACAATCTTTTGTAAGCACATAATTGGAATTGCTCACGTGCTTTTTTGTTAACGTGTGGTGAACGTAATACCGTGTAGATTTTTTTCTCAGTAGGCAATGGAATAGGACCACTAACAACTGCACCTGTAGGTTTTACTGTTTTTACGATTTTTTCAGCTGATTTGTCAACCAAATTGTAATCGTAAGATTTCAATTTAATTCTGATTCTTTGGCTCATAGTATATGATATTATTTAAAAATGACCGCTGATTAGAGCTATTAACAACCAGCGGTCGGTTTATTTTTGAGTTCTATATTATTCTACAGAACCTTTGATTTTACCTTTTGATTTTGCAATCACCTCATCAGCAACGTTACGAGGAGCTTCTTCGAAGTGATCAAATTCCATCGTAGATGTTGCACGACCTGAAGTGATTGTACGTAATTGCGTTACGTAACCGAACATCTCAGAAAGTGGAACCAATGCTCTGATTACCTGTACACCGTTACGTGAATCCAAACCTTGCATTTGACCACGACGACGGTTTAAGTCACCCATTACATCACCCATGTTTTCTTCTGGTGTTAAAACCTCTATTTTCATAATTGGTTCCATTAACACTGGAGAACATTTAGGCAAGCCTTCACGGTATGCTTGACGAGCAGCTAATTCGAAAGACAATGAATCTGAATCGACAGCGTGGAATGAACCATCAATCAAACGAACTTTCATTCCTGATAATGGGAATCCTGCTAATACACCATTTTTCATTGAAGTTTCAAATCCTTTTTGAACTGAAGGGATAAATTCTTTAGGGATTTTACCACCAACGATTTCATTAACGAATTGAAGCGGTGATTTTGTTAAATCGAAATCTTCGTCCGCTGGAGAAATAACAACTTTGATATCCGCGAATTTACCACGACCACCGGATTGTTTTTTGAATACCTCACGGTGCTCAGTAGTACCGTTGATAGACTCTTTGTATGATACTTGAGGAGCACCTTGGTTAACCTCTACTTTAAATTCACGTTTCAAACGGTCGATCAAGATCTCTAAGTGAAGCTCACCCATACCAGAGATAACTGTTTGACCAGTTTCTTCGTCAGTTTTTACAACGAATGTAGGATCCTCTTCAGCCAATTTACCAAGACCAATACCTAATCTATCAACGTCAGCTTGAGTTTTAGGCTCGATCGCCAAACCAATTACTGGTTCAGGGAAAGTCATAGATTCAAGAACGATAGGTGCTTTTTCGTCACAAAGAGTGTCTCCAGTTTTGATGTCTTTGAAACCTACAACAGCACCGATATCACCAGCCTCGATGAAAGGGATCGGGTTTTGTTTGTTTGCGTGCATTTGGAAGATACGAGAGATACGCTCTTTGTTTCCTGAACGTGTGTTCAATACATAAGAACCTGCATCTAACTTACCAGAGTAAGCACGGATAAAACATAAACGACCTACGAATGGGTCAGTCGCAATTTTGAAACCTAAAGCTGCGAAAGGTTCGTTTACAGATGGTTTACGGAAAATCTCTTCACCTGTATCCGGGTTAGTACCTTTTACAGCTTCTACATCAAGCGGTGAAGGCAATAATTCCATGACCAAATCCAACATAGTTTGAACACCTTTGTTTTTGAAAGATGAACCACAAACCATAGGAACGATAGAGTTATCCAATACAGCTGCGCGTAATGCATTTAAGATCTCGCGCTCAGTCAATGAATCTGGATCTTCGAAGAATTTCTCCATCAAAGTCTCATCATAACCAGCTACTGCTTCCAATAATTTCTCACGGTATTCAGCAACTTCGTCCAACATATCATCAGGAATAGGAACTTCAGTGAAAGTCATTCCTTTGTCGTGTTCGTTCCAAACGATACCACGGTTGTTGATCAAGTCAACTACACCTTTAAAACTATCTTCAGCACCGATAGGCAATTGCAAAGCAACTGCATCAGAACCTAACATATCTTTAACTTGTTTTACAACTTTCAAGAAGTCAGCTCCTGAACGGTCCATTTTGTTAACGAAACCGATACGAGGTACTTTATACCCATCAGCTAAACGCCAGTTTGTTTCAGATTGAGGCTCAACACCATCAACAGCTGAAAACAAGAATACTAATCCGTCTAGTACACGTAATGAACGGTTTACCTCAACCGTGAAATCCACGTGTCCAGGAGTATCGATTACGTTTACTTGGTATTTGTTGTTACGGTAGTTCCAGAATACTGTTGTAGCAGCAGAAGTAATCGTGATACCACGCTCAGCTTCTTGCTCCATCCAGTCCATTGTAGAAGCACCTTCGTGAACTTCACCAATTTTGTGGTTTACACCTGAGTAGTAAAGGATACGCTCAGTTGTTGTAGTTTTACCAGCATCAATGTGGGCAGCGATACCGATATTTCTAGTGAATTTTAAATCTCTTGCCATAATATTTTTAAGCAGCGGACCTTAATGGTCTTATGTGTTTAAATGTAATGTTAAATAAGTACACCGACCTTGATAAAAGATTGTTTTTATCGGAGGTCGGTGTAATCATATTTTTTTGAATGTCTTCAAAATTAGAATCTGAAGTGTGAGAACGCTTTGTTAGCTTCCGCCATTTTGTGCGTATCTTCTTTCTTCTTAACAGCAGCACCTTCACCTTTAGAAGCTGAAATGATTTCTCCTGCTAATTTTTCGAACATTGTTTTTTCACCACGTTTACGAGCGTATGAAATTAACCATTTCATACCCAAAGCGATTTTACGATCTGGACGAACTTCCATAGGAACTTGGAAGTTAGCACCACCAACACGGCGTGATTTAACTTCAACAGCAGGCATAACGTTGTTCAAAGCTTTTTTCCAAGCTTCTAAACCGCTTTCTTGTGTTTTTTGTTCTACTAATTCTACTGCATCGTAAAAAATAGAATAAGCGATAGATTTTTTACCATCCACCATCATATTGTTTACGAAACGTGTTACCTGAACGTCATTAAACTTTGGATCAGGTAAAATGATTCTCTTTTTCGGTTTTGACTTTCTCATTTTTCTTTCCTCCGTTTAATTATTTCTTTTTACCTTTTGCTGGAGCTGCAGCTGCTTGTCCTGGTTTAGGACGCTTAGTTCCGTATTTAGAACGACGTTGGTTACGACCTGCTACACCTGAAGTATCTAATGCACCACGGATGATGTGGTAACGTACACCTGGTAAATCCTTAACACGACCACCACGAATCAATACGATCGAGTGCTCTTGTAAGTTGTGACCTTCTCCAGGGATGTAAGCGTTGACCTCTTTTCCGTTTGTTAAACGTACACGAGCTACTTTACGCATTGCTGAGTTTGGTTTTTTAGGGGTAGTAGTATATACACGTGTACATACACCTCTTCGCTGTGGACATGAGTCCAACGCTGGTGACTTACTCTTATCAACCAGAGCTACTCTACCTTTTCTAACTAATTGTTGAATAGTAGGCATTTACCTGTTTTTGTTTATAAATTTTGTACCTTAAATATTTTAAGTTCGCAAAGATACTGATTCTCTTTTGAATATGAAATAGTTAGTGTATAAAATTTAGATTATTTTTTGAATTGGCGCTGCTCTTTTCTGGAATATACCCATGCCCTTCTTTATTACCTCTTCATGCTTCTTTATTATCTCACTATCCTAATGACCTGGTCGCCCTCTCCGGGATGTTTAGCCTGTAGTCCAACATCTTCATCATTTGTACGCTTCCACTATCAAACTAATTTGTCAGCCACTTATGCTGTCATATGTTGCCAAAATCGAAGAGATAACTCCTTATGCTTGGTTGTACAAAAATATAGACGATTTTAGGGGGGGCGAATAGCCACTCAATGGGGTGAATAGGTTTTTTCTTATATCTGCCGTAAGCTGTTCTTTCTCTGTGGAATATTCTTTAAAAACAGCCTTTTTTCAAAATTTCTCTTCTACTGGTTTCTGAGTATATTGCCTGCTTTGCCTGTTTTTGCGTTCTGTTTGGCAAAGCGTTTGATAAAAACGTATAAATATTTAGTAGAAACAAATTAATGTATTCAAGTTATAAAATCAAAATGAAATTAATGTATGCAGTGGTATTGGCCTTGGTCACTTTCGCTTTTGTTGGATGTTCAAAGGACAAAGATGAACCTATCCAAACAGGTGGTAGCATCGATGCAGCTGTAGGTACGTATAAAGGTAAATTGGATCTATCAAACACAACTGGTCCTATGTTTGATAAAATCGTGACGGTTACAAAAGTATCTGACAACACACTCAAAGTTGAGATCGGGGACAAAGCATTAAAAATACCAACGAAAGAATTTAAGGTTATTAATAATATGAATGTATCGATTCAAACAGCAGGTGTTTCTCCCGAAGGAACATTCTTGTTTGTTGTAAAAAATAAGACCCTTCTTTGCCAGGGAGAGAAAACAAGTGCAACAGAAGTCTTTTATACTTTCGAAGGAACGAAACAATAACTTTTTGTTTCTTATTCCAATGAAAAAGCGGTATTGACTAAATTCAATACCGCTTTTTCATGTCTTAAATCCGATTGGGTACGTTTAATAAGCTCGTTGGACCAGTTATGGTGGTTTTATATTAAGACAATAACGTAAAATCAATCTGCCGTTTATCCAGATCTACTTTCTTTACCCGGATTTGCACCTCATCACCCAACTGGAATTTCTTTTTCTTCCGTTGACCAATAATGGCATAGTTCTTTTCATCAAGTACGTAAAAGTCATCGGTGATATCCCGCAGCCTGACCATACCCTCACATTTATTCTCTTCAATCTCCACATACATACCCCATTCTGTAACACCTGAGACAATACCTGTATATTCAGTGCCAATCTGATCCTGCAAGTATTCGGCCTGTTTGTATTTGATCGATGCACGTTCGGCTTCAGCTGCTTTTTTCTCCATTTGGGAAGAATGCTCGGCCATCTTCTCATAATGTTCCGCATTGATTTTGGTACCTCCCTCCAGATAGAATTGTAAAAGACGGTGTACCATCACATCGGGATAACGACGGATAGGAGAGGTGAAATGAGTATAATAATCAAATGCAAGTCCATAGTGACTTGTCTTCTTTGTCGTATAGATCGCTTTGGCCATCGAACGTACCGCAAGTGAAGTCAGCATATTTTGCTCTTTGCTACCTTCTATCTTCGTCATCAGCGCATTTAAAGATTTCGCTGTTTCCTTATCCGTTTTGATGGTCAATTTATGACCAAACCGCGCTGCAAATTGAGAGAACGTCGTCAGCGTCTCCGGATTAGGTACATCGTGGAACCGGTATACAAAAGTAAGCTTGTTTTTTCCACGGCCTTGTTTGCCAATAAACTCGGCAACCTTACGGTTCGCCAATAACATAAAATCTTCAATCAGCTTGTGCGCATCTTTACGGACTTTGGTATATACCCCTGTAGGTTTGCCATTTTCATCCAAAGTGAATTTTACCTCTTCACTTTCAAAGGCTATTGCACCATTCTTAAATTTACGCTCCCGCAGAATATAAGCCAGTTCATTTAATTTTAGGATCTCTTCACTGAAATCACCCGATTTCGTTTCGATCACCTCCTGTGCTTCTTCATAACTGAAACGTCGGTCCGAATGGATAATCGTACGGCCGAACCATTGATCATGCACATTGGCTTTTTCGTCCAATTCAAAAACAGCCGAAAAACAAAGTTTATCTTCATGCGGACGTAGCGAACAGACACCATTGGAAAGACGCTCCGGAAGCATCGGGATAACACGGTCCACCAAATAGACCGATGTACCACGGTTAAATGCTTCTTTGTCCAATTCTGTATCGGGTATCACAAAATGCGAAACATCCGCAATGTGAACACCGATTTCATAGTTGCCATTCTCTAATTTTTGAAAAGAGATGGCATCATCGAAATCTTTTGCATCCGCGGGGTCAATGGTAAAGGTTGTAATGTTTCTAAAATCACGCCGCTTGGCAATTTCCTCCTTGCTTATTTCTTCTGGAATTTTATTCGCTTCATCCTCTACTTTTTTAGGGAACTCCAATGGGAAACCATAGTCGGCCAAAATAGCGTTCATCTCGGTGTTATTTTCCCCTTTGGTGCCCAAGACATGTTTAACCGTTCCAACAGGATTCTTGCTCCCGCTTGGCCAGTCGATAATCGACACGACCACTTTTTCTTTGTCCTTGGCTCCATTCAGATTGTCCAAAGGAATAAAAATGTCGTGTAGCATCTTGCGGTCATCCGCAATAAAAAAAGCAAAATTGTTGGAGATGCTGATTGTTCCCGTGAAATCAGTCTTGGCCCTTTGCAGAATTTCAACGACTTCACCCTCTTTTTTGCGGCCACCTTTTCTTTTTTCGAAGGTATGGACCTTGACAATATCGCCATGGAGTGCCTGTCTAAGTTTCCGTGGAGCGATATAAATATCATTTTCAAATTCGTCATCCGGAATTACATAGGCAGAACCATCGGCGGTCATATCTACTTTCCCTGTGACATACACTTTGAGTTGCTTCAAATTAAATTTGCCTCGATCCACCTCAATAAAAAGCCCATTCCTTACATTGTCATGTAAAATATCGGCGATAGCGACTTTCGAGTCGTTATCGTTGAGGTTCAATTTTGACGAAACTTGTTTATAGTTGAGGGGCTTATTACCCGATTTTTCGAAAATATCGATAATCAGTTGTGTTAACACCTCTTTATATGGATTTTCTTTTCTTGTTTTCATTCACTTATTATTTATTATTATTCATTTACATTGGTCTTTTACAGCCCAATGGATCCTTTGACTGGCTACGATAATGGATTTCAAAAAAACAGTCTTTACCACAGATTACGAGCGCTGTACATCAAGATCGATGCCAATACAATATACGAAAAAAACTGCATTTGACAGGACAATAAGGAGCTAAACGGAGCACCTTCCGATAGCCAATGTAAAGACAGTTCAGCCGAAAAATAGTTTTGGATTGGTACAGCCTGATTTACTTTTTGCAATGATTACACACTCCAAGTGCATTTACTGCGATCGCTTCAAGACTAAAACCTGCTGGGATCGACACCTTTGGTAAGGTCATATCTTCCAGACAGTATACAGAATTGCATACCCGGCAAATAAAATGCACGTGTTGATCATGATGATCATGTTCTGAACAGTTTGTCGAACACATGGCATAAGTCGCTGTACCATGTAGATCAAAGATTTTATGGATAATCCCTTTCTCTTCAAAACTGGCCAATACCCGGTATAATGTGACACGGTCAATATCCTTGCCCAGTAATTTCTCTAGCTCTGGCTGCGAAATTGCCGAGTCTTTCCTCGAAATAATTTCAAGTACCTTCAACCGGGGTTGGGTAACTTTTAAACTATTTCGTTTGAGAATTTCTGGATATACAGTGTTGGAATCTTCCATGGATTTCTTCGTTAAGCCTTAGATCAAATACAAACTAAGAGAAATTTAAACTTATTTGCAAGTTTAAAAACTATCCGACGGATTTATTCATCGTATTTTTTCCCTTTAAATAGATCTGTAAGAAACAGAAACTGAATGTTTCATTTCTCAGAGATCATTTTTACAGTACAAAAATACGGAATCTCTTAAAAATAAGAAAACCGATAAGTTTAAGATTAGTGTCATCTTACCTATCGGTTTTCGTTATTATATGAAATATAGGAATCTTATTTGCCTGCAGCTTTCGCGTGATCAGCTAAGAATGTCGCTAGACCGCTATCTGTCAATGGGTGTTTTAATAAAGCTACAATCGCTGATAATGGACCTGTCATGACATCAGCACCGATTTTAGCACAGCCTAAAATGTGTGCGCTGTGACGTACAGAAGCTGCTAAAATTTGTGTAGGGTAGTTGTAGTTATCATAGATTAAACGAATATCTTCGATCAACGCTAATCCATCTGTAGAGATATCATCCAAACGACCGATAAAAGGAGATACATAAGTTGCCCCAGCTTTAGCAGCCAATAGTGCTTGACCAGCTGTAAATACCAATGTACAATTTGTTTTAATACCTTTTTTGCTGAAATATTTAATTGCTTTTACGCCATCTTTGATCATAGGGACTTTTACAACAATCTTGCTGTCAAGAGCTGCTAAAGCTTCTCCTTCTTTGATCATTTCTTCATAAGTTGTAGAAATAACTTCAGCACTGACATCGCCATCAACGATTGCACAGATCGCTTTATAATGGTTGATTACGTTTTCATCACCGCTAATACCCTCTTTAGCCATTAAACTTGGATTGGTTGTTACCCCGTCTAATACGCCTAAGTCTTGGGCTTCTTTGATTTGCTCTAGGTTCGCTGTGTCAATAAAAAATTTCATTGTATATGTTATTGAATGATAATTGTTTGATTATTCTAATGTTCAAAATAATGACGCAAAGTTATTGATTATATTCCAGTATTGAAGCATTGATTTTCACCTATTGTATCTTTATTTTAGCAAAAAGGAATCTCTTCTCCTAATTTTTTGTTATACTTTTAATATACTATTATCTTTACGTATGCAGGTTTTTCGTTCTCTCCATTATAGAAATTTCCGTTTACATGTTATAGGACAAGCAATTTCCCTTATGGGGACCTGGATGCAGCGAATAGCCATCAGTTGGTTGGTCTATGAATTGACAGGATCAGTGTTTTGGCTTGGTTTTGTTCAGTTTATCTCCCTATTGCCCTCTTTGGTCCTGTCTCCATTTATCGGCAGTTTTGTCGATAAGCACAAAAAGTATAAATTGGTTCTGATGACCCAAATTGGTTTGATGATACAGGCTGGAATCTTGACCTTGGTCGTTTATCTGAAATGGGAGAGTGTCTTATGGCTTTCCATCTTGGGTCTTATACAAGGGGTTATTAATTCCTTGGATGTTTTGGGTCGTCAATCGCTGATGATGTATCTGGTTGGTGACCGTAAAGATCTGCCGAATGCCATTGCCCTGAATTCAACAATTTTCAATGGTGCCCGAATGTTGGGACCTGCAATAGGAGGTATTTTACTGAGTACATACGGTGAACTCGTCTGTTTTGCCCTAAATTTTATCAGTTTTGTTCCGGTCATTATTACATTGTTGATGATGCAGGTCGATGAAACCCATGTTCAACTGAGCAAGGGAAGCAATTGGGAAGGCTTGGTCGAAGGCTTTCGTTACCTCAAACGCTCACCGCATATTGCTTCACTGATTATTATCATGACATTCTCCAGCTTGATCGTTATTCCGTATACCTCGTTGCTACCTGCCATAGCGAAAGAAATGTTTCATGGCGATGAGCGTACGTTTTCCTGGTTTGAAAGTGCCGCCGGCTTGGGTGCAATGATTGGTGCATTTAATATGGCCCGTTTAAAATCGGGCACCAATTTGCGCTATCAGGTGATGGGTGCTGCTGCACTTATGGGAATTGCGTTATTGTTTTTGGCGCATTCAAGTATGCTGCAGATGGCACTCGTCTATGTGATGTTGGTGTCCTTTGCCATGATGATGCAAAACTCAAGTATCAATACCTATATTCAGACGCATGCCATACCAATCTATCGCGCCCGGGCACTCTCGTATTACGTTATGGCTTTTCAGGGAATATTTCCCATTGGGACGTTGATGATCGGTTCCTTAGCGAGTTACAGTGGGCTTCGAATGACATTATACGTCATGGGTGGATTGGGGATATTGATCGCAATCGTATACTATGGCTATCTCCGGCTCCATATCCACAAACGCCTATTTAAGTTTTAATTTCCGGTTTCTTAATTTTAAGGTGCGTTTGGCATAATCAATGACAGCGCCATAGTCTGCAAAAATATCTCCACCCAATACGCCGATCACGGGTTCCAGATCCATCTGCTGATAGGCATAGTTGATCGAGCTTAAATCCAATACCGCCGTATTTAAGTTTTTTATCCGCCATTCACCTATGGTCAGACTCGGAATTTTCATGTTGAAACTCTCCATCGAATTGGTGCCAAGTCCTGTTGATAATGTTTCTGAAGGCTCAAGCTGTAATTGGTCTTCCAAAAGATGGACTAACTGTGTTTTGTCAAATACAGTTTTAGAGGCACCTGTATCAATCACCATCTTGAATGAACGGCTATATAATTCCACATCGACTAAAATATGTGTGCCCTGGCCCTGCAGATCCAGTAATTGAAATGGTACTGTTGTCATATAACCAAACATACCCAAAAAATCCCTTAAAAAAGAAATTTAAGGCCTCTAGCGTATGTTTAAAATGCCCTGAAAACGTTTATGCGTTAAGCCGATCATAAAAAAAGCTGTTATTTGAAGAATAACAGCCTTTCACCTTTTTATAGTTTATGCGCTACAGCGCTTTTATTTCTTTTAATACATCATTCATTGTACGCACTGCTTCTGCACTTTTACTGAATTTTTCTTTGTCCTCTTCATCCAGCTGAAGGGGGACAATCCGATCCCATCCTTTTTTATTAATGATAACCGGTACGCCAAGATTAATATCTTCTTGGCCAAATTCACCTTCGAGGTAAACGGATGCAGTAAATAACTTGTTTTGATCACGCACGATACTTTCGACCACTGCGGCTGTTGCGGCTCCTGGAGCATACCAGGCTGAGGTCCCGATTAGACTGGTTAGGGTTGCGCCACCAACCATCGTTTTGTGTACAATTTCGTCCTGCTCTTCCGGGGTAAGGAAATCAGTGACTGGAATACTGTTCCACGTGGAGTGCTTGATAAGTGGAATCATCGTTGTATCTCCGTGGCCGCCAATGACAATGGCATTGAGATCGGCCGCAGAAGCATTCAGTTTTTCGCTCAGTTGATATTTGAATCGGGCTGAATCCAATGTGCCCCCCATTCCAATGATTCTATTTTTTGGTAATCCACTTGATTTAAGTGCCAGGTAAGTCATGGTGTCCATGGGATTGGAAACGATGACAATGATAATATCCGGAGAATATTTTACCAGGTTCTCCACCACAGACTTGACAATATTCGCATTTGTGCCAATTAGTTCTTCGCGCGTCATTCCGGGTTTACGTGGAATTCCCGACGTAATGACGGCAACGGTAGAACCTGCAGTGGACAGATAGTCATTGGTTACTCCCTTGATTTTTGATTCAAAACCCAACAAGGCGGCAGTTTGTGCCATATCTTGCGCTTTACCTTCCGCAAATCCTTCTTTAATATCCAATAATACAATCTCTTCGGCGACATTTCGACGGATTAAATTGTCCGCTGTAGTTGCTCCTACAGCACCGGCACCAACAATAGTTACTTTCATATGTAAATTATTTGTTTATTCATGAGCTAATTTCCGCTTAAGAATTCATGCTGCCTTCGGCGGTTTTCTATGCCGTATAAAATATCCAGTCTCTCTTCACGAATGCGCGTATTCTTTACATGGATATTTCATGTGCATTGATGTGGATTAATAAATAATTCTTGAATTTAATCAATTATTGTTAGTAAATCAATGTATTTCGTGGGAATAACTTGTTTTTTGACATAATCGATAAGAAGGCAAATGCCATTGAACGAATAATGCATAATGATAGTGTCCAAAGGGTATGATTCTGATGGAATACCCCCCAAGAAAACAGGCCTGAAATTCGTTCAAGCCTGTTTTTTTTATCGTGTAAATCAAATTTTAAATCCTAGAATGGATAACCGATGGCTAAATTAAACATCAAATTATCCTTTCTCCATCTTGAACTTCCAAAGTCGATATCCTTAAATACCCAACGTTCTCCTTTGGGAAGATACGGGATGCGGAAAGGTATTGACATATCCGTACGTATGATCAGAAAAGTAAAGTCGAAGCGTAATCCAGCGCCACCGCCAACAGCTAATTCATTCAAAAAGTTCTTGCTGAATTTACCGCCGGGCTTGTTGACGTCATCCCGTTGCAACCACACATTCCCCGCATCAATGAACGCTGCCCAATGAACAAAGCCCGCTAATTTGGCTCTGTATTCGGTATTCAGCTCTAATTTGATGTCACCGGTTTGGTCTGCATAGAAAAGCCCATTGCTTAATTTTTCAGGGGCAACTGTTCCGGGACCAATTGCACGAGCACCAAAAGCACGGATACTGTTAGGTCCACCCACATAATATTGTTTTAAATAGGGGAGTGACCGCGAGTTGCCATACGAATAACTTAAGCCCAGACTGACCCGCGAGGCAAGCTGCGAATTCTCCGACAATTTGAGATAATGTCTGCCGTCGCCACTGATCTTGATATATTGGGAGAAATATGCATCGAACAATTTAAAGGTCTTCCCTTTATTGAAATCTGCTCCTTTTATCAAACCGAGTATATTTCCCGAGAGGTCCAAGTTGCCTTTGAAATAAAAGGTATTTTTCAAATGCTGCTTCATCGTATTTTGAAACGTAAAGTTGTAATTTGGGCCAATCGTAAATTGTGGATCTATTGCATGCCTTAACGCCGGAATGGTATCCATTTGTTTTTGATAGTTTTCTGAGATCCCTTTAGGCTGGACATAGGTAATCTCCATTAAAGCAAGATCGTGCTGCTTCTCCTCAGACTCCTGCCAGATATAACCGTAATCCAATGCGATGGAATTTAAGGTATATGCTTTGCGGCGATTTAAAAATTCATACCGTCCTTTGACGTAAGTCTTCGGGATAAAACGCCGTGTCGGTGAAATCCGTCCAAAAGGGGACAATATCCGTGGAAAAGTCAGTGTAGCCTCCATCCCGTAACGGTAATAACTCGAATTGAGGTCAGCCGACCCACCGGTCTGGGTTTCATAACCACCGAATACATTAAAACTCAACTGCTCCGCGCCTTTAAATGCGTTGCGTAAAGTCCAGTTGACATTGACCTCGGTACCATTGTATACTGAGGCCATTTTTCCTAAAAGTTCCACACGGAGTGATTTCTTGGGCAATGGAGTTAAGTAGTAGTAGACGTCCAGTGCGTTGGGGACTTCTTTGCTGTCGACAAAGTTATTTTTGACAAACTTCCAGCTATTGAGATTCACCAGGTGGCTGATGGTTTGATTGTGGGCATTACGGTTATAGACGTCGCCTGGATGGAAGAAGATATGATTCGCGATCACAGGCTTTCTATACAGATGCTGGCGGTCTATAAAATAGTAACTGCTATCATATAGTTCCGCATTGCGGGTGGATCGCTGATAACCGGAGCTTGTTTCCGTGTAGTTCGGGAAAATGTAGATTTTATTGATCTTGGACGGTACCCTTGCCTGTGCCGGTGTCTCCTTTTTCACCGTAACATACATATCGACTTTGTTGTTCCGATGCGAACTGTCTACCTGAACTAGGATGTAATCGGGACTGAAATAATAATACCCTCTATTTTTGAGGTCATTGTCGATGCGGTCGCGCTCATTGAGGATAACATCTAAACTGTAATTCTTACCCACTTGCAAGAGGCTTTTATCCGAGCTCGAACGGATATCTTTACCCAACTGTGTTGTGCTGTCGATGTCGAATTGAACAGATCTGATTCGGTAGATCAGATTAGGCTTGGCTGTATAATTAATGGTTGCTTTTTTGTCTTCAACTAAGGTGTCCGATTTCACTTCCGCATTGAAGAATCCAAAATTCTCCAGACGATTGCGCAATAGGTTTTCATTATATTCGCGATTGACGTCGCTCAATAGTACTGGTTCTTCACCGATCTTCTTGAGGAATTTTTTAATGATGTTATTCCCCGCAGAGTCCCCGGCCATATTGTTGAAATAGAGCTTGAATGGCACGCCGGCCAAACGTTTGTTGGGCTTTGGCATCAGTGCAGCTTCTAAATGAGTCGCAATCTTTTCCTTATTTTCTTTGGATATCGTGTCCGAATCGACTATTACATTGCCCTTGACATATAAGCTTTCCCCTTCTTTTAGATTCTTGGTGGAAGAGCAGGATGCTATGAATGCAGCGCATGAAACTATTCCCACAATATACTTCAGTTTAGTTTGCATGGTAATTCCTTTCCTCATCTTCATTTTTTATAGCTGTCGTTCTGATGGTATCTATAGTTGATTTTGGACTATCGCTTTTCGGCGTACGTTTCGTTGAGTCCAGCTGTTGCTTACGTCTCTCTTTTTCTCTTTCCTCCATACGCTTTCTGTATTCAGGACTATGGGTCATCAAACTATCTCGGATAACGGTGCGTACACTGTCGCGATAGACTGAATCGGTTTCCATACGTTCTACATCGAAACGTTTTCTGAAACCCTTGCTATTGGTGTCGTAATACTCTTTGAGTTTTTTCGAACTCATCCAGATCTCCTTAAATCGGTTGTAATCCATATTGATGATAAATCCGATACCCGTTTCTACATATTGACCTTGGAGTGTAACCTGATATTGATTTTTACGATATACCCGCGCAAAATAGCGGCCATCTTGCGAAAGTTGGTAATCCAATTGGATATCTCCAGCAATGTTGTTGGCTGTTTCTCCCGGACGTGTATTTCCTTCAACTTCAAAATTAGAGCCAACGGTAATTTTTAAACGGTCATTTAAAAGCATTTTAGACACGCCGATATTCAGATCTGTTCGGGTCTGGCCAGCTCCAGTAGCGTAATCTTCTTCCGAAGTTAGGTTGAAGTCCAGCTCTACTCCGGTGATAAGCTCGGAGGCAAGGCGGTTCAATTGACCGCTCAGGAACGAACTGATGCTATTTCTGACAATGGCTTCCGTACCGCCGCCACCGGATAAACTCTCAAATGGATTGGTCGACATAAAGCGCCCCAAAACAATCAGTGAAAAGACCTGTTTGTTCAGCTCAGACGGATTTTCACGTAAGGTGGTCAAAGCATTATTAACCTTGCTAATCACATCTTGCGAAACAACCGAGTTGTTTTCGTCCAAGTCGATATCAAAATTTAGTTGCGGTTGGAACAGTTTGTCTGTAATCTTCAGTAAGACATTGAAAGGAATCCGCTGCTTGTACAAATTAGCGTTTTCCGACCCCAGCTGCGTCGCTACAAGTTCGAGGGTTGGTGCTTTGGTTGTGTATGCTGCCGTGATATTTAGCTGCGCATCCAAGGGATCTCCATTCCAAGTGATGGTACTTCCTTTTCGGAATGTAAAATCCTTTTTCACGGGGCCAAAACTGAAGGAATAACTTCCTTTGTCTACTGTAAATGTACCTGACAAGGTAATTTTGCTACTTGCATCAATACCGGCGTTCAGTTCCGCTTCACCCTGGATATTCAGTGCATCTTGTGAACCAGCATCCAAGAGGATCTTAAATTTGGCGTCCTTATCGGTTTGAAGATTTAGATCTACGTCGATTCCCGTCAATCGGGTAACAGTCATAGAATCTAATTTTGCAAATACATTGGCTCTTGTTGTATCACTCTTATCAACAAATTCGACAACACCTTTACGATCGGCCATCCCAGGATCCTCGTTTGGCATAACAAAGGTAAAGTCCGTATCATCTAACACCTTGATTGTCCCATCAACGATAGGCTTATCCAGATTCCCCCGAATGCGCAGGTTCGACGTAAGGTACATTTTACCATAAAACATGTCGTTGTCGCTTTGTGTTGAATTGAGTACCTCAAAATTGTCGGTATTGACATTGAGATTGAAATCAAAATCAGTATATGTTTTGGTTTCTATGGATCCCGTTACCTTGGCAATATTTCCTTTTTTGTCTTCCAATGCAAATTTTGGGAAAGTAATGCCTCTTTCATCCAAATGAATGGTTTCATCTTTCGCTTTGAATAGTGCATTCAACATAGCAATATTGAACTGAGCATCTTTAAACTTAACATCGCCGTTAATGCGGGGTTTGGATGGCGATCCTGTTATTTTTAACTGGCCTTCCAAGTTTCCCTTCGAGTCTTTTAGATAGCCCAGACTAAATGCCTGAACCGTCTGCATAGAAAGCGGTGCAATATCTAAAGTGAAATCCAGGCTTGCCTCTCCCTGAGGAGGACTGATAAAATCACCACTTAATACGACATTATTGCCATTTTCACTGATACTGATATTCGCATTATAGGTGTTTTCTTTTTGATTATTCACTTTTATATTGACATTACCAACGGTATCTTTTCCAATATAAAATTTATCGATCACAAGATCAGAAACAAATACAGGGCTGCTTTCTAGGCGTGATATCGTTGCCTGGCCATTAATGCCGCCGCCAAGATCGACTGTTTCACTTTCAAGCATTTTACTTAATGTCTCAATGCGGAAATTCTTAAATGCAATGTTGAGCGGCGAATTGAGCACACTATCCTGCGATGATATGCTCAGCTCCTGTCCTTTATTACTTAAGATAAAATCACTGGCCTGAATACCTGTGCTTCCAAATTTGAGTACATTGTTTGGATTTATCGTCCACTTGTCGTAGTTCAGCATAAGGCCGTCCTGAAGTAGGCTAAAAACGAATGCGCCATTATCAACGCGCATATTGGCACCCAAATGATACTGCTCTTTCTCTTTCTTGTCTTTTATCCAGAGACCGAAATCCAAATTGTTTTGGATGACTTTACCACTGAATACGGTATTCACCAGTTCAATATTGCTTACCTTGATTTTATTGATCAATGCCGAGTAATACAGTGTACTGTCGAGGGTATTGATATCCAAAGTAACGTTATTGATTTCAGTGCCATTATAGATTATTTTCGGTGCATCCAACTTGGCGAGAATCGTTTTTGATTGACTGTTAAACATACCATCCAATGTGATATCCGACATCTCTGTCAGTTCTGGCAAGAAATCTTTGATAAACTTAGTTCGCGTCAATTGGGCCGAAAACTCGATGTTCTGTGGGTCGTATTTGGGCACTTTAACAGCTTTGCCTGGTTGGTAATATACCTGTAAGATGTCTTGAACGGCATTCTGCAATTCTAGAATTTTGTATTTTCCGACCAAATGGGCGTTTAAAAAGTCCGATTTTAAAAGTAGCAAGTTGCGGCTAGTATCCGCTTTTGCAATTAGTGATATACTGTCTAGCGAGTAATAAGCATCATTGTAAACAATGGATGAATTGGTAATGTGTGCTTCTCCGTTCAAAAAATTTGGATCGGCTGAACTGAAATTTCCAACGAGTTTACCATGGTATTTGAACTCGTCATCCATCAATTTTAACTTTTTAAGATTGATAGTGTCTACCATAAGCTCAAAATCCACCTGTGGATACTTGGATTTCATATTGGCTATCGCATTTAACTTCAATTGGATATTTGGATCAGGGCTGACGACAGCGGCTTTTATGTCCCCTTTGTCTGCTGTAAGATTCATATCGATATTCTGGTAGCGATAGCCCATGGCATCCATCCGATTTACTTTGCCATCAAAGTTGGCGACAAGCTTCTTGGGATCTGTTCCATGACCCTTAATTTTCCCTTCAAAGGAAAGTATGCCTAACGTACTGTCCATTTTCATGATCTTACCGATGTCAAAATCACGAATACTGACGAAAGCATCATAGGTTGTATCGCGGCCTATCATGCCTACTTTACCATCAAATTTGGCCGTCCCTTTCTCTGTTACCAACGAAAGATTGGTGTTAAACGCATTCATTCCGCCTTTAAAAGTTCCGGTAAGTCCGATTGTATTGGGTAATTCTATTCCGCTCGGCAACATTTTCTTTGAAACCAGCTTTTCGATATCCGAACGTCCTGTAGTCAATTTTTTTAAATTAAGATCCATGGACATTTTATCGACATTGGGTAGCCCCTTTAAATGTAGACTTGCAATGACACGTGTGTTGGACAGGGTTTGAAAATCAATTGCCGGAATATTGAGGTCATTTAACTTCCCGACAACGCGACCATCAATATTAAATTTTTTGTCCATCAACGGTTTCATCACCTGCATGGTGTCCAAAAAAGGAGCGAAATAGTAGATATCGCGCATATCAACACGGCTCTTTTTGATGGTTGCATTGACGTAGATCAGTTCTGGTTTTTTAGCGATAACATCCAAAGAAGGATAAGTTATTTTTAAGTAATCACGCAGCAGAGTGCGTGGCGTCTCTGCATATAGATTTTTGATCTCCGCACCGGTATTTGTATACTTAAAATCCCCCTTCAATTGCTTGATCACAAACCCCGATTGATCGGAGGCTACAAGTTCTTTGAGTGATCCACTGATGGAATCGGCACTGTAGTAAAGATCATTTAAACTGGTTTTCATCCCAGGGATCTTAATGTTGAAGTAATCAAAGCCTTTCATACGGGCCTGATTATCGTCTCTATAAGCTAAGCTTGTTTTATTGATCTGGATTTCTTTGGCAGAAACAACCCAGTTTATTTTGGTTGTATCCGCGGTGTTTTTCGCTGCTGCGTTTACTTTTTTCTGGATCTTTCCAAAGAGCACAGTATTGTCTGAACCGTCAAGATTGATCGTCTGAATATCGACAAGTTCTTTGTTAAGGTCGATCTTGTTAATGTCCGCATGGAGGTTCTTAATATAAAATTTGGTGTTCAACAGGCTAGACTGATCCTCGTAGCGTACTAAGATATTCGTCAGGTCTGCGATCTGTATACCGACATCGGGAAGCAAGGCGGTTGTTTGTGCGGTTTTATCCGTAATGCCAAAGTCTTCGACCGAGGGAGCTGTACCGTCCTTAATCGGCCGCCATTGTTTCACTGTGGCGCTCAGACCATCTATTTTCACTTTTGGAAGATTGAAGGCCATGTTTTTTGTGAGGTCGAACTTTTTGATATTGGTATTTAGGCTGTTCAGGTAAACATCGGCACTTGTTCCAATGACGTCATCGGCATAAACAATATGAAATTTGTCAAATTTGACTTTATCGAGGTTAAATAGGAGGGCTGAACTGCTGTCTGCAGTTGCTGTGCTTTCTTTTTGGGAAGCGAAAGCTTTAACAATATAATCAAAGTTGAACGAACTGTCCGGCAATGTACGTCGAATTTTTGCAGTGATTCCTTCTGCTTCGAGACGCTGTATTTCAACTGTGTTTTTCAACAGCTTGAGCATATTGATATCAACAGCAATGCTTTTTCCTGCTACTAAGGTATCTTTACTTTGGTCGGCTAAATAGATATCCTCCAATACCAGTTTTTTAGGAAAATCAATATTAATGTAGCCAATTTTAACAGGGGTACCAATTTTGCCTTCTACATATTGCGTTACTTTTCCGGCAATATAATTCTGAACGGCAGGTATTCTGATTAAAAATACAATAAGAATAGCCAGCGCAATGATGACTCCAATAATCCACAATATTGTTTTAAAAGCAATTCGGGTAAATCTGTTCAACGTATTATTTGATTAAGTATCTATTAATAAAAATTAAAACGGAAAAAAGTTTGCTAAGTTTACAGATATTAACATATATCGCCACTATTTCAGCAAACTAAGATAAATTTGCCTGTAAATGCAAGTTTAATTTCTGTGTTATACCTGCTAGCAGATATTAGACAGTTTCTAATTTCCCTTATATAAAGTCATTATATCTTCGGGGCTGTTCTAAAAACACATCAAATAATTGACCAAACCATTCTAGCCGTACAAAGTTTTTTGTTTTTTAATTTTATGTTAATAAAAGCATTAAATACCTATTAATTTGTCAAAAAAATAGGTAATTAATACATGTAGTATTCTGTCGAATAGTTGTTTTGGGGAAGATAAGGCAATTATTCCATCAATTTTTTATACTTGCCCCAGTTTTCAAATACCACCCATAGCCATATAATGAAAAGTACGGCCCAAATAATTAATCCCAGTTGGCTGTAAAAAATCATATTGTGGGTAAAAATGCCAATGAGTATTGGAAAGATGACTAATGCACCTAAAGTTCTTGTCTTTGGAAAAATAAACAGTAAACCACTCAGGAGTTCGATAATTCCGACTAGTGGCATTAACCATTTTATCGTAGCAAAAGCCTCAAATACCTTTTTCATGTCCATATCCATTGGTGGCGTAGGCATATAATGAAAAAGCTTATCTAGCCCCGCATTGATGAAAAGCAAGGCAAATAAAATGCAAAGTATATTTTTAAAAATCTTCATAACGGTCAATTTTAGTTCATTATTTTACTGTTATCGTTGTTGGCGGATCAGTACTGTTATCCTCGTCATTTTTTTCTTCCTTGTTTGTATTTCGTTCTACAGTGATGGTACATTCTGTAAGCAATGCTGCGACAGCACCAATTGCTGCAAAAACAGGTGCTAAGATCAAGCCTATTGCGCCGATAGTCACCGGAAAACTCATGATTTCTTTACCATGTTTGTCCGCAATGCTGATTTTGCTCACATTGCCCTCGGCAATGATTTCCTTGATTTTCTGTAAAAGGTTTTCACCGTTAATCTGAAATGTTTCTTTGAATCCCATAATGCTATAATTTAAGTTCGCTCCTATAAAGTTATTTATTTTTTTACAGGAATCCGTATAAAGTTAATTGCATTGTTTGTTGCTGAGCAATTATAAAGTGCACTGTTTAAACGGGAGAACTTCATGTTGCATTTTTACTTTACAAGTTTATATCGTGCATCCTTAACATATATATTACCTGTGAATGGCCAACCGAAATTCTCTTGAACCGCCTGTTTAGCATTTTGCAGAAACCGGATTTTCGGTGTGTAAAAGCTAGGAACCGACTTCATCATTTACACGATTATTTAACGTAAATGATACGGATATAGGACGGAGCTTATTCGGTTGCGACCGAATAAGCTCCGAAGAAGTACCGAACAAGCACCGAAGAAGCACCGAAGGATCTTCGAATTTGATCATCTTGAAACATAAAAAAAGTCCCGCGCAGCGCACGGGACTTTTTACAAAATTTATTAGCTCTATTGCATAGGTCTTAGCCCAATGCTATTAAGCTTTCTTCAAGAATTTTAATCTTTGCTTCGGTATCTGCCTTTTTACTTTTTTCGTTTTCAACAATTTCAGGTTTAGCATTTTGCACAAACCGCTCATTGGAAAGCTTTTTGTCTACAGATACAAGGAAACCTTTTAGGTATTCCAATTCTTTGGCAATACGTTCACGTTCAGCATCCGCATCAATATTGTTCTCCAAAGTAACATAACATTCGTCTTTGCCAGCAAGGAAACTTGCGGCTCCGGCTACTTTCTCAGAAACAAAAGTTACGCCTTCCAAGTTTGCAATTTTGGTAATGATGTCAATATATTGTGCTAAATTGATATCTGATTGTTGATTGATAGCCAATGGCAATGCTACTTTAGGAGAGACACCTTTAGAATTGCGGATATTGCGAACTTCCGAAATAATTTGCTGAGCGACAGCGAAATCTTTGATAAGCTGCTCATCAAAATCAGTTGCTGTCGGATAAGCGGCGACGATAATGCAATCTTTCTCGTCTTTCACACCGAACAGTTCGTCGTGCCACAATTCTTCTGTCAAGAAAGGCATGAAAGGGTGTACTAAAGTGAGTATACGTTGGAAAAAAGATTTTACTGTCTCTAAGGTTTCACTAGAAATAGGGGAGCCATAAGCCGGTTTCACTAATTCAAGGTACCAAGCACAGAAGTCATCCCATACCAATTTGTAGGTTGTCATCAATGCATCTGATAAACGATAGTGTTTGAAGTTTTCTTCGATATCGACCAAGGCTTGATTTAACCTTGCCTCAAACCAAGATGCTGAAATCTTATCTGAATCTGAAGCCGGAGTAGCAGTAATTTCCCAACCTTTAACCAAGCGGAAGGCATTCCAGATTTTATTGGCAAAATTACGGCCCTGTACACAAAGTTCTACATCAAAAGGAAGGTCGTTACCTGCTGGAGCAGTCAATAACATGCCCATCCGCGTTGCATCTGCACCATATTCGTTCATCAAATCTATCGGATCGGGAGAGTTGCCCAGTGATTTAGACATTTTGCGGCCCAGTTTGTCCCGTACAATACCTGTGAAATAAACATTTTCAAAAGGCAATTGTCCACGGAACTCATAGCCCGAAACGATCATACGTGCTACCCAAAAGAAGATAATATCCGGAGCAGTGACTAAATCTTGCGTAGGGTAATAGTAATTAATTTCTGCATTTTCTGGTTCGTTGATGCCATTGAAAACTGAAATTGGCCATAGCCAAGCTGAAAACCAAGTATCAAGCACATCCTCATCTTGACGTAGATCGGTCAATTGAAGCGCTGTATTACCTGATTTTTCTTGCGCTAGAACAAGGGCCTCTTCAACCGTTTGTGCAACCACAAAGTCTTCGTTTCCGTCGCCATAGAAATACGCCGGTATCTGATGTCCCCACCACAATTGTCTTGAAATGTTCCAATCGGTAACATTCTCCATCCAGTTGCGGTAGATATTTTTGAATTTTGTCGGATGAAATTTAATGGTATCATTCATCACATTATCCAATGCCGGTTTTGCAAGATCTTCCATCTTTAGGAACCATTGATTGGAGATTTTTGGCTCTATAACAGCACCTGTTCGCTCTGAAGTTCCAACATTATTGGTATAGTTTTCAACTTGCTCCAATAACCCTTTTTCCTCAAGCTCTTTCTCGATTTCTTTACGTACTTTAAAACGATCCATACCTGCGTAATGCAGGCCATTGTCGTTTAGTTTTGCTTCGTCGGTAAAGATGTCGACAAATTCCAGGTTGTGCTTTTTACCTAGTGCATAGTCGTTCACATCGTGTGCTGGAGTAACTTTAAGGCATCCAGTACCAAACTCCAAATCGACATATTCATCTTCGATGATGTTCACCTTTCTGCCAACGATCGGCACAATGACTTGCTTTCCTTTTAACCAGGTATAGCGTTCATCATTGGGATTGATACACACGGCTGTGTCACCAAAGATGGTTTCAGGACGGGTAGTCGCCACAACAATGTATTGATCTGTTCCCTCAACCTGATATTTCAAGTGGTATAATTTGCCGTTTTTCTCTTTATAAATAACCTCTTCGTCTGAGATATTTGTTTTTGCTTCAGGATCCCAGTTGACCATGCGGTAACCACGATAGATTAATCCTTTATGATATAGATCGACGAATACACGGATAACAGATTGGTATAATTCTGGATCCATGGTAAAACGTGTACGATCCCAGTCACAGGAAGCGCCAAGTTTTTCGAGCTGTTTTAGAATAATACCACCGTATTTTTCCTTCCATTCCCAAGCATGTTTTAAGAAATCTTCACGAGATAAAGATCGTTTATCAATTCCTTGTTCTTTCAACATAGCGACGACCTTAGCTTCAGTGGCAATGGAGGCGTGATCGGTCCCCGGTACCCAACAAGCGTTTTTCCCCTGCATACGTGCCCGGCGAATCAAAACGTCTTGAATGGTATTATTCAGCATATGCCCCATGTGCAATACTCCCGTGACATTCGGAGGGGGCATCACAATCGTGTAAGGTTCACGTTCGTCCGGGGTGGAACGGAAAAATCCATTCGCTTTCCAATAGCTGTACCATTTTTCTTCAGCTTCTTTTGGATTGTAAGTTTTCGCTATGCTCATTTTAAATTTTTGTATTCAAACTTTTAAGGAACACAAAAGTAAGGAATTCTATGTTATTTTCCTTAGTAATCCATTGATCTTGTTCTCAAACAAAAAGAAGTTATGAATAATGGCTAAGCATTACGTTTAATGAGGATCCTCCTAAGCAGAAGAGGCGTTTATTGCAGTGAGGTAAAGCATAACGTAAGATTTATACTTTTTTAATCTTTTCTTCATATTACTAAGTAATTAGCCCGTATTTCATGTAAATTAATGTAAATTTGCCTGTTTTATTTTTACACGAAGGGATGCAACGATTTGCTAATGAGCTTAGAGCTTTAACACAGTATTTTCTGTTCTGGTTAATTATCTGTTTTATAGATAGATTGATTTTTGTTATTGCTTTTTTTGAGAAGATAGGTTTTTCTAATTTCACAGAAATTTTCAGGATTTATTACCATGGTCTGAATCTGGATTTTTCTGCAGTCTCCTATATCTGTGCATTACCATTTCTGGTGTATTGCCTATTAAGTTTCTTTCCAAAACTGAAACCCAAAAGACTGATCCTCGATATTTATACCATTATCGTCCTGGTATTGTTCTTTGTGACAAGTTTTATCAATGTCAATATTTATCGGGAGTGGGGCGACAAGATTTCTAAACGTGCCATAGATGCATTTTTTGCTTCGCCTTCGGGTGCCGTCGCTTCGGCTGAATCCACGCCGGTGTTTCTCCCCATCGTTGGGATGTTGATCGGTATATTCTGTGGTTATTTTCTGTACCGTTGGATGTTTAAAAAAGTCTCTTTTTTCAATATCAAATCTCCTGTAGGTAATTTTTTCAAACTGGCAATCGGAGTTTTTGTGCTCTTTACCTTTATCCGCGGTGGTTATGGGAGAGCGACACTAAACCCTAGTAAAGCCTATTATTCCGAGGAAACGTTTTATAATCATGCAGCGGTTAATACCCAATGGTCTTTTTTACGGGATTTCTTTGCCGAAAGTACCAAACTGAAAAACCCCTATAATTATTACGCGGATCAGAAGGATATTCAGGACAAGCTACGACCCGCCTTTCAAAGCCAACCTGATTCTGCCGTTGAGGTATTGTCAACGACTCGTCCGAATGTCGTTATTATTTTGTTGGAAAGTTTTGTCGGCGATCTCATTCAGTCTCTTGGCGGGGAAAAGGGAATTACGCCACACATGGAAGAATTGATTAAAGGCGGTATTTTGTTTGACCATATTTATTCTGCTGCTGATCGATCCGATAAGGGCATGGTAGCGGTGTTGAGCGGTTTTCCGGCACAAGGACCCGAGAGTATTATCAAGTATATCGACAAACATGAAAATATGCCTGCCATTGGACAGGAGTTCGATCATGCCGGCTATGAAACATCATTTTATCATGGTGGTCAGAGCGAGTTTTACAATTTTAAATCGTATATGCTGACGCATGGGATGTCTAGGGTGGTGGATAATGCCAATTTTGGATTGGATGCAGAACGTGCCTCATGGGGTGTATATGACCATGTGGTCTTTAATCAGATGATCAAGGATTTTAAAAAAGAAAAACAACCTTTCTTTTCGACGATCTTTACCTTAATTAATCACGAACCATTTGAGTTAAAACACGGCTATAAATTTGGCAATGCTACCAATGCGGATAAATTCCGAAGTACGGCAAACTATACGGATTCAGCTGTTTTTGATTTTATCAATAAAGCTAAAAAGGAAGCTTGGTATAAAAATACCCTTTTCGTAATTGTGGCTGATCATGGACATCGCCTTCCTTCAGAAAAATGGGAGCTATTTCACCCCAATCGCTTTCATATTCCGCTGATCTTTTTCGGTGATGTGATCAAACCTGAATATCGTGGGAAAATATTCAATAGAATCGGCAATCAAACGGATTTGGCGACTACCTTATTGACACAACTGAAACTCCCTACAGATCGTTATCATTGGAGCCGGGATCTTTTTAATCCGACGACACCTCAAATAGCGTTCTATAATTCCAAAGATGCCTTTGGAGTGATCACACCTCAACAGGCTGTTTCTTTTGATAATGTAGGACGGATTATTAATTATAGGTCCCATAAGGAATATCCCGCTGGCAAAACAGACAGCTTATTGAATATCGGTAAAGCGTATTATCAAGACGTATATCGTGAATTTTTAAAATATTAGAGCTATGAAATTAAGAGGAGTATTTGCACCTTATTTTGCTGTCGCAATTCGTTTTATCTTTCTTTTGGTCATCTATGCGTTATTGCGATTGGGGTTTTATGGCGTCAATGCTTCCTTATTTCCCCATGTCGATGCAGGTAAGCTCTTGGTGATGTTTGCGGGTGGTGTACGATTCGACATTGTAGCCCTGCTGTATTTTAATATTCTTTATATTGTGATGCTGACTGTTCCAGGTCCGTTTAAATCGAATAAAATCTATCAAAAAGTTGCAAAATGGATCTTTGTCGTGACCAATTCAATTGGTATAGCGTTAAATCTGATTGATTTTGCCTACTATCCATTTACCCTAAAAAGGACGACAGGAACGGTAATTGACCAATTTTCCAATGAATCCAACCTGTTGAAGCTGGCTTTTGATTTCTGTTTGGATTATTGGTATCTCATTATAGTGTTGGTACTGGTTGTGTATGGTTTGATTAAATCGTATAAGCTTATTCAGATTGAAAGGACTACGAAATATAGCTGGAAGTCATTTTTGATCCAATTGCCTTTATTTTTACTGACTGCTTTTCTTTTCATAGGTGGTGTGCGTGGCGGTTGGGCCCATAGTACCCGTCCCATTACATTGAGCAATGCGGGTGATTATGTGGAGACACCGGAAGAAATGAATATTGTGCTGAATACGCCATTTAGTATATTGAAAACATTGAAGGCTGTTAATCTTAAACCTGTCCATTATTATTCCGAACAAGAGCTTGAACAGTTATACAATCCTATTCATGTACCGCAATCAGACCAGCCCTTTGCGAAGAAAAATGTCGTCGTTCTGATTTTAGAGAGTTTTGCAAAAGAACATTTTGGTGAGTTGAATAAAGATATCCAAGATGGAAAATACAAAGGTTATACGCCTTTTTTGGATTCATTAATCCGCAATGCTTACACATTTACAGATACTTATGCCAATGGCCGTAAATCAATTGATGCTTTACCATCAGTCATTACCGGCATTCCTTCCATTGGTGAGCCTTTTGTGCTTTCGATATATTCTGGAAATGAAACCACAAGCTTAGCGAAGCTTTTAGGGAAAAAGGGATATGAGACTGCTTTTTTCCACGGAGCACCCAATGGCAGCATGGGCTTCTCCGCTTATATGAAACTGGCGGGTATCCAGCACTATTTTGGTAAAAACGAATATAACAATGACGCTGACTTTGATGGTATATGGGGAATCTGGGATGAACCGTTTTTGCAATTTGTAGCGAACAAGATCAACACGTTTCATCAGCCATTTTTCGCTAGTTTCTTCTCTTTATCTTCGCATCACCCATTTAAGGTACCTGAAAAGTATCAGGGGAAATTTCCTAAAGGACCTTTGCCCGTACAGGAACCCATTGGATATACCGATAATGCGCTGCGTGAATTTTTTGCAACAGCATCGAAAATGCCCTGGTACAAGAATACCGTATTTGTTATCTGTGCAGACCATGCTACTGTAAGCTACCTGCCGGAATATCAAACGGCAGCAGGGGGCTTCCAAATCCCTATTATATTTTATGCACCCGGTGATAATCTAGTTGGCAAAGCGGATAAACTGGTACAGCAAATAGATATTATGCCTACTATTTTGAATTATCTGCACTATGATGAGCCTTATTTTGCCTTTGGTTCAGATGCCTTCAAACCGGGTAAGGATAATTTTGTGCTTAATAATAACTCAGGAAGCTATAATCTCTACTTTAAAGATTATATGATGTCTTATGATGGACTGAAAGTGACTTCATTTTATGATCTTAAGAAGGACCGCTTGATGAAACAGGATCTGTTAAAACAACATCCGACGGTATTGGATACGATGGAGACCAAGATGAAAGCTTTTATCCAGCAATATAACAATCGTATGATTGAAAACAAGCTGACCTATAAAAAATAACAGCCGGTTTTCTACCTGTTCAATTTAGCGCGAATGCTTCTATCGATAATAAACAAAATCAAATCATAGACGAGGTAGATCAGGGGTAAGGTGAAGATGACCAACAGGATAAAACCGCGGGACTTTTCGTCAAAGACTCCATTGACAAGATAGTTGGCCAGACTGGACCAAAACCAGATGAAGAAGTAGAAAGAGCTTGGAATGATTAGATTTCCAAGTAGGAGTGCATAGCGGTATCGGCCAGTTTTGTATTTTAGATAAATACAGCGGATATGCAGGCAGAGCAGGCATATTGACCCGATCAGGGCGAGCAGCTCGGGATGTACCCAAAGAATTGCTTGTGCTAACATGGAGGTTTTTAAGCCAACTTCAATATGAAAACTCTCTTTCTTTTCTACCTGATCAATTCTCCAGTGAACAATGGAATCTGTTTGTAATTTGGCTGTTCCCAGATCCTGTGTAAGTACATCCATCTTCCCGTCGAGGTGCAGATACAGTTCAATCGGGCCAAAAGACGACCAGTACCTGGAAGGGAATAGGAGGTAGTCAATTTGGTATCTGGTCCGAATATCCCGTCGGTCATAGCCCATATAAGCGCTGTATTGAACCTGAATGCTGTTATCACCTTTGTGAAGCTTAGCGGTAAAATGAAATGCATCATTCAGCGAAATACTTTTCCATTCATCGCTGTCGTAGCTGATTTCATAATAGCCATCCTTTAAACGTAAAAAGGGAAATTTTGAACCGGGCTGATCCATTTTTTTTCCTTCAATTTCGTTCTGATTGACAAGGATGCGATCCAATCCGTCCATATTTAAAGCGAGAAATACCAGTGGTAATTCGATAGCCTCTTCTGCATGGATGTTATAGACAATGCTGAAGTGACTGCGATAGTCCGAATTATAATCAGCAGTGTCTGCCAAAAGATGAATGACAATACGCTCATTGGTAACTTTCAGCTTTGCGGCAGGAACAAGCTGTCCTGTTATGCTATGGGGGCTCATTGGATTTGCCATGTTGGCAAACAATGTCATTACAGCGAGTAATAGATATACAGTTGTTAGTAGAATTTTATACTTCATTTGCTTGATATTGTTTGCTTAACATCAAGTTTCATATTCGTATGCCGGCCTTTAAATGACAGTGTCGGTTGTATATTAGGATATGCTTGATCTTTAACAAGATGAAAGTAAAAATTAAAAAGGAGAAATTAAAAAGGCGATTTATATTCGTCTATCTCCGATTCATATTTGTCAAGTATATTGCTTCTATTCCGATGTCAATAAAAAACTTCATGATTTCGCAGGCACCCACAGCAATGGAAGCGAACTGAAGGTTATTTCTGGCCAATAATAGGAGACTCTTTCAGAAAAAAAAGACCCATGCCGCAAAGCATAGGTCTTTTATATTTCCAATTTTATTGAGGTTTAAACACCCAACAATAAACGAGCTGGATCTTCTAATAATTGTTTTACACGAACCAAGAAGCTTACTGATTCACGGCCATCGATGATGCGGTGATCATAAGAAAGTGCGATATACATCATTGGACGGATTACCACCTGACCATTTTCAGCAATAGGACGTTGGATAATGTTGTGCATACCCAAGATTGCGGATTGTGGAGCATTGATGATTGGCGTAGACATCATTGATCCGAATACACCACCGTTGGTAATTGTAAATGTACCACCGGTCATCTCGTCAATCGTTAATTTGTTGTCACGTGCTTTAACGGCAAGTGCAGCGATTGCTTTCTCGATTTGTTCCAATGACATTGCATCAGCGTTACGGATAATCGGAACAACTAAACCTTTAGGGGCAGAAACCGCGATTGAAATATCTGCGAAATCAGAATATACAATCTCGTTATCTTCGATACGTGCATTTACGGCAGGCCATTCAGCTAATGCAGTTGTTACAGCTTTTGTAAAGAATGACATGAAGCCAAGACCGATTCCAAATTTCTCTTTAAAGGTATCTTTATATTTAGCACGAAGATCCATGATCGGCTGCATATTGACTTCATTGAATGTTGTCAACATAGCCGTTTCGTTTTTAACGGCAACTAAGCGTTTTGCGATTGTTTTACGTAATGAAGATAATTTCTCACGACGTTCGTTTCTAGAACCCGCTACCGGAGCAACTGTCGCAGCAGGAGCAGCGGCAGGTTTTGCTGCTGGTGCAGCAGCTTTAGCAACAGGTTGAGCTTTTTCGGCATCTTCTTTTGTGATGCGACCTTCTTTACCTGTTCCTTTTATTGTAGAAGGATCAATTCCTTTTTCTCTTAAGATTTTTGCAGCAGCGGGAGAAGCTGTACCAGCAGCATAGCTGTCTGGATCTTCATCTTTTGCAGCGGCAGCCGCAACTGGAGCTGCATTTGACGCTTCTGCAGCAGGGGCAGCAGCTGGAGCTGAACCACCGGCAGGAGCAGCGCCTTCTTCAATTGTACAAACAACAGCACCGATTTCTAAAGTATCACCTTCTTGTGCAATGATTCTTAAGATACCCGCTTTTTCAGCTGGTAATTCAAACGTTGCTTTGTCTGATTCCAGTTCGGCGATGTTTTCATCCATCTCCACATAATCGCCATCTTGTTTCAACCATTGTGATAAGGTTACCTCCGTGATTGATTCACCTACGGTTGGTACTTTAATTTCTAAGCTCATATATAATGTTCTTTATTGACAATTGCGTCCTATAGATAAGACGCAATTGATTTTAAATTGTTTTTATTCGAATGATTTATTTAAGATTTCTGCTTGTTGTGCAACATGTTGTTTCATGTAACCCGTAGCTGTACTTCCACTTTCTTTACGGGCAACAAAACCTGTAAATGCAATCTCAGTACCCATTAGTTTACGGCAGTAGTAAGACCATGCTCCCATGTTCTCATTTTCTTCCTGAACCCAAACAAATTCTTTTGCCTTGTTGTATTTTTTACGGATCGCTTTCAATTGCTCTGTAGGAATTGGGAATAATTGTTCCAATCTCACGATAGCGATATCTTTGCGTTTGTCCGTTTCTTGTTTTTCTAATAAGTCGTAGTAAACTTTACCCGAACAGAATAACACGCGTTTAACGTCTTTCGCCGCAACATTTGCATCATCAATTACCTCTTGGAAAGCAGCTTCTGTAAAATCTTTCAACGGTGATACCACTTTAGGGTGGCGCAACAATGATTTTGGCGTAAATACAACCAATGGTTTACGGAACTCACGTACAAGTTGACGACGCAACAAGTGGAAATAGTTAGCCGGAGTAGTACAGTTTGCTAAGATCATATTCTCATCTGCACATAACTCTAAGAATCTTTCGATACGTGCTGAAGAGTGCTCAGGACCTTGACCTTCCATACCATGAGGAAGCATCATAACTAAACCGTTAGAACGTTTCCATTTTGTCTCTGCACTCGATAAATATTGATCAACGATAATTTGAGCACCGTTATAGAAATCTCCGAATTGAGCTTCCCAGATTGTCAACGAATTTGGATTAGAAGATGCATAACCATATTCAAAACCCAAAACAGCATATTCTGAAAGTAACGAATTGTAGATAGAGAATTTATCGCCACCTTTAATATTGGCTAAAGGAACATATTTCTCTTCCGAATCTTCAAGCGTCAATACCGCATGACGGTGTGAGAATGTTCCACGTTGTACATCCTGACCCGAGATACGTACACGGTTACCTTGATCCAATAATGTCGCGTAGGCCATCAATTCGCCCATTGCCCAATCGTATGAATCAGCAGTGATCATTTTGGCACGATCTTCAAACAAACGTGTAATCTTACGGAAGAATTTTTTGTCCGAAGGTAAGGTTGTGATTTCTTTCGCTAATTTTAAGAATAGATCTTTTGCAACTTTCGTTTTATCTGAAGTTGTTAATACTTCACCTTTTTTAGCAGGACGCAATCCTTCCCATGCACCTTTAAACATCGGGATCTCTTCAGTCAATACCTCAACTGTTTTAGATTCCTCAAATTTAGTTTGCAATTCAGCTTTAAATTCTTTCTCGATATTTTTAGAATACGCCTCGTCAATACTTCCTTCAGTAATTAATTTTTTAGCGTAAACTTCTTTCGGGTTCGGATGTTTTTCGATGATTTTATACAACAATGGTTGCGTGAATTTTGGTTCATCAGCCTCATTGTGTCCAAATCTTCTATAACATAACAGATCGATAAATACGTCTGTTTTATATTTTTGACGGTATTCAACCGCTAAATTAATCGCATAAACTACCGCTTCAGCATCATCACCGTTCACATGGAACACAGGTGAAGAAGTGATTTTTGCTACGTCTGTACAGTATGTTCCAGAACGCGCATCCTTGTAGTTCGTTGTAAATCCAATCTGGTTGTTGATGACAATATGTACCGTACCGCCAGTTTTGTAACCATCGAGTTTGGACATTTGGGTTACTTCGTAGACTACACCTTGTCCAGCAATTGCTGCGTCACCGTGAATGATGATCGGTGCAATTTTAGAAGAGTCGCCTTCGTATTTGAAATCAATCTTAGAACGAACCATGCCTTCAACGATTGGATCTACAGTTTCTAAATGCGAAGGGTTCGGTGCCAAACTTAAATGGACAGATTTGCCATCGTTTGTTTTAACCTCAGAAGAAAAGCCCAAGTGGTATTTTACGTCACCACCAAAGTTTACTTCAGGATCATCAGCGTAGGTCTTACCTTCAAATTCAGAGAATACTGATTTGTAAGATTTACCCATGATATTAGTCAAGACATTCAGACGGCCACGGTGAGCCATACCGATAACGAATTCCTGGATACCGATTTCTGCACCTTTTTCAATGACCGAATCTAATGCTGGTATTAAACTTTCTGCACCTTCCAACGAGAAACGTTTTTGACCTAAAAACTTAGTGCCTAAAAAGTTTTCGAATACAACGGCGTGGTTTAATTTGTTTAAAATTCTCTTTTTGGTATCCAACGAAAATTTTGGCATGTTGCGATCCGCTTCCATGCGGTCCTGTAACCATTTAATTTTTTCTGGATTACGGATATATTTGAATTCTGCACCAATAGAACGGCAGTAAGTATCCTCCACCAATTGACGGATGTCTTTCAATGTTGCTGGACCTAAACCGACTTCAACACCAGCATTAAAAACGGTGTTCATGTCTGCTTCTGCAAGACCAAACGTTTCCAATTCCTTTCCAGGATAGTATTTACGTCTTTCACGAACAGGGTTAGTGTGTGTGAATAGGTGGCCACGGTCGCGGTAGCCATTGATCATGTTCAGCACATTGATTTCTTTCAATACGTGCTCGGGAGTAGCCTCGCCTACTGAACTTGTTGTTCCGCCAGCATTTTGACCGAAATCAAAACCTTCAAAGAATTTTTGCCATCCGAAATCTACCGATTGGGGATCTTGCTTGTACGATTGATATAAGCCATCGACATAAGCCGAATCAGCATTACTCAAATATGTCAGATTGTCCATTTACAATTAAAACTATGAAATTTGTCAAAGTTATGAATAAAAAAAGAGTTTCTAATACTGAAATTGAATAATTTAATCAATAAACCTATCCAATTCTTAACATTTTTAGCATGATTTAAAAAGGGCTTCCAGCGTCCTACAAATTTATTTTCTATTGGAATTATTTATTTCTGCCGAAGATTTATTTAACAAGTATTTCGTCCAATTTTGGAAGTCCATTTGGGAAATGAGTTTTGATCAATTTTTGCCAGTCCAGCGCTTTATTGTCTTTTTCGCTTGTCCCAACTCCGGCAATATGAGACCACTGTCCGTAAACAGTTGCCGGAGAATAGTCTAATAGGTGCTCCTCGTACCAGGAAGCGCCACGAAGCCAGTTGACCTGGTACTCATGAACTAAATAGCTGGCTGCGATTAAGCGTGCTTGATAAGGGATATAGCCGGTCTTCTGTAACTGGATCATCACACTGTTTATAAAATCATGTTCCGTGTGGCCCGATTTCCATTTTTCAAATAATTCTTCATTCCCGTCTAAGGCCGGATGATCCTGAGGGGAGCTGTTTTTAGTGCCTTGTGGCTTAAAGAATATATTCGGATATTTTTTAAGCATAAACCTAAAATAATCGCGCCAGAGCAGAATGTCGACAATCTTTTCAAATCGTTTGTCTTTCTTACCTTCACCAAGTTTTTTGATATTGTTATAGAGTAAAATAGGCGACAAGGCCCCTGACGCTATAAAAGGCCCTAGAATCAAAGGGTCCTGTTCTGTCTCCGGAAAGGTTGACAATAGCGCATGCATAATACTAAGCGCAGTGTCTTCGCCACCGAGAATATAGATGTCATCAACAGATTTGATCTCCTCTACTGAATAGCCCAAATCTTTTAATGAAGGAATTTTGGTGTCCTCAAGATGGGGCGGCGTAAGGAAATTGGTCGGAAATGGGATGGGTTGCCTCACCAGACTTTCCCGCTCTACTTTTTTCTTGAAAATGGAAAAACCATTGGGTATGTCTTTAATAGGGAAAGGAAGATCTTCCTTATGGTAGAGGGTGTGACCGATGAAATGGCGCAAATTTATTTTGCTGCTCCAAAGCTCACTTTCTACTTTTTCCGAAATAGAAGTTTCCCGAAGTGCCACCTCGCGGTGATGATAAACTTCGTTGACTTGGTATTTTTGTGCTATTCTTGGGATAATATCTTCAGGTTTGCCAATATAAGTCAACAAGTCGCTACCATGACTCTTTAATTTTTCTTTTAAAGCGGTCACGGCTTCAATGACAAAGGCCGCTCGCAGAACACCTGTGTTTAAAGTGCCAAATTGATTGCGGTCGAAATATCGGGGGTCAAAACAGTATACCGGGATGATGAATGAACTTTTTTCAGAAGCTTGATAAAATACTTCATTGTCATGAAGTCTTAAATCATTTCGAAACCAGATCATTGTAGCCCTTTTGTCCATAGAGGTGAAGATAAATACTTTTTAGTGCAGCCTATTTTCAGAAGATTTACAAATATATAAGGATATTGTGTTCTTGAAAGTATTTATGCGCGAATTGACAAAAAAAGGACAATGGCGGTACTTGTTTGGATGGTTTACGCTATTTTGGTTAGGAAAAAATAAAAATAGTGTTAAACTTATTTGATGTTTCTCTGTTCTAAAATCAGGGAATTATGATATTTGTAAGTTATTTCCGTTACTCTTGAAACAATCCGAGTAACATACTAAAAGCGTAAGAAAAACATGGAAAAGATTGCTGCATCACCAATGGAACCGTCCTAGGGATTTTATTCGTTTTAGCGAATAAAAGGGTAATATATAAATTCAGCGTACTAGGAAGGAACGATCCTATTTAATGGCTCACGATCGTAAGAACGAATCATTAAATCGTGGTAGTTTCAAAGCCAAAAATATAGAGAATTCGAATGAAAAAGGTTTTAATCAGCGGGCTAAATACCTATTTGGGACGACGGGCATCCTGTTATTTGCAATCCAAAGATTTTGATGTGACTGGATTAGTGCGCAACTTATCCCTTTTTAATAAAATAGTAAAGGAAAAGGTGACGGCAAAGCTTTTTGAATTGGACCTGTTGCGAAAAGGGGAAGCTTTTGAGAATTTTCAGATTGCTGAACTCAATTTTGGAATTTATTTTACGCAGGTTCCCTCACTTGACAATGATATACAGCTTCAGCTTGAATTGCTTGGTCTGCGCAATTTCGTGGAAATTTGTAGACGTGCAGGAAATAACCGCGTCATTTATGTCGCGAGGCTAATGGATGAACATTTTTTGGAGCCTGTGCGCGATCTGCTGGAAAATTTACGCGTCCAATATACCATTGTGATTAAAAGTAGCGTCATCGGGAAGGAGAGTGTCTTGAACCGCATATTTGCGAAACTTGCCAAACGGCAGACCATATTTTATTGGAACTGGGTGGCTTCCCTGAAATTTCGCCCCCTGCCTTTGCTCGATGTTTACCGCTGGCTACGAGAAATGCCTTGGGAAAATAATTTTATATCAGAAGTTATTTACCTCGGTGGCAATGAGGAAATGACATTTAGAGGCTTATTTTACCATTTCCTGAAGTGCACTTCCGAAGGCCAAAAGAGAGAAATAGGCGTCAATAAATTCTTTGCTAAGCTCTTGTTGACAAGGTTGAATGATATCAATAAAGAAGATATTGATGAATTTAGGCGAGTACTTTATTATGAGAAAAATGTAGATAATTCAACTTGGCAGCGCGTACAGGCATTTGAATTTACGCCCTTGAAATCCTATGTCTGCATGGATACCTAGGTAATGGTTGAGGTTGTTATACTGATGATAAGAGAGCGGGATCCAAGATCGCTAAAGGTTTTTTCTTTATATCCTGTTTAATAAATTATTCTGTTAAATTTGTGGATTAACATGTTGAAGCAGATTTAATATATGGGATACAATAGTTTAGAAGCATGTGTTGCGGATCTTGAAAAACATGGTCATTTAATCCGGATCAAAGAAGAGGTCGATCCCTATTTGGAAATGGCCGCCATCCATATGCGGGTGTTTGATGTTGAAGGGCCCGCCTTATTTTTTGAAAATATCAAAGGTTCGGAATTTCCGGCTGTATCTAATTTGTTTGGAACGCTGGAACGCTCGAAGTTTATGTTCCGGGATTCGTTAGACCACCTGAAGAAATTGGTGGATGTTAAGATGAATCCTGCTGCAGTACTTAAAAATCCTTTTCAATATATTGGTTCCTCGATGACAGCCCTTGGGGCTTTACCCTGGAAAAAAAAATCGGGGGCTCCCATACTTCATGGTAAAACATCAATTAGTAAACTTCCGCAGATCGTCAACTGGCCAATGGACGGCGGTGCTTTTGTGACGATGCCGCAGGTATATACAGAAGATGTTGCCAAACCCGGTATTATGCAGGCCAATCTGGGGATGTATCGGATTCAGCTTTCTGGGAATGATTATCTGCCTGATCAGGAGATTGGTTTGCATTATCAGTTGCATCGTGGTATCGGAATCCATCAAACTAAGGCAAATGCGCTCGGTAAACCTTTAAAGGTGAGTATTTTTGTCGGCGGACCGCCAGCACATCCCTTGTCTGCTGTAATGCCGCTACCGGAAGGACTCTCTGAGATGATCTTTGCCGGAGCATTGGGAAATAGAAGATTTCGCTATTTTTATGATGATGAAGGCTTTTGTATCTCTGCGGATGCGGACTTTGTTATAACAGGTACCGTTTATCCCAACGAAAATAAACCGGAAGGTCCTTTTGGGGACCATATCGGCTATTATAGCTTAACTCATCCGTTTCCTTTGATGAAGGTGCATAATGTGTACCACAAGAAAAATCCAATTTGGTCTTTTACGGTTGTGGGGCGACCCCCGCAGGAAGATACTAGCTTTGGTGCTTTAATCCATGAAATTACGGGTGCGGCTATTCCAAAGGAGATTTCGGGTCTCCATGCCGTTAATGCTGTTGATGCGGCTGGTGTACATCCCTTGCTTTTTGCAATAGGGTCTGAACGGTATACGCCTTATCAGCGTGTCGATCGACCGCAGGAAATTTTAACAATAGCCAATCAGATACTGGGTAAAAATCAGCTCAGCCTTGCTAAATATTTGTTTATTTCAGCACATGAAGATAATCCGCAATTGGATATTTATGATATTCCGGCTTTTTTGGGTCATATCCTTGAACGCATAGACCTTACTCGAGATGTTCATTTTCAGACCAATACGACTATTGATACCTTAGATTATTCCGGCGATGGATTAAATGCCGGTTCAAAGGTGGTTTTTGCTGCCGCTGGTACAAAGAAAAGAACATTGGGCCGTGAATTGCCAGCCAATTTTGAGCTGCCACGACCTTTTAATCAGGCAAAATTTGTCATACCTGGTGTTATTGCGATCGATGGACAGGCATTCTCCACATACGAGCATGAATCGAAAATTATGGCGGAATGGTGCCGCGCTGCCGCAGGGCTCGCCTGGGAAGGTTTCCCGTTGATCGTCTTATGTGATGATGCTCACTTCACCGCCGCTACCGTCAATAATTTTGTTTGGACAACGTTTACCAGAAGTAACCCTGCGTTTGATATTTATGGAATACATAGTTTTACAACATTTAAACATTGGGGTTGTAAAGGACCGCTAATTATTGATGCGCGGACAAAACCCCATCATGCGCCGGCGTTGATTAAAGACGAAGCGGTGGAAAGGCGTGTGGATCAACTTGCTGCAAAGGGAGGGTCACTACACGGAATTATTTAAGAGCGCTAATTCCTGTTCATTCAGGTTTATGGTTGAAAAATTAATTTAGAATAGATTTTAAAAGGTTTAATATCAAGATGACTACAACAGAATTATTGAATAAATCAAAAGGAAGCGAATTACAGTTTCAGGAAGTATTGGCGCATATTGCCGATCAGTACAGCTATAGTCCCAGTGCATTTCAAAATGGGACGCTGAAAAATTCGAAAGAAGAAAATCAAGGTAGTGCAAAAGTTTTCTATTTTGCACAGTTAAATAATCTTTCGCAGGAGGATACATTGCGCCTTTTTGCCGAACATTATCGAAATGTACTCGATAATCCAGACGGAGATGGCCACCAGAACATTCGTCAATTTAGGACAAATGGTTGGGATGGGATCCTGTTTGAGGAAGAAGTACTGGTGAAAAAATAATAAATTTAACCTAGTAGCGGTAAAAACCTGAGATGCACAGGAAAACATCTTGTTGTGGCAGTTTTGAAAAGACAAAATTGAAATGGCCATTCCACAGGGTAGCATAGGTGCTACACGATAACGAAACCACGGGAATAGAGAGGGCAGTAACAATAGATTACTGCCCTCTCTTTTTCAACTATTTTGTCAGCTAAGCGGTTGGCTTAAGCATTACTTTCGCAATCCTGGTCTTTGTTCCCACCAAAATAAACCATCCAGCAGATACCGAATTGATCCTGAAAAGCGCTGTATAGTTCGGCAAAAAATGTTTCGCCAAGTGGCATTTCAACGACCTTTGCATTGGTGCTCAGTGCATCGTACAAAGCTTTCGCTTCGGTGGTGCTTTCGCACATCAGCATGACATAGCTGTTGTTTCCTTGGATATATTGTTGTCCAAAAGCAGGAACAACATCAGCTCCCATCAGCATACTATCGCCGTTGATCGAAATTGCTGTATGACAGATTTTGTTTTTTGCTTCGTCTGGAACAGGTGGCATCTGTGGGTCGGCAGGGATATCTCCATAACGCATGAAGCCAGGATTTTTTGTATTGAAGACTTTTTCATAAAAGTTGAATGCTTCTTCACAGTTTCCGTCGAAATTTAGATAAGCGTGTAATTTTGCCATGATTTCTAATTTTTGAATATAATGATTACTTCTTTTAACTCTTTTCTCAATTTTTCCTTCCTATAAGACTATAAATAAATAGCTTGGAAGCACATTGGTAAAATTAAGCTGAAGTTTTCTTAAAAATCTTGCCTTAAGGCAAGATTTAAAAAAGTAGTCCTTTGGGCGTTACCACGGTTTAATTTCCGTGGACAATTTCTTTCCGGATGCGGCTTAGGGAAGTGTCGGTGATGCCCAGGTAGGAAGCAATATGCTTGAGTGGTGCCTGCTGTATCAATATTGGTTTTTCTTTTATCAAGCGCAAATAGCGGGTAGTAGCAGGCTCGGTAATCATGGCAATAGCCCTATTTTTACTGTGAACAAGTTCCTTGGCCATCCAAGAACGCCCCCATTCCCTAAATTCAGGAATCTGATGAAAAAGTTCCTGAAAATCTTCAAACTTTATTTTCCAGAGACGGGTTTCCATGAGTGCCTGGATATTTTCCACCGTTGGATGGCGTTGAAAAAAAGAGGCGACTTCAATGACAACATCATTGTCCGTACAGAAGCTTATGGTAACTTCATTGCCTTCATAATCGTGTAAAAAGGAGCGTGTAAGTCCATACTCAATTAAGTAATAAGCATTTGAAACCTGTCCTTTGGTCAATATAAAATCGCCCTTTTTGACGGTTATGGCTTCATGTTTTTCTGTAATTGCAGTTAATTCCTGTGGAGTCAGTGCAAGCTCACTATAGAAGGTTCTAATTAGATCCATGTCCTGGTTATTTGATTACGAAGTTAATTTAACGATTAATCTGCAGATCAATTGTTAATAGATTGTGTGATTATTGTAAACAAATAAGTGTTTCATTGATAATTTTGTTTGTTTTGAAAAGTATTTTTGATAAAAATATAATAAATATTAAAAATTATTATGAATTTAGTTTTTAATTGTTTTACTTTGTATCAATAACATAATGTAAAAACGAAATATTTAAAATTTTCATAATATGTGTGGAATTATTGGCGCTTTTGAATTAAAGCAACCTGCAAGCTCATTGAGATCTCAAGTATTAGAAATGTCAAAACGTATTCGCCACCGTGGTCCGGATTGGTCGGGTATATTCACCGGTGAGAAAGCTTTATTGGCACACGAGCGGTTAGCTATTGTTGACCCTAAATCTGGAAGTCAACCATTGTACAGTCCGGACGGTAAAGTTGTACTAGCAGTTAATGGCGAGATCTATAACCACCATGAATTAAGAAATAGCCTTCCTGATTATGAGTTCTCGACACAAAGTGACTCCGAAGTTGTGTTGGCTTTATATTTAGCGAAAGGTCCCTCATTTGTGGATGAATTAAATGGTATTTTTGGTTTTGCACTCTATGATTCACGTGATGATTCCTTTTTTGTCGCACGTGACCATATGGGAATTATCCCTCTATATTATGGTGAAGATGAGGAGGGGCAATTGTTCGTTGCATCCGAATTAAAATCACTGGAAGGTTTCTGTACGACGATTGAACAATTTCCTCCGGGGCATTACTTGTATAGCAAAATGGGGAAAGCTCCGCAGCGCTGGTATCAACGTGATTGGGAAAGTTACGATGTTGTAAAAGACAACGAGACCGATATCGCTGTTTTGCGCAAAGGTTTGGAAGATGCGGTGCATCGTCAATTGATGTCAGATGTACCTTACGGTGTACTGCTGTCTGGTGGATTGGATTCATCGGTTATTGCTGCGGTAACGAAGAAGTTTGCATCCAAACGTATCGAAAGTGACGACAAAGAAGATGCCTGGTATCCTCAACTGCATTCATTTGCGGTGGGATTGAAGGGAGCACCGGATTTAATTGCGGCACAGAAAGCAGCAGATCATATCGGAACAATACACCACGAGATCAACTTTACCATCCAAGAAGGATTGGATGCGATCCGTGACGTGATCTACCACTTGGAGACTTATGACGTCACGACGGTACGCGCTTCTACACCGATGTATTTATTAGCTCGTGTAATCAAATCAATGGGCATTAAAATGGTATTGTCGGGTGAAGGGTCAGACGAACTCTTTGGTGGGTATCTTTATTTTCATAAAGCGCCAAATGCACAGGAATTTCACGAGGAAACTGTACGTAAGCTGAAAAAGCTTTACCTGTACGACTGTCTGCGGGCAAATAAATCACTTGCAGCATGGGGTGTTGAAGGGCGTGTACCTTTCCTAGATAAAGAATTTATGGACATTGCGATGCGTATCAATCCTTCCGATAAAATGATTCGCGAAGGAAGGATGGAGAAATGGGTTGTACGTAAGGCATTTGAAGACTATCTGCCAGAAAGCATCGCATGGCGCCAGAAAGAGCAATTTTCTGACGGTGTAGGCTATAGCTGGATCGATACCTTGAAAGAGCAGGCTGAAAGTAAAGTTTCTGATCAGGAGTTTGCCGAGGCTTCAACGCGCTTCCCGATAAACACACCGAAAAACAAAGAAGAGTTTTTATATCGGACAATTTTCGAATCACATTTTCCTTCAACAGCGGCAGCACAAACTGTTCCATCGGTAAAATCTGTCGCATGCAGTACGCCGGAAGCCTTAGCTTGGGATGCTTCTTTCCAGAATCTGAATGATCCATCGGGTCGGGCTGTGGCCTCGGTTCACCAAGAGAGCTACGAAAAATCCAAAGTGGAAGCCGTGTAACTAATCAACCCTCATATCTATATTTGGTAAAGCCTGGAAAGTTTCTTTTCAGGCTTTTTATGTTTTTTTTTCAACTAAATAAGGGTATATCATTTAATTGATTAAAAATGAATGTGTGTTTTTAAATATTGTTTAGTAATTTTCGGAAAAACCAATCACAGGAAACTTTGGGTTTCTAAATTAACTAAGGTTGACCGGAGCACTGTCTTTTTCTGGAGCTTCTTTGAGAGCTAGTGGAATATAGTAACATGTAGTTTGCGCTCGTAGCGTTAGCGTATTAACGGAGAATTATACAATAAATAAAGATATATACATGAAGGTAGATTTAATGAAACAGCGTGGAATGAAATCTTTAGGGCTGGCACTTCTATTGCTGAGCACTCCAGCTATTTTTGCTCAAAATAAAGAAGCGATGGTTTCGTCAATTGTGCAGGAGGCAAATGCAAATTCACAATTGGAGAAGTATGCGTTTGAGCTTGTCGATATGATTGGCCCCCGTCTTGTCGGGAGTCCACAAATGCAACAGGCGCATGATTGGGTTGTCAAAAATTATAATGCGCTTGGCGCACAGGCCCGCAATGAGCCCTATGGTGAATGGCGTTCGTGGGAACGAGGAACTTCTCAGGTGACGATGACCTATCCCCGCATAAAATCTTTGGAAGGTACACAGTTGGCGTTCAGTCCCGTGACCAAGGAGAAAGGGGTTGAAGCCGAGGTTGTGGTAATGCCTTTATTTAGTTCCCCGTCTGATTTTCAGTCTTGGCTTAAGACAGTCAAAGGCAAGATCGTATTGATTGGAATGAATCCGCTTTCAGGACGGTCAGATGCCAACTGGAAGGAGTCAGCTTCCCCGAAAGGTTATGAAAAATATCAAGCCTTAAAAAATGATCAGTTGAAAAAATGGGAGAGTAGTATGTCCTATACGGGAAGCACGCGTCGGACATTGCCCTTGGCTTTGGAGAATGCTGGCGCCGTTGGTGCCATTGATTCCTATTGGACAGAGTTGCCTGGTATTACACGGATTTTTGATGCGAAGTCCAAACAGATTCCGGTATTTAACGTAGGGCTGGAAGATTACGGTCTGTTATACCGCATGGCAGAACATGGGGTCAAACCTCGGGTTTCGCTGCAGGGAAATTCAAAAGAGCTTGGAATATCAAAGACCTATAATAGTATCGCAGAGATCAAGGGAAAGGAAAAACCGGGCGAGTATGTTGTGCTTTCGGCACATCTAGATTCGTGGGACGGCGCTTCGGGAGCGACAGACAATGCGACAGGAGTAATTACCATGATGGAGGCTGTCCGCATTTTAAGGAAGGTTTACCCGGATAATAAAAGAACGATTTTGGTCGGTAACTGGGGAAGTGAGGAGCAGGGGCTGAATGGCTCTTCAGCTTTTGTCGAAGATCATCCCGAGATCGCTAAAAATATACAGGTGGTATGGAATCAGGATAACGGCACAGGGCGAATTGTCCGGATAGGGGGCAGTGGTTTTGAAAAATCTTACGAATATATAAGCCGCTGGGTGCAATATTTGCCTGAAGAGTTCCGTAATGAAATCCAAACCAGTTTTCCAGGTATGCCGGGGACGGGGGGAAGTGATCATTCTTCTTTCGTTCAAAAAGGAATTCCGGCCTTTGGGCTCTCTTCCACATCCTGGGACTATGGTAAGGTGACCTGGCACACCAATCGGGATACCTATGATAAGATTGTGTTTGATGAAGTAAAACAAAACGCCATTATCGTTGCGATTTTGACTTACCTTGCCTGTGAAGAGCCTGCTTTGGTCTCCCGCGATAAGATCACATTGCCAATTGATAAAGATGGCAAGCCGACGGTATGGCCAACTAATCTACAGTCTAAAAGAACGAGTGGCAACTGATGATGAAACAGCTCATTTTTGTTGGTCTATTTTTGGTGTGCGCCCTACTCTCTAATGGACAGGTTTCATTTGCCAATTTAGAAAACTACAGAACCGAGTGGTTGATCCTCCGTGAAAATAATAATTCTCTGGTGGGGATCCGTAGTTTCACGACAAATACTGTAAAATATTATTTGACGGTAGATCCTACTACACTGCAAACGCGTATAGTAGGAGATCGATCGGTCAGCGTTCTGTACAACGATGCGGCTCAGGTTACAAAAAGTCTAAGTGGTTCGGTATACGAAAGCTGCTTCTCTTTAGTCAGAAAAACTGAAAACAACTTACAGGATGCGGGGCTGAATTTTAGGCTTCCCAAAGAGGCTGGTATTAATTTGACGATTGATCTATGTCCTTCACATAAACCTTTGGACAGGGCTATTTTTGAAGATCTTCTCGCTGCATTTAAGGGGATAGATCGCAGCCTGCCACTGGCCGTTTCTGTTTCGGGTAAATGGATGCTAAATCACGCTGCAGATCTAGCATGGCTAAAGTCATTGGATGCAAAGGGAGTAAAGATTACCTGGGTAAATCATACGTATGACCATGTTTTTACTAGTAATCCTTTAACATCCAATTTTTTGCTTTCCAAAAATACGAATCTAGGTTATGAAGTGTTGGAGAATGAAAAATTGATGCTGAAAAACGGTCTTCTGCCTTCGGTATTTTTTCGTTGTCCGGGCTTAGTTTCCGATCGGCGCATCATTGAGCAGCTATTGTCCTATGGTCTTATTGCGGTAGGCTCGGATGCCTGGTTGGCTAAAGGACAGCAGGCCAAAAACGGAAGTATTGTCCTGATTCATGGTAATGGGAATGAGGAAGTTGGGGTGCAGGATTTTATCCGATTGCTTCGGACAGAATCTCAGGCCATAAAAACAAAACACTGGACATTGTATAGTTTATCCGAAGGCCTGGATCAGGAGTCACATTAACCTGTACTAAATTGCATAAAAAAGGGCAGTCCAAATCTTTTTGGATAGCCCTTTTTGGTTTTTCTTGTTTTCCTGAGTTTATGACGGATTTTTGAGGTGCTGATTGAAGTAGTCCGCAATTTTTTCGTACATATGAATACGGTCTTTTCCCATTACATTGTGCTCATGAGTCGGGTATAGAAAATAATCTACTTGCTTTCCGGCTTTAATACAGGCTTCTAAAAACTCCATGCTGTTTTGTTGTACAACGACAGGGTCTTGTGCGCCGTGAATAATCAATAATCTTCCTTTCAGTTGATCGGCTTTATTGAGGAGTGATGTCAATTTATAACCTTCCGGATTTTCTTGCGGCGTGTCCATGTAGCGTTCGCCGTACATCACCTCATAAAATTTCCAGTCGATTACAGGACCTCCAGCTACTGCAGCCTTGAAGATATCGTTATGATGCAGCATGAAGGAAGTTGTCATAAAACCACCGAAACTCCACCCGAAAATACCCATGCGCTGTTGGTCAACAAAAGATTTTGATTTAAGGAACTCTATTCCTTTCATCTGGTCGGCCATTTCGTTTTGACCGAGGTTGCGATGCGTAGCTGTATAGAAATCACGGCCTCTGTAATTCGTGCCGCGATTATCCATCGTGAAGACGATATAGCCCTGTTGCGCCATATACATATCAAAATATCCAGCGCCTCCTAGCCATTTGTTGGAAACAAGCTGCGAATGTGATCCGCCGTATAAATAATACATGACCGGATATTTCTTAGCTGGATCAAAGTCGTTGGGATAAATGATACGTCCTGTCAATGGGTATTTCCCATCTGCAGATGTCAACTGTACAAATTCGATTTTAGGATCATTTATTTTTCCGGAAAAAGGGTTTTCTGCATTGACTAAGGTAGTTTCTTTAGCAGATTTAACTTCTTTGACCTGAACTTTATTTGGTGTTTTTAAATTACTATATTGATCGTAGATATACTTGCCATCGCTACTTAGTGCAGCATGATGCGTGCCCGATTCATTTGTTAATTGAACCGTTTTCCCAGATTTTAGGTCGACCTCAAATAATTGGCGATCTAAACCGTTGTTGGTGACTCCTGTATAGCTAACTTTGCTGCCATCAGCCGAAAAGTCGAGCAATGCCTCCATAACGATGTCTTTATAGCCGAGTTTTTTGATCAGATTACCTTCCGTGTTGTAGAGGTAAAGTTGATTATAACCATCTCTATCGGATTGATAAAGGAATTGATCCGGTTTGTTTGGTAAGAATGTTAATGGGTTTTCAGGTTCAACCCAGGTTGTCGCAGTTTCTTCAAACAGGGTTTTGACCAAAGAACCGTTTTCTGCATTATATTTGTTGACTTTAAGATCATTTTGCCCACGGTTAAGTACTCCGACGTAGATGTATTTACCAGAAGGATCCCAGGTAACCATGGTCAAATACTGCTCTGAATGCTCACCGGTTTGAAGGGTTACCTTTTGTCCCGTGGTGGTGTTGTAAACGATCAACGAAACTTCTTCCGATTTTTGGCCTGTCATGGGGTATTTGATCCATTTGATATCCGCAATTTTGGGACTCCATTGCGGTAATGGATAATTGGCAACCATCGTCTCGTCTTTGTGGTAGTACAGCAGTTTGTCATTTTGATTGTTCCACCACATTCCTTTCTTGATGCCAAATTCCTGGCGATGGGTGTAATCACTACCATTGACAATTCCTTTGTCGTTATCGTTGGTGACGGAAGTAATTTTGCCGTCTTTGTCAACAATTGCGATGTTATTGTCTACTAAGTAGGCGATTTTTGAAAAATCCGAACTTACCTCGCGGTTAGCTCCCTTGTTGTCATTACCGATAAAGCTTTCAATATTTTTTGATTTGATGCTGTAAGCCACCGTATAGGTTTTATCTTTTCCTTCCACTTGCAGTAATAGCGCGTTTCCATCACGCCATTTGTAGTCATAAGGAAATACGCGCAGATTGAATGTTTCGCCCGGAATAGTCGTTTTTAGTGCTTTTTTGAGGTCTGTTTTAGAGACCAGATTTGTTTCGCTCCAGTTGCTGGAAGCGCTTTTTGATAATAGGTTCTGGTACGATTTATCGAGATAGGAGAGGTTGTTTGATTTTGGGATCCACGATGCTCCGGCTATCGATGTTGGGGCGTAAGTTCGGGGTCCAAATACTGTTTCTTCTAAATTGAGGTTGCGTTGTGCATAGCTGCTGATGGAGCTTGCCAACAAGAAGAATAGCGCAATTCTTTTCATTAAACTGTAATATTGTGTGAATGTTTATACACAACGTCATACGTGAGCCCATTCCAGTGGTTATTTTGCGCTTCATTAGTCCAATAATCACATGAGGCTTCTAAACCTGTTGCGATAGGAAATTAAAGGCGCAAGTAGCTCATTACATTCCGTTTGTTTTTAAATTTTATAGGGCTAAATTAGGGAAATAGCCCTATAAAACCTAGTACAGAATTGTTGCTTTTCTAACTTAAATTGTTTGCTATAAACCGCTACGTCTTGCTGCTAAGTTATAGTTTACGTAGCCAGATGTTTCTGAACTGGACCAGATCACCATGATCCTGCAGTACAATTGGACCTGGGCCGTGGCTTATTTGTTTTGGTAGTCCGATATATTCGGTTGTGCCATCGATTTGAGTATTGTTTTGTACAACGACGCCATTATGGAGGACCGTTACTGTTCCTTTAGCGGTCAAGATTCCATCCTTATTGAACTGAGGGGCTTTATAAATAATATCGTACACATGCCATTTTTCCGGAGCAATTACCTGCGCCAGGGGGGGGCGCTGTTTGTAAATACTGCCTGCTCCGCCGTTGACATAGGTTGGGTTGTTATTGTTGTCCAATACCTGAATTTCATAAAGCCCTTGGAGGAAAATTCCGCTATTGCCTCTTCCTTGGCCCTCGCCTTTGATTACTTCGGGGCTTTTCCATTCAATATGCAATTGAAAATCGCTAAAGTGTTCGTTGGTCTCAATGGCTCCAGCCCCCGGTTTTACTTCAAGTACGTTGTTGGCCACCGTCCAATTGGCTTTGCCTTTTTCACTTTTCCATTGCCTAAGATCCTTGCCGTCAAAAAGGACAATGGCATCGCTTGGTACACCCTGATTGATTGTTACTGTCGGTGGTACCGGACTATAATATTCGGTGTCGCTGGGTTTCATATTTGTTTGGGCCTGTAATGCAGTGGCGCCAAATAAGAGTGTTGTTGCTATCGCTGAGGATAAAGAAAAGTTCATCTGTTGGGTTTTTGGTATGGTTAAATATACAAATAATCCCACTTGTTTGGAACAATTTCAGTAGGTTTGTGCATGGCAACCATTTTACAGACAGTATCGCTGAAAGAAGCCCGGTTCTATGCACCAATAGGTTACTATGAAGAAGAACAGGTGCTAGGCAATGAATTTTTTGTTTCTATTGACGTATGTTTTCCCTTTTTGAATGCCGAGACAGAGGACTTAAACAATACGCTCAATTACGAAGAACTTTACCAGATTACAGCCGGTGTCATGCTACCTAAACGTAAGCTACTGGAATCTGCGGCTTCAGAAATACTCGAACAGATTCGGGAAAGAGTATCCCATGCTCTGACGATCGAAGTGGTGATACGCAAATCGAACCCTCCCTTTGGAGGGGACCTTTCTTGCTCCCAAGTTAGTCTTAAATATTTTAAGGATTAAAACGAAACTGGATCAGCGATATACCAACTGAAAGATTTAGTTTTGCCAATCGTTATCTGATAGTCTTAAATTAATAGTATGAATATTTACGATCTTGTCATAGCCGATAAGGAAAGGATTGCTTTGGAGGATGTTTTCTTGGAAAAGGACAGCCGTCAAAAGCTGCATCAGCTGATTAAAGAGCATCGTTATATTAAAGAGCTTTCGCAATATGGTCTGCCGGTGAGCAATAAGATTTTACTGCACGGTTATTCGGGTTGCGGAAAAACAACAACGGCGAAAGCGCTGGCTACAGCGCTTGAAAAACCAATTTATGTGTTGAATTTGAGCAACCTCATTTCTTCTCGTATTGGCGAAACCTCGCAGCACATCAAACAGGTCTTTGATAAAGCAGGGCGTGAAAAAGCAGTTCTGTTTTTAGATGAATTCGATCAGATCGGAAAGGCGCGGATTAGTGAAGAAAAGGATGTGGGTGAAATGCGCCGTCTCGTGAACACCATTATACAGCTGATCGATTATTTTCCTGCTGAAGCGGTATTGATTGCAGCAACGAATCATCCTGAAATATTGGATACAGCCATTATCCGGCGGTTTCAGCTTCGTTTGGCTTTTGAGTTGCCGACCATAGTACAACTGGATGCCTATTATGATAAATTATTTACGCCATTTCCACATTATGCTGATGTCGTACAGCGACGCTATGGGATCTCCTATGCAGAGGCTAAGGACTATATTTACGATGCTGTCAAATTCTTATTGATTGCTTCGCTGGAACAAAATCAACCTTAATGGTTTTTTGAACGTTACGTTTCGGATGCCTAATAAAATACCAACTTCTGATAAAATCTTTTTCTCTTATATGATACACTACTATTCGAACGCTCTGTTTGAGGTGCTCAGTAAAAATAACAACGTTTCATAAAAGATTTTTCTCTTATACGGTACGCTGCTAATTGAGCGCTCTGTTTCAGACTCTTAATAAAAAATGACAATTTCTGATAAACTGTTTTATCTCCTATACGTTAGTCTGTGTATAGGGACAATTTGGGATAGGGGGCAGGGAGCCCGCTAATGACAAATTGATCGCTAGGTAGTTGGAAACAGTTGTTTTTAAGACAAAATGACATTATTTTTTATTTTTAAATGACATTTTGTCTTTTAAAACCTGCTGGTACGCAAATTGAATAGCTCTCTTCAAATAGGTAGAACAAAAAAAGCTTAACAATAAAATAAAAAATTAGGAGGACAAAAAAATGGCATTAATTAAATTCCCTACAAAAAGTTTAAACACGGATGCAGTAAATCCATTTGTGAACACTGTATTCGACAACTTATTCAATGATAACTTCATCTCCGATCGTTTGGTGTCCCGTGTACCTGCGGTCAATATATCAGAAACTGAAAAATCCTTTAAAATTGAAATGGCAGCGCCTGGATTGGATAAATCTGATTTTAAGATCAATGTCGATAAAAATCTAATTACCATTTCAGCTGAGAAAAAAGAGGAAAGTGTGAGTGAAGAAAAATTATACAGCAAAAAAGAATTCAATTATTCTTCGTTCTCAAGATCATTTACCTTGCCAGAGACCGTAGATTACAGCAATATCGAGGCTGCCTATGAAGGTGGTATATTAATTTTGACTGTTGGCAAAAAAGAAGATGCAATCATTGCAAAACGTTTGATTGAAGTTAAATAATCCAGCAGCATACCAGAAATAGTTCATTTTGGGAATGACCAAAGGTGAGCAAAAGACAATAGTTTTTAGGTTTAGTTTATATTTTAATCCCTCGGAATTCCGTTTGCGTTCCGAGGGATTTTTTTATCAGGATGGTCCTGACATGATGAAAAGACTATTCAGTTTCCGCATAGTTTTCAGATCGGGGAATTTTGGCGAGATAAGGCTCCATCTCTTCCGGTAACTTCGTTAATTTCCGCTTATGAAGGTCGAGCCAGGCTCCATCGACGTTGACGGTACAGCACAAAACGCCGTCATTACGAAAAACTTGGTGTATAAATGAGAAACGACTATTTGTTTTGTTGTATTTCGTCAGTTCTACTTTTACCTGTACATATTCATCTAAATGCACTTCTTTAAAATAGATGAGTTCTTCCCGAAATAAAATTGGACCGATATGAAATTCGGCAAATTTATCCAGTGAAAAGCCCATTTTGTTCAACATGTTACTGCGGGCCTGTGCGCAGATATCAGCGTAAGCAGAATGCCGCATATGTCTATTTGCATCGATCTGCGCCCATATAATCTGACCTTGATAAAATATATTCTCCATAATCTTCAACGATTAGCCTCTTTTTTCATAACAATTTACATATTTTTAAATAAAGCTGTAACACTTTGTTTGTTTGCTATACTTATTACCTAAATATATTTAAAGAAAAATCGCTAGGTGAACCCATCAGAAATAGAATTTCTTCGACTGATTGACGAGAATAAAGGTATTCTCGTTAAGGTGAGCCGTATGTATATGGATGATCATGAAGGGCGACAAGATCTGTATCAGGAGATCGTCTATCAGCTGTGGAAATTCTATGCAACATTTAAGCAACAGAGTAAATTTTCAACGTGGATGTACCGTGTTGCCCTCAATACCGCAATGGTATTCTTAAAAAAAGAAAAGAAACATCAGATTTATGATACGTTAGAGGAACGACATGATTTTGCAGAAGAAGCTTACGATACCGATAAAGATGAGCAACTGAACGTTTTTTATCAGGCCGTTCAAGAGCTCAACGCCATTGAAAAAGCCCTGATATTTTTGTTTTTGGAAGGTCAGAGTCATCGCGAGATTGCAGAAAATCTGGGTATATCGGAAGTCAATGCCCGCGTAAAATTAAACCGCACGAAGGAGCGAATTCAACAAATCATTAAAAAATACAAGTATGAATTTTGATGAGTTAAAAAAATCTTGGCAGCAACAGCCTACAGACGAGGATTTACAGAATCCAAATCTCAAATACTATAAGGAAGTCGGCAATATCATGGGTAAGCTGCGCAAGAATATCAAACGTGAGTTTATCTCTTGGGCCGTGTGTATGGGCTTTCTGTTTTTGGTGCCCATCTTACCGATATATAAGATTGAAGGTTATGCTGCATTTGCCTATTACTTTTTTATCGTACAGATATCCTTATCTAGTCTTTTATATTATCGGAGGTTCTTTTATTTGGTAAAGAGTACGAAAAAGATCGAGTTGTTGGCTTCTAAAGAACACTTGCTCAAATTGTATTACGATTTGAAGTATGCCGTAGAGACCTATCGGATCGCGGCCTACGTGATGATACCGCAAGCTCTATTTCTTTATCTTATTATGATCGCACAGAATCGGACTACCGTCTGGTTTGATCGATTATACCATTTCAAGGAAACTTTCCAACAGGATCCAAACTTTATTGTGTGGATGATCCTTTCCGCAATTGCTTCCATTATTCTTGTTGTTGGTCTGACAGAATTTATGATTCGTGCTTATTATAGCAATTATATTACACAGATAAAGGAAAAGCTAGATCAAATGGAAGCCGAATAGTTTACAGCGTCCTTGTATTTATTTTATGCTGTTGAAGACTTGATTTTCCGTTCAAAATGGCTCGAACTAAAATAGGTAAGGTTTTTGTTTCATCTCCTTCTGATTAGTTTTTTTAGTCCATATGGAATATCCGCTTCATTTTATGCTTGTTTGCTTTTTGGGGCATGGATATTTCGTATATTGTCATTGAAAACCATTGTCCGTTATGTTTAATCCGACAAAGAAGTTACAGCGCAGTTCCCAGATCTTAAGTATATTGGCCAAATATGGTTTTAAAGATGCGATCGCTCGATTGCCGTGGAAGGGACCCCAATCTGCTGTAGAACATGCTATTGACGTCGATAATATCAGTGTTTATGCCCGTATTCGCATGGCTCTTGAGGAGCTCGGTCCGGCTTTTATCAAGCTTGGACAATCGGCTTCGACGCGAGAGGGGTTGTTGCCCAAAGATCTCGTAGATGAACTTAAGCGCCTTGAGGATAATGTTCCCCCTTTTGAAGTGGATATTAAATCTTATCTCAAAGAAGAACTTGAGCTGGATATTGATGGGCATTTCCAGGAGATTACTGCCGAACCTTTTGCTGCGGCCTCTATCGCACAGGTATATCGCGCAATCTTAAAAGATGGAACCCAAGTCGTTTTAAAAGTCCGCCGTCCTGGCATCGATGAGGTTATGCGCTGTGATCTGGCACTTATGCGTGATATTGCCAAAATCCTAACCATGTACAATGATGTACTGGAAAACCTTAACCTTCTGCTGATTGTTGAATCTTTCGCTACGACCATGCAGGAAGAGATGTCCCTGGTGATTGAGCGGCATAACATCGAACGCTTCACAAAGAACTTTAAAGGAAATAAACTGATCAAGGTACCCCGTGTTTATCCTGAACTCTCGTCGGACCATGTTCTTTGCATGGAATATCTCGATGGTTTCAAGGTAACTGATGCCGATGAAATTAAGCGTCGGGGAATGGATGTCCAAACGCTGGTAAAAAATGGGATCAATTTATACCTTGAGCAAGTGATTATCCATGGTTTCTTTCATGGCGATCCGCATCCCGGCAATATGATGGTGATGCCGGATGGGCGGATTGCTTTTTTGGATTTCGGAAATATGGGTAAATTATTGGGGATAGACCGTAGGCAGCTTGAAGAGTTTATTCAATCGGCTATTTCCGAAGATGCTGTCCGGCTTGCTGACGTGATTGAAGACGTTGCCGTGGTGAGCCATATTCCGGATCGTAACCGGTTTGAAAGATCCCTATATGAGATTTTCGATATGATTGATAATGTATCTCTCGGGGATCTTAGCTTAGATTTATTGTTCAATAAATTGTGGAACATCATTGGTGACAACCGCTTGTATTTTCCGGAATATATTTATCAGTTGATGCGGGGCATTTCGTTGATGGAAGGTATTGGACGCCAGTTATATCCCGATCTTAATATTATGGAGAGTATCAAGCCCTTTGCACGTAGGATTATGATGGAGCGGCTCTCTCCAGAGGCAATCTTCAAAAAAGGAAAACATAAAGTTGAATCTTTTGCGCGCGATGTCGAAAAACTTCCTGAAGATATGCGCGCCCTTGTGCGCTTATTTCGAACAGGAAATTTTACACTCAACCATCGATTGATCAGTGCGCGATCTTTTAATGCTATTTTACGCAAGGGGGTCAATCGTATTGTCATCGGAATTATGTTTATGTCACTCAATTTACTAGGTGGGATGATTATTGTCGCACGCGTAGAACCACAGTGGTGGGGAATTCCCATTTTTGCTTGGATATGCCTTGGCTCAGCATGGGTCTTTGCCATATATTTATTTGTTGCTATGATCCGAGCAAAGGACAACGATTAACCGGGGTTAGAACGCATTTTCAGCCATGATGATTGGCTATGCATACATACACGCTATAAAATAAAAAATAAAAAGATATGGAAATCAATCTAAATGGGAAAAAAGCCCTGATCGGAGCGAGCTCTGCTGGTATAGGTGCAGGTATTGCCCAAGTGCTTGCCTCATGTGGCGTATCTGTAACATTGGCTTCCCGACAGGAGGAAAAGCTACAACGTACCTGTGAAGGTCTTGATACCTCCAAAGGACAGGTACACCAATATATCGTGGTGGACTACAATGATCACGAAGCATACAAAAAGCAGATAACACATTATTTTGAGTCGAATAAGGTTGATATTTTAATCAACAATTCGAATGGGCCGCAAGCAGGAACCATAGACAAAAAAAATTTGGCGGATTACCAGCATGCTTTTGAACTCTTATTTCAAAATCACTGTTACACGACCTCATGTGCGCTGCCTTATATGTTGGCAAATCGATACGGACGTATTATTAATGTGTCTTCTTCAACTGTGAAAGAACCGGTATCTAATTTAGTGTTGTCTAATACGATCCGTACAGCATTGCTTAGCTGGAGTAAATCGCTGGCAACGGATGTCGCTAAAGAAGGGGTGACGGTCAATAGCATCTTGACAGGCCTATTTGATACGGACCGTATCCAGTCGCTAACCAACCTTGACGCTCAACGTATGGGTATATCCTACGAGGAAGCGCTACAATTGCGGTTAAAACAGGTTCCTGCGCAGCGTCTGGGTAAACCTGAAGAATACGGTTATCTCGTCGCTTTCCTTTGCTCCGAATATGCAAGTTATCTGACTGGAGCCAATATTCCTCTGGACGGCGGGATGTTAAAAGGCTTATAAAAAATGAGCTGCTCAATTACGTCAGGTCAAAGCCCTTGATTTGAGCATTCCATAGCTGATTGCTGTAGCCAGAACTCGGTGTAAAATTGCATAAAAAGGGGTGTCCAATCCGTTTGGACACCCCTTAATGTTAGTGTGATTTATTATTTTCAATTAGTTCAACACCAATTCGGTGTTGACAATGATGTCGACATCAGAAGCAACCGCTTCTACACCTGAAGGTAATTTATCATTGTATTTCATGCCGAAATCCTGACGGTTAATTTTTGTTTTAGCTGTAAATCCAGCACGTGTTTTTCCCCAAGGATCCGTAATGATTCTACCGTTTTGTGTTACCTCGAAAGTTACTTTTTTCGTTACATCACGGATCGTCAGATCCGCTATCATCACATATTTTCCTTTTACTTTCGCATTTTTAAAACTGATAGACTTTAATGTCATTTTAGGGAATTTTTCCGCAGCAAAAAAATCATCGGTCTTCAAGTGGTTGTCACGTGCAGCAATGCGCGTATCGATACTGTTGACGTCGATAGCGAAATTAACTTTGGCATTATTGAAACTTGTTCCTGTTGGGGTTTCAACTGTTCCTTCTACCTTAGTAAATTCACCATCAACAAAGCTGATACCAAGGTGTTTTACATCAAATCTTGCGTTGGTATGTGCAGGGTCTGCAGACCATTTTACTTGTGCCACAGCAACATTAACCATTAATACTGCTACTGCCAGAATTTGGAAAAATTTATTCATCTTATTTTCTTTTTTTATTTATCTAACCTTCAAAAGTTCAAATTGTTTGTTTGAACAAGCTTCTGCAAAGGTGGAATAAACAGACAAAGAAAAAATTGATGTAGGTCAAGAATTTCGATTCGGCTTTAAGATCTGCCTTTTTAGGCGGCTAAGAAACTCCTGCGTAACACCAAGATAGGAGGCTAATTGCATATTGGAGATCCTCGGATAGATTTTAGGGTACCTTTTGATGAAATCCAGATAGCGTTCCTGTGCAGTGAAACCTATGCTCGAGATAATACGGTGCTGCGATGCGATTTGCGCACGTTGTGCCATAATCCTGGAGAGTTTCTCGAAGATGGGATGATCTTCGTAAAGTTTGTCCTTAGCCTTTTTTGAAAGGGTCAGGACGACGGAGTTTTCCAGGGCCTGAATGTTTTGGAGGGCCGGCTCCTGATAATTGAAGCTGGCAATATCACCGATCCACCAATCTTCAATTGCAAACTGTAGGATATGTTCAATCCCATCGGCGGTGACATAGAATGATTTAAATAAACCGCTGATTACGTATGCTTCATGGTGGCATACCTCGCCTGCCCGGAGAAAGTATTCTTTTTTCTTTATTTTCCGTACCTGATAACGTGAGACGATGTCATTTAGTTCTTCCTCAGTGACATCAATACGCTGTTTTACAAATTCCCTGAATTGTTCCATTTGGCTGTAAAATACGAATTTTTTGCCATGCTAATTGAATAAGTTGTCCAATTCCTATCAATTCTAAGGTAAAATAATTCAGTTGCAGGGGATTTCTTGCATTCAATTTTGTCAACACGGTGATAAAATCTACATCTTGGTGTAATATTTGATCGGATATTCGCAAAATTCAGATAGTTTGATCAATAATTGGTATCTTTTGTCAGATTTAAAATATTTGAATTGCTATAACTATAAAAGTGTCTCATGAAGTTTGTCGCCCCCAACACCCTTGAAAATGATAAGGTCGTATTACGCATCATCGAACCAACGGATTTTGATACGCTGTATCAGGTTGCCAAAGATCCCCTGATCTGGGAACAGCATCCCAATAAGGATCGCTGGAAGGAAGAGGTTTTTCAGGGATTTTTTGAAGGGGCCTTGGAAAGTAAGGCTGCTTATTTGATCCTGGATAAGGAAAGTGGAGCCTGCATTGGGGGCACCCGGTATTATGGACTTGACGAGGCGGAAAAATCTATTTTTGTTGGTTATACATTTTATGCCCGTGCGTATTGGGGGGCAGGAATTAATCCCTTGGTCAAAGAGATGATGTTTGACTTTGCCTTCAACTTTGTGGATCGAATCTATCTGCATGTGGGGGCAGAAAACTATCGTTCTCAGAAGGCCGTGGAACGTTTGGGCGCTATTAAAGTGGCCGAAAAGATGGTCAGCTATGTAAATGAGCCAGAACGTAAAAATTTTGAATACGCATTGGAAAAATCCGCTTGGCGGCGGATCAAGAGATAAAGCCTTATTATCCCTTGATGCCGCTAAGTATACTGCCGATAATGACGGTTAATACAATCAATGTAATGATGATATAAAGTCTGTCCTTTTCGATTACAAAACCAAACAGTGAACCAATCACCCGTACAATAGGTGTACAAATCAATAAAAGAACACCCAGCTGTATAACTTGGGGAATATTTCGGCTAAATGCCCCCGAAATAATTCCAGTAATTGTTGTATTGGAATTCCCTTCACCGACAAAATCTCGATAATTCGGTACGGTGTCCTGTCCATGAACAATCAGGTAGAAGATACCGCCGAGAATAAGAATAGAGGAAGCCAATATAACGCCTATTCTTAAAATTTGTCCTACCAACAGTGAGATGTCTTTGTCTCCCCAATAGTGTTTCGAAAATACTTGTTTCATTTTGAGTAATTAGGTCCTTCATTGTCTAGCGGAAGGACGTTACAAACTTAAAATCCTAAATCGGGTAAGCTACCGTTTTTAGAATTTATGCTGGAATCCGTTGAAGATCATTTCCAAGGCCACCAAAGTAATAGCGACGGCGAAAATGATACGTAAAGTCTTTGGGTTCATGCGCTTTAAGAGTTTGGATCCTGTAATGGCACCGCATAATACACCCAGGATAACCGGAAAAGCAATACCTGGATCCATATATCCTCTTTGTAAATAGACCACTGCAGAAGCAGCTGCGGTGACACCGATCATAAAGTTGCTCGTTGTCGTACTGACTTTAAATGGAATTTTCATCATGCTGTCCATCGCGAGTACTTTAAGGGAGCCCGAACCAATGCCTAATAATCCGGAAAGTATTCCTGCAACCCCCATCAAAGAGAAGCCGCCGACGACGTTGGTCAGCTTATACGGGATCAATTTTCCATCAGCAGGGTAGGTGCTATTCAGTTTCAATTTTTCAGCCAAAGCAGAACCGCCGGATAGCGCATGTTCGTTTTTCTTCCGTATAGTCATTGCTGCGGAGAAGATCAGTACAATACCAAAAATGATTGCAATGGTATTCGTCGGCATGTAAATGGCGATGACAGCCCCGATAACAGCACCAATCGTGGTCGCTATTTCTAAAAACATGCCAAGCCGGATGTTGGTGATGCCTTCTTTGACATAGGCTGTGGCTGCACCGGATGATGTCGCTATGGAAGCCAACAAGGCCGCTCCGATGGCATAACGGATATCGACATGAAACAGAAGAGTCAATAAAGGGATGACAACGACCCCTCCGCCTAAGCCTGTCAGGGATCCTAAGAGCCCTGCTACAAAAGCACCCAGGAGAAGGATGATTGTAAAGGTGAGAATAGTCATAAATATGTGTTTGTTTGTGTGATCCAAAAAACAGCAGCTGTTTAATGGAAGGTAATTTGTTGTAAACTTAAGGGCTTTTTATTGCTTTTGAAACTTTAAACCTGGAATAGATACAAATGTTACATCAAAAGTATTATTAAAAAAATGGTACTGCCTGTCGCTTCACAGCCTGAGGCAGTACCGATGACCTTTATTGGTCTAAGTATATAGTATATAAAATATGGACAATATTATTCAGCTATTGTTTGTTGTACCTTTTCTTTTCTGTTGAAGATATCGTAGATGATTGGGAATACCAACAATGTCAATATCGTCGCTGAGATTAATCCGCCAATGATGACGATCGCCAAAGGTTTCTGTGATTCCGAACCTATACCGGTCGATAATGCAGCCGGCAACAGCCCGATGGAAGCCATGAGTGCCGTCATGACCACAGGTCGTGTTCGCGATTTTACACCTTTATAAATCGATTGGTCATTGGGTAGGCCATCCTTCTTATTCTGGTGGAATTCTGAGATCAGGATAACACCATTCTGGATACAGATCCCGAATAATGCGATCATACCTACCCCTGCCGAGATTCCAAAATTCATACCCGTCACGTGCAAGGCGATAATTCCACCGATCAGTGCAAAAGGAACGTTGGCCAACACGAGCAGCGAATCCTTGATATTTCCGAATAGAATAAACAATAGAAAGAAGATGACGATCAAACTGATCGGTACAACCTGTGCTAGGCGGTGTGTCGCACGCTGCTGATTTTCAAATTGTCCAGTCCAGCCAATAGAATATCCTTCCGGAAGCTTAATTTTACTTACTTTTTGTTGTGCTTCAGCTATGGTGCTTCCTAAGTCACGGTCACGGATGGAAAATTTGATGCCGATATAACGTTTGATGTTGTCGCGATAGATAAAAGCAGCACCATTATCTTTTTCAATGGTCGCGATACTTTTCAACGGAATTAATGTGCCATCACCACATGGAACCATCAGCTGTGCAATATCCTTTTCTGTTTTCCGATATTCGGGCGCATAACGCAGTCGAATGTTGAATTTGCGCTCACCATCGTATAAAATGGAAGCGGTCTTTCCGCCAAAGGCCATTTCCAGTACCGCCTGTGCATCTGCTGGCAGGACATTGAATGCCGCCATACGGGTCCGATCCAATACCACACTAACTTCAGGTTGGCCGATATTTAAGATGATACCAGGTTCTTTAATACCTTGAATACCTTTGACCTGTGCATAAACTTCTTTCGCCAGGCGGTCTAAGGTCGCGAGGTTATCGCCAAAGATCTTGATGCCGTTTTCGGCCTTGAAACCAGCAACGGCTTCGGCAACATTATCCGAGATAGGCTGCGAATAGTTATAGGTGATCCCCTGGAATTGTTTGAGTTTATGGTCCATCTCTTCAATCAGCTGATCCATGGTGATTTTACGTGTCCATTCCTCTTTAGGTTTTAGGGCCACAGCAAACTGAACAAAGCCAAACCCATTGGGGTCGGTACCGTCGTTGCTTCGTCCAGTTTGGGAAAGTACGCCGGTGACCTCAGGAAAGGTTTCCAAAGTGCTCTTTAACAGTTTGGTTGTTTTAACCGATTCACGTAATGAAGTACTCATGGGCATCTCGGCAGTAACCCAAAGGGAACCTTCATTTAATGTCGGTAAAAACTCTGTCCCTAAAAATTTTGCAGAAAACAAGATTGCAGCTAGTAAAGTAATTGCAATGATCATACTCAGACGCTTGTTTCGGAATGTAAATCCAAAACCTTTGGCGACAATTCTATTCCAGAATTCAACAAATGGATTGTGGCGTTCTTTCACATTTTTATTGAGCAGAATATGCGATAAAGCCGGAACGAGTGTCAAGGTAAACAGTAATGCACCCAGCAAAGCAAAACCCAGGGTAAAGGCTAGTGGCGAAAACATCTTTCCTTCTACTTTTTGGAAGGAGAATATGGGCATCAAGGAGGTGATGATAATCAGCTTGGAGAAAAAGATTGCTTTTCCCAAACCTGTTCCTGTCTGTTTGATCCAGCCGGCTTTGGCCATTTTGTTGAATTTCTCCATACCCAGCTTATGAGCCTGGTGATCCAACATGACAAATATCCCTTCCACCATGACCACGGCACCGTCGATGATAATACCAAAGTCTACTGCACCCAAAGACAACAGGTTGGCGCTCATGCCAGCTAGTTTAAGACATAGAAAAGCAAAAAGTAAGGCGAGGGGTATAATGATAGAAACGATGACCGTCGTGCGCCAGTCTGCCATAAAGAGCAATACCATCAAGGTGACGAGGACAATACCTTCAATCAAGTTGTGCATAACGGTATGGGTCGTGAAATCCATGAGATTGTCACGGTCATAGAAGGTTTGCATTTTGACATCTTTGGGAAGGATTTTGTTGTTGAGCTCGTCTATTTTCGCTTTTACAGCGGTCAGGACCTCTCTTGGATTTTCGCCTTTCCGCATCACGATGGTTCCTGCTACCACATCATCATTCTTACCAAAACCAGCTTGGCCCACCCGAGGCATTGCGCTTTCTCTTACCTCGGCTACATTTTTAACAAAGACCGGATTTCCCTTTTGGTTGATTACCGTGATGTTTTCGATATCATTGATCGAGTTGACCAAACCAATACCGCGTACGACGTAGGACTGGCCACTTTTTTCGATGACATCTCCACCGACGTTCAGGTTACTTTTGCTGACAGCATCAAATACCTGTAACGGGGTCAGATTAAATTTGTCGAGTTTGATGGGGTCGGTACTTATTTCGTAAACCAAATCCTGTCCACCAAAAACGTTGATATCGGCTACACCAGGGACACCACGCAAAGCGCGGTCAATGACCCAGGTCTGCAAAGTAAGGAGGTCGCGCGAATTGCGTTGATCGCTATGCAATGTATAACGGAAGATTTCGCCTGTAGGGCCGTAGGGGGGCTGTACTTCAGGGTCTACATTGTCTGGCAGGCTCACAGACCGCATGAGGTTGTTGACCTGATTGCGGGCAAAAGTGTCGTCGACACCATCATCAAAGATGATTTTAACAATAGAAAGGCCAAACATGGTGGTGCTCCGTATGCTAGTTCTCTTTTGGACTGGACTCATGCCCAGTTCGATTGGTGTCGTTACGAAGCGTTCGACTTCCTCCGCACTCCTTCCGTTCCACTGGGTAATGATGGATATTTGTGTATTGGTCACATCGGGAAATGCCTCAATGGGCATGCTTTTAAAGCTAATGAAACCAGCAATAGCCAAAATACCGACCCAAATAAAGGTAAACGCTTTATTTTTAATGGAAAAGGCGATGATATTTTTAATGAATTTGTTCATTCGTGTAAATGCTAAGACCGATTAATTATTCAATGCTCTATAGATCAAAAGTTTATTGTTGACAACAACTTTTTCACCTTCCTGTAGCCCCGTAGCCATGTAAGTTGTTCCTTCGTTTTGTTTGATCGGCAATATTTCGCGAATCTTAATATCATTTTGGGATTTATAGATCAATACGAAATATTTGTTTTGATCGAAAATGACCGCATCAGAAGGAACTGCAAGCGCTTCCGTATTGGAGCGATGCAACACTTTAATGGTCGCTTTACTATCCGGAATAAGTAAACCATCCTTATTGTCTAGCACCACGCGTGCCTGCATTGAATTCGTTTGGGGATCGATGATCTTAAAGATTTTATCAATACTGCCCTGGAATTTTTTGTCCGGGTAGCTCAGGGTAGACACAATAGCCGGCATGCCCATACTAATCTTGTCGATATCCGTTTCGTTGACGTTAAGAATTGCCCATACATCTTTTGTATTGGCCACATCAAAGATGTTGTCGCTGCGGTCACTACGCAACTGCATGTCCTTATTGATGTTCTTTTGGACGATGTAGCCATCGATTGGAGATACGACCGAATAAATATTACCTGTACGCACATTGTAGATCTGACTGACGGCCTCTGAACGACGTAGTTGCTCTTTGGCTTTGGTTAATTGCCCCTTTGCTTCCATCATGTCTTTGTCTGTACTCAGTTTACCATTATACATGTCTTCGGCCACACGGTAGTTTTTCTCGGCGAGTAACACATCGGTTCTGGCATCGGAAAGATCCTTTTGTATACCGGCAACTTCCGTACTTCTGATTGTTGCCAATACCTGACCTTTATGGACATAATCACCCAGAGAAACATTAACGGAGACCACATTCCCCCCAACGAGCGGGAAAATATCAATGTAATTGTTTTGATCGGCCGATATCTTTCCAAAGAAGTTGAGTTCTTCGGTCACATTTTCTTTTTTTACCGTAGCAAAACTTGTCGATTTAAGCATCGTCTCACTAATTTCGAAACCTTTGACAATGGCTGCATTATCTGTTTCTTTATGATTTTGGCAAGAGTAAAGTAGTACTACTGCCACAGCGGCTATAAGAAGTTTTTTAGTTGACATGAGTTGAATTAAATATAGAAGTTTGAGCCAGGTAGTTTAATTGTTCGGCGTTGAGAATGATTTCCTTTTTCATATCGTATAGCTTAAGAATGGATATGCGATAGCTGTCCATAAAATCCGTGAACTCAACTAGAGAAATATTCCCTTTTTTAAAATTATTGAATATGCCATCATAGACCACAGCGATGTTATGCAGGTCGTCTGGTGTGATAGTAAAATATTGGGTATATTGATTTTCCCAGGACTGATAGTTGGAACGGATCTGTGATTCCAGCAGCTGCCGTTGGACTTCAATATTTTTCTTTGCCTCTTCTTCGGCGTATTTCGCTTTGATCACATTTCCTTTATTTTGTTTCCACAACGGGATCGGAATGGCGGCTGTGAAATTGAGCTCATTGCGGAATACACCTCCATTTTGGCTGTAGGAAAGGCCAAGGTTGATATCCGGTGTGTTTAAAGACTGTTGCCATCTGGTAAATAACTGTGCGCTTTCCGAGGTCTTCAAGGCAAATTGATAATCAGCATTGTTTTCCAAGGCCAATTGATAGATTTTGTCCAAAGCCATTGTTGGCTTTACGGCAAGTTCCTGATCTGCTTCTTGATCTGTTAACTTCGGTAATACATCTTCCTGACTGGAAATAAGCACACGTAATTGTTGCTGTAGATTGATGCTATTATTGATCGCTGTCGTTTTTTCGTTGTTGAGATCGATGGCCATTGTTTGAAGACGAACCTGATCTTTTAAAGAAACGTTTCCTTTTTTTCCTTGCTCTTTATAAGCCGCAAGCAGATTGTTGAGGTAATCCAACTGAATTTTAATATCGGCCAACTTATGTTGCTCAAAGTAAAGGGAGTAGAAGGTTGTACGCAGTTGCGCACGAAGGCTTGCCAGTAATTGACTGAATTGCAACTTAGCAAGTTCAACATTTGATTTAGCAAATTCAACTTCATTCTTCTTTTTTCCACCGAGATAAATCAATTGGGATACGCTTGCTTCCTTGGATTGACCAATATGAAATGCTTTTTTGTTCTGTGGGTCGTAAGCATTGGCCGATAGCTGCAATTGTGGTAGATCCCATATTTTGGCTTGTATGACGTCAGCCTCGGCTTGGCTGATATCATATTGCTGTGCGAGTAGGGAGAGATTACTTTTAATAAAGGCTTCTTCGCATTCTTGAAGCGTCATCTTTTTTCCCGAGATCTCACTTTGCTTTATTCCAAATGTACTTTCATGAATGCTCAAGTAATCTGCCTGTGGTGGTTTTTGTTGAGCAAAAGCCATGCTATTGCAAAGCAATAAAAATATAAGGGGTGTCTTTGTCATGTGTTTCAAAACTTATGTAACAAAATAACTGGTCGAAGATTAAAGACCCCTTAATAAATGCTTAAAAAAAGCTTAAAAAAGCATGTTTTTCAGATCGGCGGATAGCTATGGATAGGTATAATAATATATGCGTTTATTGCTCATAGACTTGACATTGTCTACCGCACTTAAGCAACTATACTTCCCGGTTAGGAAACAATTTAAATAGTAATACAAAAGTATGCGTAGATTGTTTTAGGTCCGCCTGATATGCTATTGTTGCTTGATGCGACTGCATGATACGCTGAACGATACGTAGTCCTAAGCCCGATCCTGTTGTTTCACTCGCGTTTTCACCGCGGCTGAACGCATCGAAAATCCGCTTTTGGTCGATTGTGCTCAAGGCCGGACCAGTATTGCTGACAAGTACCTTGAGTTCGAAGGTTGATTCTACAATCATCACCTTTACCTCCCTGGTATCGGAGTAGAGCGCGGCATTTTTAAATAAATTCACAAAAGCAATTTCAATCAATTGTGCGGAACAGAAAATACTAAGTTTTGGGTCTTCGATCCCACCGATTGAAAAATCCAGTTGCAGGTCGGGGAATACCTTGGCTACTTTTTCATAAGCCATAAAGATAATTTCATCGATCCGCTCTTCCTTATAGGTCATTTTCAAACGCTCAGAGTCGAACTTTGAAAGTAACATCAGCGAATCGGTTACCTCCGAAAGATGTAAGGTTTCTTTGGATATGTTACGCAAAACCTGCTTTACGTCTTCACTCAGCTGATTTTGATGATAGAGGTTCTCCAGCTGAAAGGACATTCGGGCAAGCGGTGTGCGCAGTTCGTGTGAGGCGCTGGAATTAAATTCTTTCTGCGATTCGAAAGCAGCCGAAAGCCGCAGCAGCATGGTATTAAATGCTCGGGTCAGTACAGCAATCTCATCGGTATGACCGGTATACTCGACAGGTTTGGTAAGTTTACTGGCATTAATCTGTGTAATATTATCTTTTAATTTATCGAGCGGGATCAACAGGCGCTGGATGAGGTTATAACTAAATACCCAGACCAGAACAGCGCTCAGGACAAATAATATCGTTAGGACGAGCGCTAGATGGTCCATTTTTTCATTTCCGGAGTAATCCTGTGCTTTTACGATAATATAATAGGGTAAACCGTTGATGCGATAATATTTGGCCAGCGTTTCATATTGGTCCTGATTGTAGAAGATCTGTTTTTCCTGATTTAGCCGATTGACAATCGAAGCATTCCAGGTAATGGTCTGATCCTTTACGGTACTGAAGACGAGCTGTTTGTTTTTGTCGAGGATGATAACATCTTCATAGAAAAGGCCATCTTCGTCATCGTGAAAATAGTTTTTGTAAGACTGGCGGTTGAAATAGGGGTTACTGGCGATATAATGGGAAATATTGTCCAATTTATCAATCAGTCGCTGCCGAAATTGATCTTTCCGAAAATCGAAACTAGCATAGTAGATAATCAACATCGCCATACCGAAAAGCACGGAGAATGCAATACTAAAGCTAATCGCTATTTTCTTCTTTAAATTCATTTTTCTGCCGCTAGGTAATAACCAAAGCCCGGTCTTGTATGGATCAGTTTATTCTCAAAGTTTTTATCAATCTTCTTACGCAAAAAGTTGATATAGACTTCAATTGTATTCTGTGTTGTCTGAAATTGATTTTGCCATACTTCCTCCGATATATGTTGCTTGGACAAGGTGCGACCCTTTGCCTGTGCTAAGATAAGCAGCAGTTGAAATTCTTTTTGAGTAAGATTAATTTCTTCATTTGCACGTAATACTCGGGCCTCATCAGGATAAATGATCAGATCATCGACTACCAAGGTTTTTGTTTCATTGCTTTCGCTATGTTGTTGCCGACGTAATAGGGAATAGATGCGCATCAACAATTCATCTAAGACGAAAGGTTTAACCAAATAGTCATCAGCAGCCCGGAGAAATGCCTCCTTTTTATCATCTATATCATCGTATGCCGAGAGAATAATAATTGGTGTAAAGGCGTCATGGCTTCTTATCTTTTTACAGATTTCCAATCCATTGATTTTGGGGACATTGATATCCAATAGATAAAAACCATATTTCTTCTGGTGTGTTTTGGCCAAAAAATCAATTCCATCAAAGGCTTGATCACAGGTAAAGCCCTGGCTTAATAGAAAAGATCGGATCTCTTTAGAGAGTACCTTGTCGTCTTCGAGCAGCAAAATGTCCACCATATTTATATCTGTTGTCTTTTCGTAAAAATAAACAAATTTTTGTCATCCAATCAAGGAGATGTTTTCTTCGTACTTAATTTGGTAACATAAGATTTACACGAAGAAATATGAAACAAAAAGAAATCTAAGTAGATTCAAATCGAAATTATAAATAAGTGTTATGGAAACCAGAAGAGAATTCCTACGAAAGACCCTACTATTTTCAGGAGCAGCAGGTATTGCCAGCTTCATGCCCGCATCGATCCAGAAAGCCTTTGCCATAGACCCTGACCCTGGAAGTAGTTTTTTAGATGCCGAACACATCGTCATCCTGATGCAGGAGAACCGATCCTTTGATCATACGCTAGGTAGTCTTTCGGGAGTCCGGGGTTTCAATGATCCGCGTTCGATACGTTTACCCAACGGTTTACCCGTATGGTATCAAACGGACAAAGAGGGAAAAACGTATGCTCCTTTTCGATTAAATCTGAAGGAAAGTAAAGTGACCTGGATGGGTTCGCTTCCACATAGTCGTGCAAGCCAGGTGGATGCCTTTAACCAAGGTCGTTACGATCATTGGCTGTTATCGAAGCAATCAGGGAATAAACAATATGCGGCTATGCCCTTAACATTGGGGTATTTTACACGTGAAGATTTGCCCTTTCATTATGCCTTAGCAGATGCTTTTACCGTATGTGATCAGAATTTTTGCTCGGGCATGACCAGCACTACGCCTAACCGTTCCTTTTTCTGGACGGGTAAGATTACAGAGATGAAAGATGGTCTGCAAAAAGCGAATATTCGGAATGATGACTTTGGCTATGGTAAAATGACCTGGGAAACTTTTCCGGAATTGCTTGAAAAGAATGGCATTAACTGGCGTTTTTATCAAAATGAGACAAGCTGTGGCGGCGGGTTTTCCGGACAGGAAAGGGCATGGCTATCCAATTTTGGGTGTAATCTACTGGAGTTTTTTCAGGCTTATCAAGTTAAATTTAAGGATAACTATATCAGAAGCCTGGAAACACAGGTTCGGGATTTGCCCATGCAGATATCCAAGTTGGAAGAGAAGTCTCCTTCTTCCGAGGAACAAGCCGAAAAGATACGCGCTGATATTCGCAAAAAAAGTGAGGCACTGGAGCGAGCGGAGACCGAACTAAAGGAATACAATCCAAACAATTATAAAAAGCTAAGTGATTTTACGAAATCATTAAATGAGCGAGCGTTTACGGTAAACAAGGGGGACAATAATTACAGATCGCTTGATACCTTACGTTTTAAGGCACAGGGGAAAAAAAGCACGCTGGAAGTCCCTAAAGGAGATATTCTTTATCAATTTCGGAAAGACGTTGATACTGGTAAATTGCCTGCCGTATCCTGGTTGGCCGGTCCGCAGAATTTCTCGGACCACCCGAGTGCGCCCTGGTATGGAGCTTGGTATGTATCTGAAGTTTTAGATATCTTAACGAAGAACCCCGAGGTTTGGAAAAAAACAATTTTTATCATTACCTATGATGAAAACGATGGTTACTATGATCATGTTAAACCTTTCCTTGTACCTGATTTAAAGAAGAAAGATACAGGGGCCTGTTCTCCTGGGATCGATACGGAGGTGGAGATGGTTCGTTTAGAAAATGAGCTAAAACAGGGGATTCCTAAAAAGCAGGCACGCGAAGGCGCTGTGGGCCTAGGTTTTCGTGTTCCCATGTATATTGCGTCGCCTTGGTCACGAGGTGGTAAGGTCTGCTCTCAGTTATTTGATCATACATCTACTTTGCAATTTTTGGAATCTTTCTTTAACAAAAAGCTGAACAAGAATATACATTTGGAAAACATCAGTGCATGGCGTAGAACAATCTGTGGTGATTTGACAACCGCTTTTACACCTTTTACTCAGCAAAAGGAACAACTCCCTTTTCTTGATCGGAATCAATATATCGAAACAATATACAATGCGCAGTTCAAAGATGATCCGCGAGGCTTTGTTGAGGTCAAAGATCCTGATCTTGCGACTAAAAGCGGATGGATTCCGGGATTTGACCGTATACAGGAACGGGGCATTCGTAAATCCCTGCCATTGCCTTATGCGCATGATGCGGTGGGCTGTGTGAAAGACGGACAGTTTTATCTAACAATGACTGTAGACGACAAGTTTTTCGGAAAAAGGACAGCCGGTACAGCCTTCAACGTTTATAGTCCGTTGGAATATCGTGATGAACAGGGGCAAAGTGAAACCTTTCGTAATTGGAATTTTGCGGTGAAGGCCGGTGATCGTTTGGCATATCAGTGGGACCTGGCAAGATTTGTAGGAGATCGCTATGCTTTTGAATTGCATGGACCAAATGGTTTTTATCGAAAATTTTCGGGAGAAAAAGGAGCAGCAGCACTAGAGGCTACCGTTTCTCCGGAACTGAAAGCGCTAACTCAGGCAGCGACAGGGAAATTGCAGTTGAGAATCAGGAACAAGAGCGACCAGCGGATAACGGTAGTTGTCGAGAGCCTTAGCTATGGAAAATATGCAACAACGAAAGAAATAGCTCCCGCCGAAGAAGTTCCATTGACCCTGGATGTTGAAAGTCAAGGAAATTGGTATGATATTGCTGTACGAATCAAGGGAGACAGCAGCTTCGTCATTCAGCTCGCAGGGCGCTTGGAAACAGGTGTTGCGTGTACAACTGATCCATTATTAGCATAATCTGTACTGTTTCAGCAGGGATGGCGGTCAATTCTTATTGAATGGGTTCCCTGCTGTTGCTATATATCGTCAATAGTATCCGCTTGACCTTATTTACACGCGAACAAATAAGGTCTCCGGATAGTTTGTTTCTATATAACGACGAAGATACAACTCCGTGTCCGTACTTATAGTGTGGTCTTTATGAACGGGGAATGTATTGTAAACCAAGGTATGTAGATTGATCTTGCGCTTGGTGATCGCTTCCAGACTAAGTAAGGTATGATTGATACTCCCTAATTTTCCAGAGGTGACAAAAATAAGCGGATACTGCATTTCTTGGATGTAATCGATAATCAGATAATCTTCTCTTAATGGAACCATCAACCCACCAGCACCCTCAATAAGAACAGCGTCGTAGCGTTGGCTTAATGTTAAGCTAGCCTGTCTGATCTTTTTAAAGTCAATTTCACGATTATCTAGACGTGCTGCTAGATGAGGGGAGGCGGGGTAGGTGAAAATCTCCGGCATCGTAATTTTCTGGTGATCTTCTGCTGTTAATGGGATTTCCATGAGTTGGCGATGGAGGACGATGTCTTCGGAAATAGTTGTATTTCCAGTTTGTACAAGCTTTTGGGTAATGGTGCGTATACCGCTTGTATTCCATTGTTTCGCGAGGAGGCCAGTAGCATAACTTTTTCCGATCCCGGTGTCTATGCCGGAAACAAAATAGATATTTTCATTCATTGCTATGTTTCTCTTGTAGGTTGTTCGATTGTTTGTAATTCGAGTGCTCAGCTGTTGCTTTTTATTGCTATAATATAGATGGGATGGTAGGTTAGGGACACGCCCTCTTCTGTCCCATAGTCAGATGTATACTTAGCACAGAAAGCCCGAAGTGTGCCTTTTGTCCACCGGTGATTTTTTATTCCCGTTACCCCCGTTTGCTTCAGGTGAACAAGAACTTGTAGTGGGCTTTCAAAGTGTAGTTTTAAATGTTCTTCTTGTGCAACGAGGATCTTATAATTCAACGCTAAAAGTTCGGCGATAAGTTCCGATTTAGATCGATATGTTAGTCCAACATGTGCCGTTGCATTGATCTCGTGCATATTGTCATGTCCAAAAGTGCTGAAGGCAAGGATACCGGAATCCAGAAGGGATCCATAGCATCTTTCAAAGAAAGCGCGAGGATTGTTGAACCACTGAATCGTAGAACAGGACGCGATTAGATTGATGTCTTTGGGAAAAGCATAAGTTTCTGCATCAGCACAGATGAACGTGTGCGATGCTGTCAAAATATCCATTACTTCGGGCATCATTGCTGGACAGATATCATTTAAAACCATTTTTTTAGGTTTGATATGCTGTAGGATTAACCGCGAAAAAAGCCCTGTTCCGCAGCCAATTTCCAATACTTTTTGGGGTCTTAGCTGTATGTTCTCCTGCATCAACCTGATCATTTTTTTTGCTATTTCGTATTGGGCGATCGCTGCCGACTGATAGTTAGATGCCGCTTTAGCGAAACGGGACCTAATCCTTTGTTTGTCCATCATGATGATCATCTTAAAAGGTGCTTAAATAATTGTTCGGGATAATGAGTAGCATCGATTATCGTATATGCAGTACCGGGCCAGGCACGTTTTTGATTCTCTAAGTTGAAGATTCGATCTTCTTTGCCTATATATATCTGATGCCATTGGAATGCCGCTGCTGATTTTGCACCAGCTGTTTTTTCAATCGCGATGAGCTCTGAACGGAGGTCTTCGATGTCGCGTTGGGGGGCTCTTTCAAGAAAGTAGTTAAAAAGGGCCTTGGAACCACACATGCGTAATCTGAATTTTTCTAACGTTTTATTGCTCAGGGTATCCAATGTTCCTTTAAACAACTGGCTAGGAATTCCTTTTTCGTCATCTATTGGAAATGGTGTTCCATTGATTGCAGTGCATGTGCTGATGGGGTAATTGTTGTTTTGAAGTTCGGGCAGTACCATTGATGCCGCCCATACCCCCATAGACCAGGCGAAAACCTCAATTTCCTGGTAGCCTGCCAGTAGACTTTTGTCCAACAGTAAATCCGTATAACTATGGGCAACAATAAGATCTTTGCCGACTGGGGAATAGTGCAAAAAAGGATGTTCATCCATGCCCCAGCCTGCAAAGAATAACAGTAGTTTTTCGTTGGATTTTGCCTGAAGATGCTGCTCCGGCAAATTATCGACCGGAGTGACTCTTTTAGGAGCGATTCTTTTAAGTATCATAAGCTTGCTGCGAGTTGTTTGATCATGGACGATGTCATTGTTGCTGTCAGTGAAATTCGGATTCTTGATGTTCCTTCTGGTACTGTGGGCGGGCGTATGGGAAGCACGTAAAATCCCTTTTGCTGCAGGTCTTCTGCTTTCAGTACCGTTTCCTTGTTATTACCGATAATGACCGGTAAAATATGACTCTCTGAGGGACAATTAAAGCCTTTGGCAATTATGTGCTGTTTGAGCAATAGGCTATTTTTGTGCAGATTTTGACGTCTATCTGTAAACTCACTCAAGCGTTCCAAAATAAATATACTCCATAATAGATTGATCGGTGGTAAGGCGGTTGTAAAAAGTAAAGTACGTGCCTTATTGATCAAATAATTTCGGATGGGTTCCCTGCATAGGAGGTAGCCACCGACCGATGCCAAAGCTTTTCCGAAGGTGCCTGTCAGGAAATCAATATCGGCAATACATTGCTGTTCTTCTGCGCAGCCAAGTCCCTGTATTCCGCGTACCCCTACGGCGTGAGCTTCATCGACATAAAGTAAGGTATTGGGGAAACGTTGTTTTAGACTGACCAGATAGTTGAGGTCCGTGCAATCACCATCCATGCTAAAAATACTTTCTGTAACGATGATGATGCTTGTGAAGCGATGGGCATATTTTGTCAATAAATGCGTTAAGTGCGTATAATCGGAATGCCGGTACCTGTAGCAGGTCGCATTGGATAGTCGGATGCCGTCAATTAGGCTTGCGTGGACACCCTTATCGGCGAGAATTAATGTCTGCGTATCACAAACTGCAGGAAGTATGCCTACATTCATGTGGTAGCCGCTGTTAAACACCAATGCACTTTCCGTACCGAACATTTGGCACAGCTTTGTTTCCAATTGCGTATAGCGTGCATGGTTTCCTGTGAGTAGACGCGAAGAGGAAGCGCTGAATACAGCATTATCCTTTGTCACCGAGTTTAGGAATTCTTGACGAAGTATCTGATCTGTCGCAAGTCCAAGATAATCGTTCGATGAGAGGTTGTAATGCTCTTTAACATGCTCCTGTGCTGTGTTTTCCTGTTGTTTGATAAGGGGAAGTTTTCGTTTATTCCCTTGTTTTTCAAGGGCGAATAATTCATCTTCAATGCGCTGGATTAGACTGTTTTCAATCATTGGACTGTGCTGATTACGGCTAGCAATGCCTGTGTTAACTTGTGAAGCTCACCTTCATTTATGATAAAAGGGGGCATGATATAAATCAGTTTTCCGAATGGCCTTACCCAAATTCCCTCTTCGATAAACCGCTGTTGTATGCTGGAGAGATCGACGGAGTTTTTCATCTCGATGACTGCAATTGCACCTAGAATTCTGAGCTCCTCGACTTGGGGCAGCGCTGTTGCAGCGCTAAGTTCCCTTCTCAATTGTTCTTCGATTAACGTTACTTTCGCTTTCCAGTCCGTTGCCAATAGTAGTTTGATGGAAGCGTGGGCTACTGCGCAAGCCAAGGGGTTTGCCATAAAAGTTGGCCCGTGCATAAACGTACCTGGTGTACCGTTGGAGATTGTATTCGCAACATGATCTGAGGTGATCACGGCGGATAGCGTCATATAGCCACCGGTCAAGGCTTTGCCGATACACATGATATCGGGCACTATTCCGGCATGCTCCCAGGCAAAGAGCTTGCCCGTGCGCCCAAATCCGGTAGCAATCTCATCAAAGATTAAAAGAAGTTGATTTTCTTTGCAGAGCTGTGCTGCCTGACGCAAGTACTCCGGATGGTAAAAACGCATGCCACCGGCTCCCTGGACGATAGGTTCAAGGATGAGTGCGGCCAATTCGTCCTTGTGTGAGCAGATCAGGTCTGCCAAGGGTTGGATGTCATTGGCATCCCATTCTTTCTCAAACCCTATTTTTGGGGCAGGGGCAAAATAGCGTTTGGGTAAAGCATGGTCAAAGATGCGGTGCATTCCAGTAATGGGATCACAGACCGACATTGCGTTCCAGGTATCACCATGGTACCCCGAACGAATCGTGACAAAGTTTGTCTTGTTGGTCTTTTTTTGTGAGACCCAGTATTGAATAGCCATTTTAAGCGCAACTTCTACAGCAACAGAACCCGAATCGGCATAAAATATTTTGTTGAGTGAAGTAGGGGTGATGTCAAGCAGTATTTTACCGAGAGCAATTGCTGGTTCGTGCGTAAGTCCACCAAACATCATGTGTGACATGCTACTGAGCTGTGCTGCGACCGCAGCGTTAAGGATGGGGTGATTGTAGCCATGGATGGCGCACCACCAGGAGGACATACCATCGATAAGCTGCTGTCCATTTTCCAACTCGATTATACAACCATCTGCCCGTTTAACCTTGTAGGCCGGTAAGGGATTTGTCATGGTGGTATACGGATGCCAAAGATGCTCTTTATCAAAATCATCGATAAGGTCGTGTTGATTGATTTCTTCTCTTTCCATGATGGTCTGCCGAATTAGTTCTGTTATTTGTTTTGCTGCTGTTATTTGTCTTGCTGCTTAGCGATGTTGCGCTGGATTTTATGTTCGGGTCTTGACCATTTTGGCCGTTCACCAAGATCATGGTAATGTGCCATCTCAGTTGCGATGGTTTCGGGTTGATTTCTTTTCTCGAAAGGCTGTTGTGCTACTAAACCTAACGTTTTAAACATGTCCATATCTTGGTTGACGTCGGGATTGGGCGTGGTGAGGAGTTTGTCGCCTGAGAAAATTGAATTGGCTCCCGCGAAAAAACATAACGCTTGCCCCTCTGTACTCATGTTGGTACGTCCTGCAGAAAGGCGAACTTGTGTGGTGGGCAATAAAATTCGGGCTGTAGCCACCATGCGTACCATTTCCCATATCGAAACTGTTTCCATGACTTCCATTGGAGTACCGCTTACAGGAACGAGCGCATTGATCGGTACCGATTCGGGTTGTGGAATGAGTGAAGCAAGTGTGATCAACATCGCGGCACGGTCGTCTATACTTTCTCCCATCCCAATAATACCACCACTACATACCGTTATGTTTGTTTTACGGACATTTTCGATCGTTTGAAGGCGATCGTCATAGCTTCTGGTCGAGATAATTTCCTTATAGTAATCGGCAGAGGAATCGAGGTTGTGGTTGTAGGCGTATAGTCCAGCTTCTGAAAGGCGTTGTGCTTGGTTTTCGGTCAGCATTCCTAGCGTGCAGCAGACTTCCATGTCAAGTCTATTCAGTGTTCGGACCATATCAAGTACATGGTCAAACTCAGGGCCATCTTTAACATTGCGCCAGGCGGCCCCCATACAGATCCTTGAACTACCTCCAGCTTTGGCTGCCAGTGCCTGCTCTTTTACCTGCTCTACACTCATTAAGCCTTCCGATTTTACATGCGTATGGTAACGTGCGGCCTGGGGACAATAGGCGCAGTCTTCGGGGCACCCACCTGTTTTTATGGATATCAATGTGGATACTTGTACTTTGTTGGGGTCGTGATATTTCCGATGTATCGATGCCGCTTCATAAAGCAGATCCATTATTGGTTTGTTGTATAAAGCGACAACTTCTTCCTGCGTCCATTTTGGTTTTGTTTCCATATTAATGCTAAGTTTTTATGCTAAAATCAAATCTATTTTACCTAATGACCATTCGGATTTAGCAATTCAATGCGATTATTTTTTCATGATGATTGCAAAGATTATAGTTTAAATGATAACTTTGGTAGTCCGAAATAAACATAATGAGTAGTCCGGTTAGTATAGGTTTTAATTCCATTATTAAGATAGATCGCCGTAAGGAAGATGCCGTCTATCTACAGATTGTATATCAATTTATCCATGCCGTCAAGCGAAATCTATTGGAAGAAGGGGATTTGTTGCCCGGAAGCCGGAAGATTGCTGAAGAGCTGAGCGTGCACCGAAAAACTATTGTAGCCGCTTTAGCGGAATTGCAGGAACAGGGCTGGGTAAAAATTTTGCCTAATCGCGGGACTTTTGTGAAAAATCCCGAGCTTATCGGTACTTCCGGGTCGGCGATTGAAGCCTTTAGACAGCCCCCTGATTTTGCGCCTTATTTTTTTAGAAAGGAACTCATATTGGATATGCCTATTTCAGAGGTTCCCGAAAGGTACTATTTTACGGACGGAACACCTGATTATAATGTCATTGGAGCGGAGGAACTGGTGCGTTTTTATGCATCCATGGTGAAACGGAAAAAGAAAAGTGATGATTTTCCGACGACGACAGAAGGGAATTTGTTTTTTAGGGATCAGTTAAGCTATTATCTGAATTTAACAAGAGGATTTCATCTTTCCCGGAATTTCTTGTTGCCGATTGCCAGCCGGGAACAGATTTTTTCAATTTTATCCCGATTATTGATCCGACCCGACGATATTGTATTGGTAGAAAATTTAAGTTATTTTTTACCTAACATGATCTTTAGTCAAGCTGGGGCCAAGCTAAAAACCATTCCCGTAGATGCGGAGGGGATGATTGTAGATAAGATCGGAGATCAATTTAGACCGGGAGAAATCAGGTGTGTTTACCTCAATACCAGGTGTCAGTATCCAACGACGGTTAACCTTTCCGAGCGAAGGAAAATTCAACTGTTACAGTTGGCCGAGCAGTATAACTTTATTATTATTGAGGATGATGTAGATTTTGAGTCTTCCTTTTTTAAGGAGAAAGGTGAATCACTTTTCCGGAAAAATGGCGGTAACCGCGTGATTTATACAGGCGCTTTCGGTAGTTTCTTTGATCCTGGTTTCCAAATGAATTTTTTGATCGCACCTCAGGATCTGCTGGAAGAGGGAAAAAAGTATTTGAACATCTTCGGAAAGCCGAATTTTATGATCGAGAAGACATTGGGTGAGATTATCCACCAGGGTGATATCTTTCGGTATCAGCGTAAATTTCAGAAAACAATTGCTGAGCGAAAAGAATTGTTTGCCCAATTGCTGTTACGGCATTTTGAAGATCAGATCCGGTTTGAAATCCCGTCCTCGGGACTGGCTTTTTGGATACAGTTTAATCGGGTTGTTTCGCTGACAGCCTTGCAAGAAAAAGTGCGGTTGCTAGGACTCTTGTTGCCGAGTAATTGCCTTTATCAAAATAAAACCGTTACAGCATTGCGGTTGGGGTTTGCCCATCTTGACGAACAAAGTATGGTGACGGCAATTTCTTTGTTGCATGCTGCTTATGCCGATTTGGTCGGAAATATCGACTAGTTGCTTTGCAGTATATGGGCCAATTTGTTATTACCTTCCTGAGGGGACCCACAGCAATCCACAAAGTATGTGTGCTGCCATTGTTTGCTTTTGTTAGCCTGTTTGTTGGTTGGGGTACTCCAATTTGGATAAATTCGGAATCCGCGTTTACCCACTTGACAACCTGCTGTGAGGATTTCATGTTCAATGAGCGCCTGTTTTGGAAAAACAAATAAGCCGCAATGCTGGTCTTGCCCAACTAAAATAAGGTAATAATCGAAAGGATCATCTGCAGTAAAGGGGATGGTCGACCATCGCTGTCACGTTTCCAAAGAGCAATGAATAACCCCACTTTTCTTGGTGTTATCTTAGCCTTCCTAAATTTGAAGTTTTTGTTGCCCAGTTGAAAATTAAAACCATAATAGGCTCTACCTGGTTGATCTTCCGATAGGTGCGAGCAATGGGGCATAAATATACTTTCGAGTTGATCTAGCACTTTCCTAATCATCTGGTCAGCGATCTGTGGGGCTGCCTGACGGTTAAGATTCATGTTGAGGGATATAGATTAACTGAACAACACCCGATTTGAATGTGACGCTTTGAACAAGTTTTAGAGATAGTCGTTCAGGTAAGTTTTCAAATAAAGGCTTGCCACTTCCCAGGGCAATGGGGTGAACGGAAATGCGATAGACGTCAACAAGGTTGGCTTGGATGAATGTTGTGATTAGACGTGCTCCCCCATATAGCCAAATATCTTTTCCGGGCTGTGCTTTTATTTCCTGAACATGTTCAGTGATATCAGTTTGGATGAAAGTAGCGTTTTCATCTTGTCTTGCTTGACTGGAAAAAACATATTTTTTCTTCGCATGGACATTTTTCCAAAGATTTATTTCCGTTTCATCGGCCGTAGCACCCGGTTGGAAATTACCCCAGGCATCATAGCTCACCCGGCCATAAAAGATGGTATCGACCGAAGCCAAAAAGCCATCGAAATCCATGTCATCATCCATAATGCACCAGTCAACCTCTCCCTGTGAGCCTTCAATAAAGCCATCTAAGGTCATGGCCAGATCCAATATTATTTTTCTCATGTGTGTTATTTGCTTTAAACCTATTACTTGCGTTCCCGTAATAATAGAAGCTGGGTTAGCTCAACGGCGGATTGTCAGGATGACATAAAGATAGAGAAATAATAAGGTTTGGCCAAATTGCCGAACAACGGAGCAAAGAAAAAGCCCAGCAAAGAATGTCTGGGCTTTGAGATTATATAAGGGGAATAATACTTGCTAAAAAAGTGAAGACCTAGTCTTCATCGGTGATAATATCATCACCATCTAATTCGAAACCTTCACCAAGGAAGGTATTCTCTAGTTCGAATAAATCTGAATCTTTAATCATTTTACTATTTTTTGATATTCAAAGTTATCACCCTTATTTAAGCTAATCGTCAATATAAAATGAAGTTTGTGTTAAGTGATATCGTTATATTTTTTTGAGTACAACATCTAATTTTTCTGCCTGGATGATCCGACTGAAAAACTCTTTTAAATCAAAATACTCTTCCGGCATAAACAAGGGTTTGTTTAATTGTGTTGCAGATTCGATGATCAGAACATCCGGTGTTGTATTATTGATTTTGAAAATATATCGGGCCGCACGTTCAGGAAGAGCCATACTGATGTTTTTTAACTTTCCTTCCGTTGGATATGCATAGCCTTTTGGCAGTTTGATTTCAATGTAGCACTCTTCTTGGACTAAAGAACCAAAGTCGATCGGATAATTCCGCTCCGTAAGGTTGAAGGGATTCTTGGACATTTTTGTGTCAATATAAGGATTGAATAGAAGTTGCTCATTTTGCAGGGTTGCAAAATTCTTAATCTCAATTTCAAACTCCTCCGTTAGCGGTTTATCAAGGGATTCCCGATTCGATACTTTAAAACTATTGATTTTGATGCGATTGTTTTCTTCATCTATTTTTTCGTAGAATTCTTCTTCAGAATTACTTCCTTGAAGGCGTTCACGCATTTTGGAAGCACCGTAACCGTTACGTGAGGTAATCCATTTTCCTTTTAATGCACCATCTTCCGACAGTTCACCGTAGAAGAAGTTACTGTAAGTAGATGCAAGATTTGCCTCGAGCTTTACCCAGTCAGATTCGCCTTCCAGGGGAATTGATCTTCCCTGAAAGTTGACACATTTCATTGGGATATTTCCAAACATCTCATAGGGAGAGGTCGCATCCAGCAGGTAGTAGTTTTCACCTATTTTTACCTGGGCAATGACATGGTTGAACTCTGATATCGCTGGTGCATAGAGCCCTGCATAGCCATTCTCACGTGTCGATAAAATAACAGGGATGGCATCTAGTTTCGCATAACGTAAGGCATTGACCAGTCCAAGGTTAATATCGGCGCTATTGCCTGTTCTTTTTTCGATGGCTTCTTTGATATTTTTTGCGTAGATCGAATGGCGGTTATTCCATTTTATTTGTTTCTGGAAGTAGGTATACAGTCGTACCGCTTTCTCCAGGTCATCTTTTGAATCCTGCAATACCGGTTCAATGAACTCTTTCAATGCCGTTTTTCGCTTTACCTGTCCACCAAAACTTTCGTCCTGTACGAGTTTATCTCTGACATTTTCCCACGTGAGCGAAAAGTCTTTTGTCGGTCCCATTGGAATGCTATACCGACCAAGCTCAAAGAAAATGATTGACCTAAAATTTTTGGAAGAGGTCATGTAATCTTCGGTATGGAAAGCCGGAATATTTTCCATGGTATAGGTGGTTTTATTGCCTAAGACTTCTCCAACTTGAGAATCCAGGCCTGTGTTGTAATTTTCTACCTTCCGGTCACTGACGGCTAATCCCCCCTTTAAATTGGCTTTGTAATGAAAAACTTCGGGAATACGCGTGACGTATTGGCTATAAATTTTTGGGAGATCTTCCTGAAATTCCCAGGCATTTAAGTTAAAAATAAATGGCGATTCTGTGCGGTAGCGGTATTCAATAATTGTACCTTCTTGGACCTGCGGAATGGCCGCTTTCGTTACCGCATAGTTTTCTGAGGCGTTTTCGTTAAAAATATTCGCTTTCGTCATCTCTGTTTCTACAACCTTATCTCCGACGAGGTGATAGGACGCTCCCTTGATGTCCATAAGGACTTCCCGGTCGTTGCCGCTTTTATATAAAGGGATACTGAAATTAGCGTAATTATAAGCTTCCTTATTTAATATTTTAATGCGGACGTGTCTGAAAAATTGAACAACCGGACCTTTGTTTTTATCATAACTTACTTCGGCTGATCCATATTCGCGTAAGACAAAGGCATTTGCTGCTGTATCTATTTTGTCAACAGTAATGGCAAAATCTTCCTTTTTTATTTTACCGAACGAAAAATCTTGCGCTTGTAGGTATACACCACTAAGCAGGAGGAGGCCAGTGAAAAAACTTTTCATAAAAAATGACTGTATGGTTAAGAATTATAACACTAAAGTATGAAATAATTTTAAATCCAAACCCTTATAAATTAAATTGGTTGAAAAGATAAATGGATCGATCAATTGCGATTGCTTATTTGTCCCGATAGCGAGATAAACTTGTGTTGTAATTAGATAGGATGTGCTCAGATCGCATCCTTACAAGGTGAATTCGAAGCTTAACGTGACATAGCGGTAGTCTTCCCCTTTCCATTTTGGTCCCGAAAGTAGAATCTCTTTGGCTTTGGCATCGAGGTAATCATTTGCACTTTGGAGAACGCTGATATTTGTTGGGAGTCCATCTTTATCGATATAGAAGCTTAAACGGACAGTGCCCTCATAGCGGCTTTTAGCTGTTTTTTTCTTGATATAATTGTTGAACGATCTCCAGCCCCAGATAGGTTCGGCACTTTTTGATTTGCGTGAAGACATCGTTGTGACGACGACTTCATCAAGTGAGGCGCCGGAAGGTTGCAGTTTGATCGTCGTATTTTTGCTGCGACGCATATTCAATGCGACAGAATTGTAGCCCAGAGCCATGATGTCGACGAGTGAATCCATTGTGCTGGGTTGGATGGTCGCTTGTCCCTGTGCGTCGGTATTTGTCGCAAACTTGCTATTGGGTTGAATGATTGTCACTCCCGAAATAGGTAAGCCTGTCTCTTTGTCCCGAATTGTAAGTTGTAGCGGGGTACCTTGTTGTTGTGGCATCGCAATACCCGGAGCCCTGCCTGCAAGGGTATTGTTTAAACTTGATGTTCCACGAATCATAATGGTTTGGGAAGCATCTTTTTTCTTTGCCATTGGTGCATAACCGATAACAATTGTACTGTCTGCAGGCCTTAATCCAAATACAGGGCGATCATTATTGAGACCTTCCTTCATTTCTTCCAATGATTTTACACGCAGGGATGGTTCCCGGGATAAAACGGTCACCTCTTCGAGTGGATGCTGTTCATGAAGCCGCGTTCGGTTATTATCGGCTAATTGTGGCAAATGATCTTGAGATCCTATTTTTGATGCAATATCATCTGAAGGAATGATAGAATCTGCTGCTGTAACCTTTGTTTTGGGTTTTTCCTGCGTAATACTTACTTCGGCGGTACGCCTCGCTTCGGATGAATTTTTGTCCTGTCGACGGTAAAGGAGGAGACCAATCCCCAATACGATCACTGCCGCTGCGGCGATGGCAAGTTTCTTCCAATCAAAGACCTTTATTTTAGCGGTATTATTTTTCTGAACACGTTGTGCAATTTGGTTGTTGATTGTTGTAAGTACGGTTTTATTCTGATCCATTTCCATACCCATAAGAATATCGGCCAGCATGGGGTCACGCTGTGCCTCACGTTCAAGCGCGTACATCTCCGTAGGAGATAATTCGCCGTTGACGTATTTCTTTAAGTATGCTATGTCGTAATTACTGTTGCTCATTCCAAGCCTCCATGCAATTTTTTAAATTCCGTTTCCCATTCTGTATATAGCTCTTTACTTCGTTCAAGCTATAACCGGTAGATTCGCTAATCTCTTTGTAACATTTTTCCTCTAAGAAGAAGAGTCTGACCGACTGCTGCTGTTTGTCTGGCAACTTTTCCAGACAGCCTTCCATGGCTGTTAGCTGTTCTTCTTTTTCATCATATTGTTCATACTGATGCACGTCTCCTGGAAATTTCACAAATTCATCCAAAGAAATTTGAGATTTGTTCTTTTGAGACCTTAAATACATCAAACAATGGTTCTTGCTTAGTACATAAAGCCATCTTGGGAAGTCCTTGATTTCTTGCTTGTTGACTTTATATATTAATTCTTCAAAGATATTCATGACAGCATCTTTGCTCAATTCGGAATCTTGGAGATACCGTAAACAAACATAGTATACCATCTCGGTATGTCGCTGGTATAGATCCCCCAATACCTGGAGCTCCATGGATTCCTGGTAGTGCAGCAAGAGCTCGTGGTCTTGTGCTGTATCTATTTTTGACGACTTGAATGCGAACATTTTATTGGCTAAAAATATTTTTTTTTTCTGGTTTATGGAAATTTAATATTTGTGGCATCCCTTGGCAAAAATGTAAAGATATGAGAGCAATACTTTTTGTAATAGGCTTGTTGCTATCCTTAGGTGGACATGCCAATCAGGGATATGAGGTCAGCGGTAAGGTTGTCGATGCGAATACAGGGACTGCCCTTGCGGGCGTACAGGTTAGCAATGTTGCTACAAAAGCGCTGGTGCGGACCGACGATAAGGGAAACTATCGTATTCAAGTCCTTGACGGTAAAAATACCTTGATTTTTAGTTATATCGGATATCTTGAGCAACGGATAGCGGTCAACCATCGGACAACGATTGATGTGGCCTTGGCGCAACAAAACACCACACTGGATGAAGTTGTGGTGACCGGATCTGAGCGCAGGGCGAAGCGTCAGACGGCGTCGGTGATGAATGTTAATGCAGCTTTGTCAGGGCAAGTATCGGGTCTGTATATTCGAGGGACGGGTTATGTGCCTAATCAGAACCAAGAATCTTATCAAAAAATAAAGGAAAACAAGTTTATCAATCCACGAAAAGAACCTTTATCAACGTTGGCGGCCGATGTTGATGCTGCTTCCTATAGTAACGTACGTCGTTTTATCAATTCAGGAACACTACCTGAAAAAGATGCGGTACGGGTTGAAGAGATGATCAATTACTTTCAGTATCAAGTGGCCGGACCTAAGAATGGCGAACCTGTAAATATCGTCACCGAATTGACCAAGGCACCCTGGAATACTACACATCAGCTCATGCGCGTAACATTAAAGGCGAAAGATATACCGACGGCGAATCTTAAAGCTTCCAATCTGGTGTTTTTGATCGATGTGTCGGGATCAATGATGGGACCGGGGCGTCTGCCTTTGGTGAAAGCTTCGCTGAAGATGTTGGTTGATCAACTACGTGCTGTAGACCATGTTGCCATTGTGACCTATGCTGGATCGGCAGGGGTAAAACTGGAGAGTACGCCCGGTGATGAAAAGATGAAAATTAAATCGGCTATTGAGGAGCTGGAAGCCGGTGGAAGTACTGCTGGAGCTGCAGGAATTAAGAAGGCTTACGAAATTGCGAAGCAACAATTTATCAAAGGTGGAAACAACCGGATTATTTTGGCTAGTGACGGCGATTTCAATGTTGGGGAAAGCAGTGACGAATCGATGGAAGAGCTGATTGCCAAAGAAAGTAAATCGGGGGTTTTCCTCACAGTATTGGGGTATGGCATGGGGAATCTGAAGGACAGTAAGATGGAAATCCTTGCAGACAAAGGGCATGGGAATTATGCGTATATCGACAACATTTCTGAAGCACGAAAAGCGATGGTGACCGAATTCGGGGGAACCTTGTTTACCGTTGCGAAAGATGTCAAGATCCAGGTCGAATTTAATCCCAGTTATGTGCAGGCATACCGTTTAGTGGGGTACGAAAACCGCTTGTTGGAAGCTGAAGATTTCAATGACGATCAAAAGATGGGTGGTGATATGGGGGTAGGTCATGTGGTGACAGCCCTATATGAAATTGTACCGGTCGGTGTGGAGTCTGGGATGGTCGGAACGGTAGACCCCTTAAAATATCAACAACAAGCGGATCCGGTAGCTGAGCGGAGAAATGCTGAACTGGCAACCGTGAAATTTCGGTATAAGGAGCCCGAAGGGGAGAAAAGCAAGTTGCAACAAAAGGTGATAGGAACTACTGTTACGGAATTGAATCGCGTGAGTGAAGATTTACAGTTCGCCACTGCGGTAGCGGAACTTGGTCTATTACTTCGTGATTCTGATTTTAAGCAAAAGGCCAGTTTTGATCAGCTCATCGCGCGCGCAAAAGCTTCCAAAGGCAAAGATGAGGAAGGTTATCGTGCTGAATTTATCCGTATGGCAGAGAATGCACGGGATTTATCGAGATCGAAAGAATAACTAAAAATGGCTAAAGATGAATTTTTCAGTAGCAGCAATCGAAATGCGGCTACTGGAAATAAGTTTAGTTTGTGGGGCAATAAGTAAAAAAGTAAATAAAATCTATATTTTTAGTTCATCAATAAAAGGAACGTATTTTGCTTCTGCTGATTTGCGCTATGTGATATTTGGTGAGTAAGTGCAATCTGAGCGATGTGTTGTTATAGTATATGGAAATAAAAAATGTTAGATAAATGAAGAATTTTTTCTTGTGCTTTCTTTTGGCTATTGGTATTACAGTGCCATCAGTAGCCCAAAATGCGAGCTTGAATAAACAACAGACCATGGCTTATATTAATAAGCTATATAAGGTAGCTTACCGTTATAAGGATACGAAAATTGACACGGTAACGGTAGATGGGAAGGTGTTAACAGTCTTTCTTTCCAGTGGCCAGCATTTTAGAAGTGATATTGCCAAATCAGATGTACTTGTCATTGCAAGAGTAAAATCCGGTTATCAAATTCGATTTAAGTCTTCGCCAAGCACGGATGAAATTTTATGGGCGATCCAAACGGAAGAAGATGCTAAGCGTCTGAAAAATGCATTGGAGCATTTGGTTAAAATCGTAAAGACCGAAAAAAAGACAGATCCTTTTGGAAGTTAAATCGTAATCGGGGATCCGTTGGGTAATAGAATGTTCGGCAAGGTATGAGCTTGCCGAACTGAATAGAGAAAGTAGTAGGACTTGCACATGGATATGTGTTGAGGATTGCTGAGGGGGTAACCAAATGCCTACTAGATATAAAGACGATTGGCTTCATGGCCGAAATTGATGTGGCTGTTGAAACCATCGATTGTAAATCATATCGCTTATACGAAGTAAGCATATTAACATGAATTCGGTGTTAAAATGTTGTTATCTTATTGTGATTAAGTGTGTTGTGTGTTTGTTTTTGAATTATTTTATTTCTCCTGTTGATGAATTTAATTCCCGGAAGGAACTTAATCCTCTTTCTAGGTTTATATTTCCGAGATAGCTGCTATTCATGCTCCGATTAGTTCCGTCAGCTGCAACAAAACCTAGATATAGATGATATGTATCACTTTGGGTTAGTTTCGGTATTTGAATAGATTCTCGCAAATCCATAATGTAATTTTGAAGTAAAACACCTTGTGAAGCGTTTATTGGATTTTCAGGAATGAGGAGTACCAAGGTTCGGAAATCTGTCAGATCCTCGTACAAGAGTTTTTCGGTGTTTTTTAGTTCCCAAGTGATATGGATAGTTTCGTTCAACAATTGAAATGTTGCCCCTGTAATCTCTTCGTCCAAACCTCGGCTTATGGCAATCTTTTCATAATCGATATGAAAACCTTCATCGTCTTGTTGCATGACATGGTGAAGGTTATAGGACATCGCCGCATTAAATGCTGTCATATTTTTGGCGTAGAGGGAAAAACCGAGCCGTATGACTCTCGTGTAAGGACTTAAGAATTGTTGCATAAGTCCAAATTTGTTTCGGTTGTTCACTTCCTTTTCAGAAAGTGCTCTTTTTTTATTCACCCTCGGAAGAGACCTGACATAATTGATCTCTTTCCATTTACAAAAAACAACTGCCCCCACTTTGCCCGAGGGAGGACCATTTACACCCTGTGTTACATTTGCCATAGTATTAAATTAAATGTGTAGGGGTACTAACACACAACGAATAGATAAGTTTAGTTTAATCTATTAAATAATTGTAAATAAGGTGTTACGTAATAGGGAGTTAATAGGTAGTTAAGACGGCTTCATCCGAATGAGGTCCCTATAAGGTCCCTATAAAGTCCCTACCAAATCCCTTTAAGTGCATTATTTTTTTTGGGTGAAATCGCTTATTGATGAGGTGTTGGTAAATTGGTGTTTGCGAAAAAAAAACTTATTTTTACCAATTAAATCACATCGAATTTGACACATCAGGAAAAGTCGAGCCAGATTAGGAGGGAAATAAATCTTTCCTACCAGCAGCTTAAAGGAATGTATCCCATCTTAAAAAGTCAGAACAGTATTGGAATGGCTCTATTCGCACTGGCGACCCTGGCAATTGTCGTTGTATCGATAGCTTGGTTTCGCGCTGTTGTTCCAACTTGGCTTATGATTGTCAGTAATGCGTTTTTTATGGGCGTGTTGCATGAAATAGAGCATGATCTGATTCATTGGCTTTATTTTAAAAGACAAAAGGCAATTCATCATTTTATGCTTTTTAGTGTATGGATATTACGTCCATTGACGGTAAATCCTTGGATACGCAGGACCTTGCATCATCATCATCATAAGTTTTCGGGTACATTACATGATGTTGAGGAACGCAGTGTTACGAATGGCGAGCAGTGGTCGATCAAACGTCTGTTAACAACTCCCGATGTTGTGTTGGGTGGGCTCTTTCGACTGCATCGCATGTTTAACGATATGGACAGCGAGGTGAAAAATGGAAATCTAAAGTTGGAGACTTCTTCAAAACTAAAACGGATTATGTTTTTGAGCATTGTTCCAGTGACGATTTTTGCACATGTGATTTTATATTTCTTTTTTGCAGACCTGTTATTTGGTTGGTTAAGTGAGGTTTTTGAGTTAGATTTGAGTTTTCCACACTATGTTAATAACATGTTGATAAGTCTGCATGGGATCATTTATGTTATTCTATTGCCAAACTTATTACGTCAGTTTTGTTTGCATTTTATTACATCAAACATGCATTATTTTGGTGATGTTGAAGCTGGAAATGTTATTGAGCAGACGCAAGTATTGACAGTTTGGTGGACTTTTCCGATGCAATTGTTTTGTTTCTTTTTCGGTTGGACACATAGCATCCATCATTTTGTCGTCAATGAGACATTTTACGTACGTCATATTGGGCGCAAGAAGGCACAAGAAATTTTGCGCAAGTATGGGGTTCGTTTTAATGATTTGGGAACGTTTAGAAGGGCAAACCGTTTTCGTGAACTTTCCAACAAAGAAGTTTAGTCCTTTTTATTTACCTTTTTTTTACGATAGGTTTTATAGTTACCATGCTGCTGATAGACGAGGGCTCCCTCTTCACAATAGTTGGTTAGATAAACAGAGAATTTGTTGCTTTGGCTCTTGTCAATACCCAATTGGACCAACACTTCCGAAACACGTCGTGCTGCGTGGAAAAAATCCGAATGATAGACGAGGTCATCCAGTTTTTTGCTTAGCGTGATTCTTTCCTGCGCATCAGGAGGTAGGGAATAGGGCGAATTAAAAACAATATCATGCTGAAAAAATACCGTCGGTTGGATTTCCAGGCTGCGGCATAAAGTTAAAAAGTTTGTGAGCGTTAAGTCTTTTCCCTTTTCTATACCATTGAGTGTTCCTGTTGAAATGCCTGTTAGATGGGATAGATCCCGTAGTGAATAATAAAGATCATTTCGTTTCGCGCGAAAGCGTAAACCAATTGTTTCCAGTAATGCTTTGTCTTCATCCGTCATACAACGAATTGAATGACAATTTGCGCAAAATATAGTTCATTATTTTGTTTAAAAATTTGTATTTATTATTTTTTCTTTTATATTTGTTATAACAGATGATTTAATCGGTACTGAGATTTGCTTAGTAAATAGACCCTACGTCACCGTCCTGTGTAAACCAATATAAAAAGTTATTATCTAGTAGCACACAGGCGAATGAAAAACGAAATTATTTAAGCAGATATTGTCAATTTACCTGGCTTCGGTTTCCAAGAATCCGTCAAGTTCCACCGGAGCCGTGGTAAATTGTCGAGTACGTCGGCACAATGACCGAAATTTTGGTCAGATTCTACCAGATTGTGTATGACGACAAAAGTCGACTTGCCCGGCTTCGGTTTCCAAGAATCCGTCAAGTTCCGCCGGAGCTGTGGTGAGTTGCATGGTTGCGGCTATTCGCCTGTTATTGTCCACTCATAAAATAATAAATCAGATAAAACACAATCAACACACATACTGCAATAATAAGTGTACGTTTGAGATTTCGACCGGCAGGTTCATCATCTTTTTCCTCAACGGCAACATCAGGTAGTTTCTCTTCCTGTTTTTGATCGCTATGTTCGGGGGTTTCATATTTATTTTCCATCACTCAACTTGTTTGTTATTGTAAATAGAACAGTTGCAAATTGTAAATCGTTGAGTTGGGTATATTTTTATTCCTATAAAAAAGCATGTTATGGAGCGCTGAGCACGCGACGTGAATAAATAAAACGGTAAAGCATTGTGTTTTTTCGAGTATTTGCATACATTGCGGCTATAATTAACGCGACAAACCTAAACAACCTGTAAACCTGCGTTTACAAATAATTTTGCGTTTAACGAAGTCTGTAATAAATAATTGAGCACTAAATGAAAAGAAGAACTCTTATCGGAACATTGGTAGCTGGATGTATGATGTTGGCTGTTAGTCCAACATTTGCACAACAGAAAGCTGCAAAAAAGGAAATTGGTCTACAGTTATATTCTGTACGTGAAGAAATCGGTAAAAACGCCAATTTCGACCAGATTCTGCAAAAGATCTCAGCATTGGGTTATACAGGAGTGGAAGCTGCTGGATACAAAGATGGTAAATTATATAACTTGAGCCCACAAGAGTTTAAGGCAAAAGTTGAAAAAGCTGGAATGAAGGTGATTTCATCACATGCAACGAAAACGCTATCAGAGAAAGAGTTAAGCTCTGGAGATTTTACAGAATCCCTAAAATGGTGGGACGAATGTATTGCTACGCACAAAGCAGCGGGAATGAAATACATCGTCACGCCTTGGATGGATGTACCTAAAACACTTAAGGATCTGGAAACGCAATGTCGCTACCTGGATGCTGTGGGTGCGAAATGCCGTCAGCAAGGAATCATTTACGGATACCACAACCACTCGCATGAGTTTAGAAAAGTGGAAGATAAAGTGATGTACGATTATATGTTAGAGCATACAAATCCTGAACATGTATTCTTCGAGATGGACGTCTATTGGGCGGTCATGGGGCAAGTTAGTCCGGTTGATTACTTCAATAAATATGCGGGCAGATTCAAGGCTTTGCACATTAAGGACCACCGCGAAATTGGCCAAAGTGGTATGGTCGGTTTCGATGCAATTTTTAACAATTCAAAAGTTGCTGGCCTGCAATATATTTTTGTTGAGCTGGAAGAAACACGTAACGATATTTATACCGGTTTACAACAAAGTATCGATTATCTGAAAAAAGCATCTTTTGTAAAGGCTAGCTACTTAAAATAGCCAAAAATCGGGAGAAAATTGACCCAGTTGAGACAATTCTCCGTTTGATAGATTTATTATTTTTCGTTAACTTGAATGTAATAAAAAGGGATTTTTTATTGAATTAAATTAGACCATATGAAACGGATTATTGTTGCCACAGACTATGCTGAAGAGGCCGAACATGCCTTAAAGTTTATTATGGAAGTTTTTGCAGGAAAAGAATACGAGCTCGTTTTATTTTCTCTTCAAAATCCTTCCATTCATGCAATGAACGCACGACTTTCTCCCGATTCTATGTTCAAGATTTTTGAACATCAAAGTAAGGTTTTACGACGTAAAGCCGAGGCGATTACGGCCGAAAGTGGTGTTTTGACTATTCCTTATCTTGCGGCAGGTTTGTTTTATGACCAGATGACAAAATGCATCCAGGAGACGAATGCGGATTTGTTGGTGATGGGAATGGCCAAACGTTCCTTTGATCAGGACATGCTGGGGAATACCACTACGGCAGCAATCAGTAAGTTAAAAATACCTATCCTTTCCGTTCCGCTGGGCGCAAAATTTACGGGTCTGGAGCATATTCTTTTTGCCTGTGATATTGTTCGTGGTGTACAAAAGGAAATTCTTGAAAAAGTCAAGGATTTTGCCGCTGAATTTGGTGCGGTACTGGAGGTTCTCAATATTCGAAAAACTGTTGAGCAGCTGAATGAGGAAAAAGGAAAAGAAACACGTGAAACCATCAACGATGTGATGGGAATCGTAAGTTATTACTACAAAAATGTAACCTCCAATGAGGTTGTAAAAGCGATCCGGGACGAAGTAAAAGAGAGCAGTACGGATCTGCTGGTCATGATCCCCTATAAGTACGGTTTTTGGAGCTCATTGACCCACCGGAGTAAAACACGGATGATGGCATCGGGTCTGGATGTTCCTTTACTGACCATCTCGATCTAATTTTTTTTATTATAAAAGCCCAGGTGAACTGAGATCAGCTGGGCTTTATCTTGATTGTACTTATTGAAATAGGGGGAGTATCCTATCCCAAATTTGCTGGTAGGCTTTATTGTCCCGGACGATCCCCTTATCTTCATCATAATAATTAGGTGCATCAAAGCTCCCGCCTTTACGCCTCTCTATTGAAAATATATTTAAAACTATTTTTGCTCTTTTAGCTTGTAAAGGGCTGATCAGGAAGTTGAAAATTAATTTTTCTCCTTCTTTATTGCTTAGGAGATTATTGTTTTCGAGATACGTACTAGTTTGAATAAATCCCGAAGGCCGATCGAGCTGTGCAATAAAATAACCGCTATCCTGAAGCACTTGAATTATCTTGCTGTATGCTGAATCACTTGTGATCGGGATAGTTTTGGTGCGCTCTGGATTTTGTGCCAACAGGGGGCTGGAAAAGAAGAATACATAAGCAATCAGCATCAAGGAGAATTGGATAAAATGTTTCATATTGCCGAATTAAAGATCTTATCTAATGAATACTGTAATTTAACAATTTTATTTTTGATGACGGGTAATTAGATTGTCACGCTGTTATTTAATTCGTATACCTAATATTTTTAGACTACGTTCTTCCTGATCCAAGGTTGCTATATTGGGTAAGTTGGCCCATTCCTTGAAACCCATCTTTTCAAATAATGCGATACTAGGCAAGTTGTGTGCAAAGATAAATCCCAATAAGGTATGTACGCCTAAACCTGGGGCTTTATCAATGCAGTACTGGAGAATCTGTTTACCCAGGCCCCGGCCGCGTTGCTGTTCGTCCAAATAGATACTAATTTCTACTGTTGCATCATAAGCTGGACGACCATAGAAAGATTGAAAACTTACCCAGCCAAGTACCTGGCTATTTACATCTTCTATCATCCACAGGGGTCTTTTCGAAGCGTTGTGTTCGTCAAACCATTTTTGTCTACTGGCGACAGATACGGGACTAGTGTCTGCTGTGACCATGCGAGAGGCTATGGTAGAATTGTATATTTCTACGATGCGTGGTAAATCTTGTTGCGTGGCGTCACGAAATTTTAATTGATTCATGGTTTGTACTGTTTATTTGTTGTTTGGACGACGCTGATATTCTGTCCGAAGATAGCTTGTGTTGCGAAGAACAAGCAGATAAAAAGAATTAATTTCATGTAGATCGGCTGTATCGTAAATTTGTTTTTGTCAAACTTAGATAAATTGCTTTTTATATGCAATACAATACAGATCATAAAAGTAACAATTCGAGCATGTATGACATTTCTTTTTGTGCGTTGACTGGCTTGTAAGTTGTCGTTTATAAGGATCACTGCAGTAAAGCACACGATTTCTGTGTTTTATGAGTAAAATTTACACTAATTTGAACAAATATTTCACTATATAGTGTTATTTTTTTCTCATCTTAGATTATTCAAAGATATCTCATTAGCGTTACTGATGATAAATCTTAGCGAAATACCCTGTCTTTTCGTTTCGTTATACAGGAATTTTTCTATGCGGGAATTTTTCACCAGGTTCCGGTCGCCATAAAATCACTAAAAAATTATCAAAGAAGGATCCAGGAAAGAGATGGGCTAAGCAGCTACGCTGATAGCTACTTTTTGAACACAACGAATCAATTATGAACGAATTGCAAGCTGTACCTACAATCCGAATCCGTTCAATGGATGTTATGCGTGGTCTTACGCTATTCCTGATGTTATTTGTTAATGACCTGTTTATTCCAGCTGTGCCTAAATGGTTGGTTCATACAGAAGCAGATGAGGACGGAATGGGGTTGGCGGACTGGGTTTTCCCGGGATTTCTTTTTATGGTTGGAGTGGCTGTTCCTTATGCTGTGGCAGCCCGGGAAAAGTTAGGATCGTCGACAACGGTTATTTTTGTTCATATGCTGATCAGAACATTAAGTTTATTGCTTATTGGGGTATTGATATTGAATGGTTCGCGAGTTGATCCACAGCTGACGGGAATGTCGCATTTGTTGTGGTTGGGACTGCTGTATGTATTCGTTTTTCTGATTTGGAATCATTATCCGAAAGATTCTACCTATCCGCTCTTTTTTAAGGGGATGCGTCTTGTTGGTGTAGTGGGTATTATTTATCTCGTATACATGTTTAAAGCCTCTGATGGAAAGGGGCTGGAAGTAGGATGGTGGGGGATTTTAGGGCTGATTGGATGGGGATATTTTGCCGCGGCTTCTATTTTCTTGTTGAGTCGGGGTAGGATAATCGTTGTTGTATGTGGCTGGCTGATATTTTTTCTGCTCAATATTTTGGCTCACACCGAATTAAAAATTGAACTTTCTGGCATTGGACGGTATCTGCATGTCCTATTATCCGGTAATATACCCTGTATTGTGTTAGCCGGAACACTTGTGGGAATGCTTATGAAACGATATGCGGCAACGCCGCGCATCTTGTTGCGTATCTTGTTTCTCCTTGCCACGATCTGGCTGGCTATGGGTTTTGTTTTGCGTTTTTGGTTTATTTTATCCAAAATCCATGGTACGCCGAGTTGGGCATTGGTTTGTTGCGGGATTAGCGTATTGCTTTTGATACCGCTTTATTATTTCATAGACGTGAAAGGCTACCAGCGGGGTATGCGGGTTTTTGAGGAGGCTGGAAAGAACTCATTAACGACCTATCTTGCTCCCGATCTAATCTACTTTATCTGCTGGGGTTTTCATCTTCCCCTGTTCTTCTATAAACAATCGGAGTATATGGGCTTAGCTATTGCCGGTTCATTGCTTTGGGCTTTTGCGATGTTGTGGTATGCGATCTTGCTGAAGAAGCTACCTATTTATCTGAAACTGTAGGTCGCCCATAAGCATCGAATGCGCATACTTTAACGATCATATTTTAGGACAATCAATATCATCTTGAAACAAAATAAAAAGCTATTATGGAATCTAAATTGAAATCAATACTTAGCCAGACCTTCACTGTTCTGTTATTGACTTTATTATTGTACCCTAGTGTAAGTCGTGCACGAGCAAAAAACAAAAAAGTTGTTATCGCCTATGTCACCTCCTGGTCTAAAGTGATGCCTGATCCGACCTATCTGACGCATATCAATTATGCCTTTGCACATGTCAGCGATAGCTTTGATGGCCTGCGTATAGATAATGAATCTAGATTGAAAGCTATTACGGATCTTAAGAAAGCACATCCACATCTAAAGGTATTGTTGTCCGTTGGCGGCTGGGGAAGCGGCCGGTTTAGCGAAATGGCCGCTGATGAAATGAATCGGCAGAAGTTTGCCAAAGACTGCTTGCGTGTGGTGCGGGAGTTTAATCTTGATGGTATTGACATCGACTGGGAATATCCAACGAATTCTTCTGCCGGGATTTCGTCTTCTTTAGCCGATACGGAAAATTTCACCTTGCTCATGCACGATATTCGCAAGGCTATCGGTAAGAAGAGACTGTTGACTTTAGCTTCTGTGGCGAGCGGTAAGTATATTGCTTTTGACAAGATTGAGAAGGATGTGGATTTTGTGAATATCATGACTTATGATTCGGGACACCCGCCGTACCATCATGCGAGTTTGCATCGTTCCGCTATGTCGGGTGGTACAACCTGTGTGGAGGCTGTAAAGGCGCATGTCGAAGGCGGTATGCCTGTAGAAAAATTGGTGCTGGGAATTCCATTCTATGGCCGGGGCAATAAAACTGATGTCAAAGGTTTTATCGATTATAAAGATCTGCTTGCGTTGCAGGACTTTGAACAGAAATGGGACGATGAAGCGAAAGCACATTATCTTGTCAACGATAAAGGGGAGTTTGTGTTGACCTATGAAACGCCAGAGTCGATTGCATTTAAATGCGATTACGTACATAGGACGGGGCTGCTCGGTGCGATGTATTGGGAATACGCGGGAGATACAGCAGGTGGTGTCTTACGGGATGCGGTCAACAAAGGTATTCTGCAATAAACAACAAAGCCGAACTTAAAGTTCGGCTTTGTTGTTTGTGGAGGTCACGAGAGTTCAATAGAACTTTTAGTGCCTTTATTACAGTTCATTAAGAAGATAAAAACAGGCGAATAGAATGATATGGGATTACCCTATGTGGTTCTATTTGCCTGTTTTCGTTTATCTAAATTTTAATGTAATGAAAAATGTAATTTTGTTTTTTGTAATCAAGATGAATATAAATTTCTGTTTATGAATCAGTCAAGTATCTATAGTCAAAAGTTCCTTGTCTCGTCCGATAATAGGTTTACATTTTGAAACTTTAGAAAAGTTATATAAATTCGAATAAAATGTACTGGATTTCCCTTAGTTAATGATTGCTTAATGAAAGAAGAATATTTAGTACATATAAGCTATCTAATTTAGCACACCAATGAAAGCCGGACTTTATAATTCTTCTAGTGACGAAGAACTTATTTCCCTTTTAAAGGAAAGGGATTATTACGCATTTTCCGAAATTTATGCCCGTTATTGGAATAGACTTTATATTCAGGCTTACAAAGTGCTGAAAAGCAGCGATGAATCCTGCGATGTAGTACAGGATGTTTTTACCAATATTTGGGTAAAAGCAAAATCATTGGAAATAAAAAATGTTGACGCTTATCTTTTTTCCGCGGTCCGCTATAAATCCATAAAAGTTATTACAAGTTCCAACAAAAAGGAGGTATTTGTGTCGGAATTAGCCAAGCTCGGTGAGGGAGTAACTAACGATAACGCGGAAGAACAATTATTATTTAAGGAAGCCCATATTTCACTTGAGTATGAGATCTCACAGCTTCCACCAAAAATGCAGCATGTTTACCGCAAAGGGAAAATCGAGGGACTCAGCTATAAGCAGATTGCAGAGGAAATGGGTATTTCTGAAAACTCTGTTAAAACAACAATGTTTAGGGCAATGGAGCAGTTGAGGAAGAAATTGACACCCTATATGGGGCTACTTTTATTTTTTTTAAAATAATTTCAGATCACATGTATACCTTTTTGGTTTTGAAGCCTCATTATAATAAAGCTCATAAACCAAATGGATCAAAAGGAACTTGACAAACTCTTACAAAAATATATCAATGGACTCTGTTCCATTGAAGAAAAGAAACTTGTTGAAGATTTATATCAGCGATATCTTGACCAGGAATATGATGAACCTGACCTGACTGGTGTCAAGGAAAGGATATTTTCCCAATTGCCCAATAATGAAACTCAGGTTAAACCACTTGTTCTTTCCTGGCTTTGGAAGGCTGCTTCAATAATCGCCATAATTGGTGTGGGATTATATTTCTATTTGCACAGTCCATCTGCTGATCCGAATAATCTTAGGGTTATTGTACCTGGTGGAAATAGTGCGCTGATCCAACTGGCAAATGGAAAATCAGTGGACCTCAACAAAATTAGGATTGGTGATTCTGTTGTATCATCGGCTATGGTCATTGTTAGATCAGAGGACGGTACGGTACAGTATAAGGCTATTGAATCTAAAAATAGCGCTGCTGAAAAATGGAATACTGCAATAGCGCCTAGAGGTGGTCAGTATTGTCTAGTTCTGGCCGATGGATCAAAAGTATGGTTAAACTCAGACTCCAGGCTTAAATTTCCAAATATGTTTCCAGAAGGTGAACGTAGCGTAGAAATTGTTGGAGAAGCATATTTTGAAATTGCTCCAAATAAACAGAAACCTTTTTATGTAAAGTCCAAAGGCCAACTTATTAAAGTGGTAGGTACCCATTTCAATGTCTCCGCCTATCCGGAAGATAAAAATACCTATACCACATTGCTCGAAGGAAAAATTATTCTCAAACCTGAATCTGCTGAATCAGTAGTCATGGCCCCTGGTGAGCAGGCTGTATTTTCAGGAAGTTCCATCCTAGTCAACCAGGTTGAAGCGGTGGACTATGCAAGCTGGAAGGATGGATTTATCCGATTCAATGATGAAAACATTAAGGATGTAATGGCTAAACTCGAAAGATGGTATAGTATTGAAGAAGTGAATTACATTGGTGACGTCAGTAATGAGGTATTTACGGGGAAATTCAACCGTAAGAAAAATATAGACCAAATATTAAAAAGCCTGGAAAAAACTGGAGGAGTCCATTTCAAAGTGGAAGGAAGGAGGGTAATAGTTATGCCTTAATTCCTTCTTTTTAAACTTAGGGCTTATCGGCAGCAACCGAAAGCCCTAAGTTTTAGTTGCTGGTCAATCGAATTATTTTATTAACCGAAGTGATGAGTTCGAAATCATGTTCACTTCAATAACAACGTAAAATCAAATGTACAAAAATTATTTTTTTAATAAAGTACAGTGGAGGTGCTGTGTCTTTAAATTTCTGCTAACTATGAAATTAACAGCCTTGTTTCTTGTTTTGGCCACAGTACATATCAGTGCAAAAAGCTTTGGGCAAAAGGTTACGCTCAAAGAGAAAAATACAACACTGGAGAAGATCTTCAATAAAATAAGTGCTCAAACCGGATATGATTTCTTATATACCAAAAAGTCCATTGGAAAAAGTGACAGAGCATCTATTGAAGTTGAAAATGTCGATTTATCGCAGGCGCTTACACAGTTGCTGAAAGAGAAATCATTAAAGTTCAGTATTGAAGATCAGATCATCGTCGTTACTAAGTCAAGCTCAGCAAGTCAGGCAGGATCGACTGGAGGTGAAAATTTGGTGCAGACTAATGATATTAATGGGAAGATATCCGACAGAAAGGGAGCTCCTGTCGCTGGCGCAACAGTTCGGTTAAAAAGAACCGGGCAAAGTATCGCAAGTAATGAACATGGGATTTTTCTGCTCAAAGGAGCCAGGATTGGAGATGAGCTTATCGTTTCTTATACGGGATACGAAACAGTTACAATGCCGATCACAAGTTATGAGAGTCTTACCATTATTCTTAACGAGACGATTCAGGAACTGGATGAAGTTGTCCTTGTGGGATATGGCGCCGTAAAAAGAAAGGATTTAACGGGAGCCGTCTCGACTATTTCAGGTAAAATATTTGCCAATATGCCCGTAATGCGGGTTGATCAGATGATGCAGGGGCGAGCATCAGGTGTGGACGTTAAGTCAAGTAATGGAGCGCCGGGTGCTGGAACTTCAATCCGCATCCGAGGAGCTCGGTCTATCAGTGCCACAAATGAGCCTTTATATGTTGTGGATGGCCTGATCGACGCTACAAATTTAAATACGCTCAACCCTGAAGATATAGAATCCATAGACATTCTGAAAGATGCTTCAGCGACAGCGATCTATGGCTCAAGGGCGGCAAATGGTGTGGTATTGATCACGACGAAACAGGGGAAAGCAAATCAGGATAATACCAATGTCAGCACGATAACCGGTATCCAGCAACTTCCAAAAAGATTAAAACTGATGAATGCACGTCAGTTTACCCAATTTATTAACGAGTCAAGACTGGATCAAAATCGTGCTGTGGTATATCCAAACATAGATTCTGTGATAAATATAGTTGGTGAAAAAGGTACAGATTGGACCGACGAAACGATGCGGACAGGTATCTATCAGAGCTATAACGCGTCAACAAGCGGTGGTTCAGAAAAATTTACCTATTTTATTTCGGGGAATATGATCGACCAGAAAGGGATCGTCAAAGGTACTGATATGGCCAAATTTCAGGGACGTATCAATATGAATAAACGGTTTTCAGACCAAATCCGGATGGGCTTAAATCTCAATGCATCGAGATATAAGATTAATTCGGGGAATGTGAATTATGGTGCTAATGCCGGTTGGCCAAGTTCGATGATTACTTTGCCCCCCACAATGCCTGTACGGAAACCTGATGGTAGCTTTGAGTCTTATAATCCGATATGGTACTCGGGCGGCGATGTGGATACACCACCAGTAGTAGCGGAGCTTACAGAGAATGCTAATACTGTAAATGACCTCCAGGCTAATTTATTTATCGAAGCTGAACTGATCAAAGGCTTGAAACTTAAATCTGCTTTTGGAACATCCTTGTCAAATAATAAAAATGTTTATTTCGTTCCTTCGTTTATGCCGTCTAAGATTGCGACAAAAAACACAACGGCTAATGCTTCATCTGGGATGGGTACTTCGACATATTGGCTGAACGAAAATACGCTGAATTATGATCGAAACTGGGATCTTCATCATCTAAATCTTTTAGGCGGTTTTACCATGGAAAATCGCCAGAATAGTACAATGGGTATTTCAGTGACGGGACTGACAGATGACATTATGAAGTATAACAATTTCGCATCTGCAGATCAGGTAAACAGAACTGTTTCTTCTAATGCAGAAAAGAATTCAAGAGTGTCCTACCTCGGTCGTATAAACTATGATTTTGATAGTAAGTATTATCTTACAATGAGTGGCCGTTATGATGGTGCATCCAATTTTGCAATGAACAATAAATGGGGATTCTTTCCGTCGTTTGGCGTAAAATGGCGCGTTTCCAATGAATCTTTCTTTAAGGAATCAGAGGTCAAAAAAACAATTTCCGACATGGGTTTTAGGTTCAGTTATGGTAAATCCGGAAATCAGGGGATAGGAAATTATCAGTCTCTTGCTACGCTGGCTCCAAATTCCAAAGGCTATATCTTTGGAGAGAATCCGGTTTTGGGATATACGCAATCCTCGATGGATAATCCGAATCTCACTTGGGAGACATCCTCACAGATCGATCTTGGTTTTGATATGAGTTTATGGAACGGAAGGTTGACTATTGATGTCAATTATTATAAGACCAATACGAAAGATCTTCTATTAAATGTACAGATACCCCAGCAAACCGGATTCAGCTCACGATTGGTAAATTTGGGTAAAACTGTTTCTCAAGGGTTTGAACTGATGGTTTCTGGCGACATGATTGCACATAAAGATTTCAATTGGAAATCTACATTGACGCTATCAACAAATAGTCAGGAAATCAAAGATATTGGCCCACTTGTCATGGTATCTATTGATAATAATGGCTATGGTGCCAATACGAATTATTTAAAAGTAGGTGTCCCAATTGGAGCCAATTTTGGAGCTATTTATGGCGGAGTATGGCACAATCAACAAGAGATTGACGAAGAACTTGCCCGCACAGCAGGAAGCCGGAAATTAGTTTCACCTTCTGGTTTCTATAAACCCGGTAAGCCACGATATGTAGATCAGAATGGAGATGGTCTACTGAATATCGACGATTATATGTATCTGGGCACTCCAAATCCTAAGCTCTATGGTGGATTTGGAAATACATTTACCTACAAAAATTTATCACTTGACCTTTTTCTACAATACAACCAAGGAAATACCATGTACAATGCCATTGAATTTTTTATGGGTAGCGGAGCCGAATTTACAAATCAGTTTGCTTATATGGCCGACCGATGGACACCCTCAAATACCGGTTCGGATATACCAATGGTTAATTCAAGAGATAATGTACCAAGTTCACGTTTTCTTCATGATGCATCTTTTATTCGCTTAAAGAGCCTTCAACTAAGTTATAACCTCAAGAGCCTTTTTCCAAAAACCTTCAAATCCGCATCGGTGTATGTAACTGGAACAAACCTTTTGTTGTTGACAAAATATAATGGTTTCGATCCTGAAGTGAATGGTGGTGGAACAAGTTCTACGATTAGGGCGAAAGACGATGGTACATATCCTAATGCACGTACTTATGCATTGGGAATTAATGTTGGGTTTTAATGAATAAATTATGAAAAGGATATCAATAAATATATATAAAGCAATAGTATGTGTGAGTCTGCTGGGATTTTCATCTTGTACCAAAACGTTGGAAGAGGATCCTTATAGTAAAATTTCCCCGAATCAATTTTTTACTTCTGAGGCACAGTGTATTCAGGCCATCAATGGCGTATATTCCGGATTGAGCGAGTTATTTGGCCAGGAAGATCTGTGGAAGTCTATCGAGCAAGGAACAGATCTTTTACTCTATGTACCTACAAATGATTTTAATCAGGAATATACATTTACTGCTGCTTCACCCGGAAATGTAACTGGAATCTGGAGAAAATGTTTTGCTTCAATAGCCAATGCCAACATGGTTATTAACCGTGTCGGCAAATCAAACGTTACTGAAGCAACAAAGAATAGAGTATTAGGAGAGGCTCTTTATCTACGATCACTTTATTATTATATGCTTACCAATTCTTTTGGTAATGTTCCAATGTGGACTGAGGAATTGCCTGTAGATCAGGTAAGCGTATTACCCCGTACACCATTGGAAATCGTTCATGAACAATTAAAAAAGGATCTTCTGCAGGCAGCGAACTATTTGCCTGATACCTATCCAAGTTCCGAAGTGGGCAGGGCGACAAAAGGCGCGGCTATGGCTTTACTGGCAAAGATCTGTCTTTTTGATGGGAAATGGGCTGATGCGGCTAAATATGCTCAACAGGTTATTGATCTTGGCATTTATCAGCTTGTAGATTATGATAAGCTATTTGATCCAAATTTGAAATTCAGGAATAACAAGGAGTCTATTTTTGAAATACAATATCTTCGTGTTTCTTCTTCTAACTCCAATATTGTCACAAACTATTACTATACATGGTTTATGCCAACAAAAGATGCCAATAATAAAACCTATGCAGGTGTTGATTTCGGCTCGAATGTATTTCGTGGTTATGAGAACTATTATCCATCAAGCGTGTTGGTTGGTATGTTTGAGGATGGTGACAAACGAAAAGAAGTAACGCTGGCAAGTGGCTATAACGGCCAGACCTTTTCGCGTAATCTGAAACCGGGACGTCCTTGGTTCGGTGCCAAGTTTTGGGATTTTCAAGCTAATGATCGTAATAGCGGAAAGAATCTTTATTTTCAACGGTACTCTGATGTACTCCTTATTCTTGCCGAGGCTCAAAATGAACTTGGAAATGCTCCCGAAGCTTTGAATTGGATTAATAAGGTCCGTTTAGAACATGGAGGACTACAGAAACCATTGAGCAACCTGAGTAAGGACGAGATTCGCTTACAAATATTTAAAGAACGTGGAATCGAGTTTGTAGGAGAATTTCAACGCAAATGGGATCTTGTCCGCTGGAAGAAATTGGTTGAAGCTGTTAAATCTGCAGCAAACGACAACCCTCTAGGAGCAAAAAATGTAAAAGATTTTCACGGTATATTTCCGATACCGGAAGCTGAAATCACTAAAAATCCTAATCTCTTACCACAAAATCAAGGTTATTAATTTTTTATAACATGAAAAGAATATTATTTTTTATTGCAGCTGCATTTATGGTGTCCTGCAAAAATAGTAACAACCTATCTTTGACTTCTCAAGATAACTTAACTTCCGTTGAAAACGCTCAGTCCTATTCTGTTGCAGCAGGAGATGACTGGATCTGGACTGGCAATCAAGCTACCAACATGATTGAAATCTATGATCCCGCAGTTGCCGATTGGAATTTGACGACAGCTTTAAAATGGTCATGGAAACCGACACTTGTCAAAGGGTATTCCCAGTATGCAATTGACCATTGGGGACTTCCTACAGATTTTAAGGTACGCAAAGTTGACGCCTGGGGTGGCAACCATCTCGTTGCATCCTGTTCCAGTGGTTTGATCACTATTGCTTCTTATCCATCGGGAGTGAAAAAATGGGCGTATAATCTTGGGTATAATCCTCATAGCGTTGAACTACTTCCAAATGGAAATATTGCTGTTGCGGCAACGGATAGAGATTCTGTTTATTTATATGCTTCTTCAACAGGTACAGATAATCTGGCGCATGCGGCAGTGAAGCTTAATAAGGCACATGCTGTCGTTTATGATCCTTTAGAAAATATTCTTTGGGCCACTGGAAATGATTTTGTAATAGCAATGCAGGTAGGAGGTACCGATGCTGCACCAACTTTGACTGAACTACCTGCACGAAGGGGGTATCTAAATACAACAAGCAGTAAAAACCCATTTGGACATGATCTGGGAAGGGATCTTGCCGATGACAATGTGCTTTGGGTATCAACAAATGGAGGAGTGTACAATTTTAATAAAACCACTAAAATATTTACTGATGGTCCAGGGGATACAACTGGCATTAATAAAACTATGGTGAAGTCAATAAGTAGACAGCAATCAGGATTATTTGTTCTTACTAGACCGGATTCAGAGAAAACAACTGTACTTCCTGATCCTGTGACCAGCCCGGTATGGTGTACCCGATACGTTGATATCTATTCCAGTTCTGGCGTTTTCCAATACTATAGGACTAAATCTGGAGCCAAATTTTATCGAGCAAAAATATTCCGCACACCATATTGATCAAAATGAGAGAGTTTAATTTAATCATAATTATCTGTGTATTGATCAATATTTCAGTTTTCGCACAAATCTCAGTTGTTCCATACCCAAATAATGTGATAATCGGAAACGGAAAATTTGTCCTATCTTCTAATACTAAAATTAAAAGTATCGGAAATACAAGGGGTGCTTCTGAGTTGCTGGAAAAGTTGATACAAGGCCTTGAACAGGACAAAGGGGGAATACAGAATACCATCCTAGTTAAGGAAGGAAAAACTGGTCATTCTTCAGATGAATCGTATAAACTTGAGGTTGGCGAAAATCAAATAGAAATTGTAGGAGAAGAGAAGGGGCTTTTTTATGGGGTTCAGACACTTCTCCAGCTTATTCCAAATAAAAAAAGTGATCATGTTGCTATTCCTGCGGTGAAAATTCTGGATAGTCCCCAATTTAGTTATAGGGGATTGATGCTAGATGTATCGCGTCATTTCTTCACTGTCGATGAGATAAAATGGGTACTTGATCTAATGGCGAGGTACAAACTGAACGTATTTCATTGGCACCTGACTGACGATCAGGGCTGGCGAATTGAAATAAAGAGCCTTCCCAAACTGACCGAAATTGGAGCGAGAAGAGTTTCCAGAACCGGTCATTTCGGTACTGATATGCTTCCCCCACAACAGGACGAAAAAGCTGATGATATCGGATTTTATACGCATGAGCAGATCCGAGAGATCGTGGAATACGCTAGATTCAGAAATATAGTTATCCTTCCGGAGATTGATATGCCGGGACATGCAATGGCTGCTATTGCGTCTTATCCCTTTCTTTGTGTGACTGGAGATACCACGATAAAGGTAAATCCAGGAAGTAGCTTCGCCAGATGGTTTGGAAATGGTCAATATGAAATGTATACAGACAATTCGCTCGATCCTACAAAGGAAACTACTTATAATTTTATTGATCAGGTTTTGAGTGAAATTGCTGACCTGTTCCCATATGAATATATTCATATCGGTGGGGACGAATGTTTCAAAGGTTTTTGGGAGAAATCACCTCATGTTATAGCTTTTATGCAACGGAACAATATAAAGGATATGAAAGCTCTACAGGGTTATTTTATTTCTCGACTACATAAAATCGTGGAAAGCAAAAAAAAGAAGATGATCGGATGGGATGAAATACTTGAAGGGAATACCAATGGAGAATTTTCAGTGATGAACCGGTTTGATGAAAGGACACTTGATGAGCAACTTTCTAAAAAGCATCCGGTTATTTTAGCATCAAGTAAATATGGACTCTATTTTGACTATGCCCAGAGTAGTTCCAAACAAGAACCGATTAATCATGGTGGAAACTACCCGTGGTCAAGTTCCTACCAATACAATCCTTTGAATGATGAAACTACTATGAATAGAAAAGATCTGATCCGTGGGGTAGAAGGTTGTATCTGGACTGAACATATCTATCATATCAGTAAATTACAGTATATGATATTACCTCGAATTTTGGGACTTGCCGAAACTGGTTGGACATCGAGTTGTCAGAAGAATGTTGAGACTTTTAAAATAGAGCGTTTGCCATATCAGTTAGCATACTTTGATCGAAAAGGCTACAATTATTGGGTTCCTCCTGTTTTTGAAACGCTAGAATCTACTGAAACTGGACATAGTTTCAATATCACATTCGATACTGCTGTTCCGGATGCTGCAATTTACTTCACATTAAATGGAAAAGATCCTACTGATGCAGATCTTTTAGCCAAACCCAGTCAAACCATTAAAATAATGGTCCCAAAAGGAAAGGTTGTTATGCTAAAGGCAATTGTTATTACAAGCAGTGGGCGCAGGAGTATTATTTCATCGAAGAAATTCATCGGATAAATTGTACATGGATCGAACACAAAATTTATTTCCTATGCTATTTCGAATAATATGAACGAGGTTATCTAAGAAATACGAATCCTTAAGGAGAAATCGAACTCTGGAAAAACGGTAGGAGAGTGGCTACAAACCTCATTTTTTGCGCCATCGATAACCAAAGACTAAATAATTTTGTTAATATTTTCGAACTCTAAATGAACATACTTTAACAGGTTGGTTCATAGTTTTTTATGGGTATAAAAAAAGGAGGCACCTTTTATTAAGTGTCTCCTTTAGTGGGGTCACGAGAGCTCAATAGAACCTTTAGTGCCTTTATTACAGTTTATTAAGAAGATAAAAATAGGCAAATAGAATTATATGGGATTAACCCATGTAGTTCTATTTGCCTGTTTTCGTTTATCTAAATTTTGATGATCTGAGTATTCTAATTTTGATATTAGTAATAATTATAGTTGCAGTTGTTAGTTTCTTTGTCGCGCTATATATAAGATTATATTGACGATCAAAAAAGGATTGTTTTACTTTTAAGGGATATGGATTAAAAAATGGAATCTCACCTCATCTTTCTGCTATAATACATTTTCTGAAAAAAGGACTGATCATTCAATAATATTAATCTGCTCTAAAAGGTCACTGGTTAATCTTGAGAGGGAGTTTTTTTTCGCATTTATACACTTTTTTATGTACTCTTCTATTTCTTTTAACAGGGGTGTCTGCTTTTTTGTGAAGGAAATAATCGAGATCAATATCTAGAATTTTCAAAATATGATTAATTTATCGTTCTTTATATGTGTAGAATATTGTTTGTTCCTTTTAACTATTTGTATTTCAATTGATAGAAGTGTTTTCTATTGATTGTAATACTGCTTGAATGGTAATCAGATCTTCCTTATATCCATTTTATTTAAAGTTTCTACTGAGTGCTTGATAATGAATTATTAGATGATACAATCATTCTTGAATTTATTATTTTTACAGGATTATTATTAGATATATTAGTTCCACCAATCGAAATTTACGTCAGGTACAACTTCAAACAAGCTGTCCATTTTTCTGGCAAAGTATTTTCTTAAGATCTCCCCATCTTGATTATTTTGCCGCAATTCGTTCTGATATTCCATAAAATAATTGAGTAGTCTGTAATGAAGCAGTGTTCTGTATATCTTAATTTTTCCATTTTCCGTCACAATGAATTTTGATTCGTTCTTGCTATCGGTTTTTTTTGGCGAAAGATTTATATGCCAACTATTTTTTGTTCTTGCCTCATGCATTAATGCACATCGAACATCAGAATAAAAATCTATTGAATTAAACGGATTGTTTGGAACCATAGCACCATGTATGTCTAATGACCAAAAATGATCCTTAAATATAGATGCAGATAGAAGAAATTCTGTGAAAATTTTCCTGCTTGACTTGTATTCATAAGCTGGATTTCCATTACGGTTATTATGATTGAAAATCATCCCCTTTCTAAATGCAGCGAGAGTCTCAATGATTGCACATTGAACAGTCATGATAGCGAAACCTTCACCATTTTTTGATCTATCATTGATTATAATTTGAATTGGAGAGAAAAATTTTTTTCTCAATCTGTTGTTGAAAATTTGAATTGCTTCTTCCCATATTTCATCATACCCGTAAGATTGATCTAGTCGCATTCTTACGTTGGCCCAGGCTAATTTTTCGTCTTCCATACTATTCATATCTATTAAAAAACCACACCAATCAAGGCAAAGTTTTAAATAGAATTTTTATTTATTTTCCCTCAGATATTTATCCGAATATTCTACCTTTTTCCGCAACTTCTAATTCTGCAACAAATTTTTCAAGATCGTGAAATTTACTGAAGATATATTGTCAAATATTTTCATGAACCTCAATAATTTCCATTATATCATTTATTTGATAAAAATTTAGTTTCTTAAACTCATTTGTGTTTAGCATGTTCATTTTTTCTTTTCTTAAAACAGCGAATAATCGAAAAAATAATATCCTATTTAATGCTAAACTATTTTGATGAATCTCGGATCAGTTTTTCGATCCATTCCTCGTTCCTTTTTAAAGCCCAAGCCAGTGCTGTATAATTGATCATAAATGTAGTCGTCATTTGGGCTAAAACGATATGTACCAGTCTGCTTTAAAATTTTTTTATGTTTTAAAAACTGACCTGTAATTTGTCCTTCGTCGTTCACTATTAATTGTCCATGTAAGTTTCTCCGTTGATTTAAAAACCTGTAAAAATCCCTTTCTGACATCTTTAGTTTTATTAATCCTAAAAGAAATATTTCTAAATCATCAATACAGACTGCCCATGGGAAGTGATCGTCGTTATCGTATAGATCTAACATCATTTGCAAATCAGACTGTACGTGACCGAATTTATTATACGTTACTATTATAGTATGAATATCTTTTATGTTATTAGGATCTATGTTAAGTACAACGTTCATTTTCTTGTCATAAACATCAAAAGGCATCTTAGCCATCAATTTTTCCTTAACACTATAAGCTTGTATATACCCATAGTCAATGGTTTCCTTAAAATCTTGCCAAATTCCATTATAGGCTTTGTCTGGATCATACATAGGTTCGCGTATTTTCCCGGCTTTTGCCTCTATAATCAACGCTGTTTCTCCCGCTAATACTAAAAGGTCCCGTTCGCTACCACCTTTCTCTAAGTAATACGATGGTAATATTTTTACGAGGCTATTTTGTTTGTAAAAGTCTTTAAAAATTTGTTCAATCTTGCGTTCTAGATATTTATCCCTAGCTTTGGTGATACGATTTTTATTTTTAATAATCTCAGAGCACTTCTCCTGAAGTAAGTCAGACATTGCATTCAATAAGACTCTGTGATCAATAATCATATAATTACCATCCAATAGTTTATAGATAGGCTTTTTATATAACTGGTTTGGCTGGCTAAAAAACAAAAAATTTTTGTCAACAGAACTAGTAATAGTCAATTTTTCCAATACAGTGTCAACAAGCGGTTTCGAACAATGTTCAAGATCAAATAATGAGAAAATATTGACCATAGACGGATCAGCAATGTACTTAAACATATCTATAGGCTGTTCCGATAAGGATCTCATTGCCTCTTTAAAACTACTGCCATTCGCTAAAGCACTTAATATCTCTTTTTTGAACTCGTCTTTATTTAATTCTTTTTTTTGCTGTTTTATAAAGGCTTTATCCTTCTTTAATTCAAATAAAGCATCAAGACAATTATATAATGCAATTACATCATCAGCATTCCACCCAAAAGTTTTTATCAATTCGGAATCGAAGTTTTTATAAAGCTCAACAACTTTTTCAATGGCCTGTTCTTCAAAATGTAATGGACCAACATGAAAAAATGAGATATAGGTGGATAACCCAATCTGCCTTCGTCGCAAAACTTCTTCAGTGTCCATTGTTTCAAAAAGAATCTCAGAAAAAGGCTTTAGCTCACCATATTCATACCTATGAGCTGATTCCATTTTTGCTAGCATTGGAACTATTATGGGCCAGTCTTTTTCGAGGTCAAATGGTATTCGCTCACTGGAATTTATGTCTGAAGTTATATTGAGATTGAATAAATAAAACAACTGCCTAAAAGGAGAAACCAATCCATTGATAATCGATCCATTCCAAGGAAGTGTGATTCCATTTATAAATGAGGTCATTTGGCGAGCGAAGGCATCGGCTTCAAATCGTCCAACCATATTCTTCAAAGACTTTGCTATACATTCAAGGTTATCCATAATCTGCTATATCTTGCCAAATTTTTGCAGTTTTTCAATTTTAAGTCGCTCAACTTCTTTATTCAGATTTTTTTCCAAATCCGCAATTTTGCGTACTTGTTTTACATAGTAATTTTTGTGTAAGTATGCTTGAGATCTGAAGGTACCCTCTATTGGTCTTATTTTCAACGCATCTGAAAAGTCATATCTTACGGACAGGTTGCTTTTAACACCTTTAATCTCGAAGTTATATGAAATTGTAATTTCTTCGAGTAAAATTATTTCTTTAAAAAGGTCTTCTGACAACTCTCTTAATCCTTCAAGTTTTTTGCCTCTGAAAAGTATGATTAAGTCTTTCTCAGTCCGATCTTTATATATTTCGGGGATTTCTTTAGTCTCGTCGAAAATATACTTTAGACCTTTTATATCTTGCTTTATAAAAATATTGCTACTAGCAATATTGTTGAAGCTCAACAAAAAATTAACCCTTTCTGTATTTGATGTAAAGTCAGAAAATTTGATCTCTGTAGTTTGGTCAGCAATGTGGCCATGCTCTAGTAGCTCCTCTTTAATAATTGTATTTATTCGATTAGCGATAATCTTGGCATCTTTGGAATTTGTCTCAACATTGTTTAAGATGAATCCGCCATTAATTTTTTGGTACGTGATTTTAATAGGTTCCCAAATTGTATTCAGTGCGATGTGTTTTGTTGGATCTTTTTTCTCGACATGCGATGAAAATAAAAAAAGTCCAGGCTGATCTGGGTCGGAGGAAAAGACAACCGGGCTATTTAGCTTTGCTTGTAGACCATCCGTAATGTTTTCAAAGTTTGGCCTGATCTGACTAAATATTTCCGATATAGGTGTCTCAGTTATCGCTGGTAGAAAATATGGAATACTACTAACCGGTCGTTCCTTAACATTTATCAAATTAATGAAATTTTCTAACTCGATAGGACTAAATAGCAAGCTTACCATCAAGTCCATAAGTTTACGCTTGTCCGCATTCTTTAAAAAAATTCCTTTATGAGATAGGAATATTTTTAAATCCTGCGCACTAATCTTATCTGTATTCAGGATTGGTTTGAGAATATCTCCGTAAGGCAGTTGCTCTTTAAAAATAGGGTTAATTCGAAGTTCTCCCTCTGATTGAATAGCCTCAATTGTTGATGAAATGTCGCCAATGGTGGGTATAGACAATTCCGCAAACTGCAATGTTTCAACAAATAGTGATTTTTTAACGCTTACTTTATCTAAAAGGTCACTATTATCAAAAGATTGAAGCACATCCAATACTTCGTTTTGAAAATCTAAAGAGTAGTCACTAAAATAAACAATATATTCATTTGCCAATCCGCTGGTCAAACGAATGAGAAACCATATTATTTTTTTTAGATTCTCTTGATTGTATGGGTCGGAGCAGAATAAAAGTACGCTGATCTTCTCACTGTTTTCTTTTATTATTGGAAGAATATTAGTATTAATGTACTCTGGAGGTAGTTGTGTTCCTCGCTTTCCTATTTTATTGAAGGACGAATTAAATTCTGTTATTGGATAGAGAAATTTAACAGGTAAATCTTCCCGGAAGTTCTTTGCGGTTACTATGGAGCTAATTATAAAGTTTGCTTTAGCATTATCAACTAAAAAGTAATGCTGATCAAGTTCCATATATTCATTTCTAAAAACTTCTTTATTCTGATAGATAAAGTCTTTATTGATATCATCGTTGTCAGTAGATATCCAAAAGAGGATATTAAAAACTCCATTAGATTTTTGAGTATCAATCTTTCTTTTGGCTTTAAAATCCTCTGTAATAACGTTAGTGGCTTTTATAAAATTTCTAATCTCGTAGCGTGCATTTTCCGGATATTTGTAATCTTGTAGCGCGTTGATGAAGATGTGGTTTGTGGTATTATCTTTTAATTTACTTTCGAAAGTAACATAGTAGTCTACTTTCGCGGTTTCATTACTTACCAATTTGTCATCAAAGTAATCAAGTGTGAAATCTTTACTGAAATGTTTCCAGCCAATGAGTTTCAAAAAGTTTGAGGTTATAATCTGTTCAATAGTTAAGATTGGCTCTTCACTATCAAAACCGGTAAATTGAATAAAAGGATTTTTACTTACATACTTTTCGATAGCGCTAAGCCAATTTAAAAGCACATTATCAAAATCTTCTTTGGTAATGGTTTTTCCAAAGATTGAATCATGTCCTAATTTGAAATTTAAGCTATTTACTAATATTTGTTTAATAGTGGCTTGAAGTTTACTGCGATTTTTTTTCTCATAAAATTCATCGAGTTTTACAATTGAATTAGAAAGTAACAAATCCAAATCCAATGGCTTTTTTACGATTTTCACACCATCAATATCGCTTGTTTCATTTAGCTTGGAGTCGGTGTGACCAATGCAAATCAGCTCATAATGCTCTGCCAAAGTCCCATTTTTTAGTTCAGCTACCCACTTCTTCGCTGCAGTATAACTAATTGTATTTTGGGATGATTTAACCTGTACCAGTTTTTTTTTATTAGTATTTAGCTCCCATTTAATGTCAACTTTTTCGGATTCGTCATTAGGTTCAATGGTAACAGTTTGCCAATTTGATGATTGAGACAGACTATCTAAAACCGTAATAATTGTTTGCAGGAGATACCCCCGCATACCATGTTGACCACCCATAATTTTCAAAAGGTTTAAAATGTTAAAAAGTAGAAAGATAATAAATTTCTAAGAAATATGCCATAAATATTATAACACCGAAAAAATTAATGGATTGAATTTCTTATTGGCGTTAGGTATTTTAACAAAGCTAATTGTTCCAATAAAGATATGTATCCAACTAAGAATTGGTAAGATTTTGAAAAGCTTTGTCTAAAGTTTGGTGCGAAATATGATCTATTCCAAACGAAATTGAAGTTAAATAAGACAGCTAAAAAGGTCAATAGGGTGTTAAGATTTAGGAGCATATTGAAAAAGCGTTAAATATAATGGTATTCAGCGCAAAAATAAAAAATTGAACCGCACCGAATAACAAAAATTTGTCTCCTAGATACATTTTCAAAATATTTGGTTTTTACTACTATGTAAAATGAATTGATGATTTTAAGCTTGAACATCACTTGCGTCCTAAACG